>CALGHE010000023.1 GCA_937915765.1 uncultured Bacteroidales bacterium | reverse complement strand
GGGAGCTGTATGGACAAGGATCATGAATGATTACGGCCATGTAGATGATGAGACACCCTCTTTTTCCATATCCCTGCTTCCAGCCCACAAATGTAAGTGTTCCTTTGGCTGTGGCAAAAATTTCAGAACGGTGGGCTCCAGAGAAGTCCATTCCAGCATGGAACTTAGGAGTCTTGTATATAGGGTCTATACGCATACCATACCCTGAAGCCATCCTTTTCATGTCTTTGTTGAGAACGGGCTGGATAGCCGGAGTGCACAAAAGTCGCTCTTCCTTGTTTTTTGCGGACTCTACAATTTCGTCAAACGATTTAGACTGCACGTACAGCTGCCTCTTTATCTGGTCAATCTGCTTTGTTGTTGACACAGCAATGTCCGAACTTGTGCGTTTGCGCAAGTCTTCGTATTTCACACTTGTGCCGTACTGCAAGTTTCTCACTTCGTAAGGGATTGGCTCTGCCTGCACAACAACACGATACAGGTTGTCGTCTCGCTGCTGGATGTCGGTCAGCACCTCCTGTATTTGCACAAGCTGCTTGTTGACATATTCATACTGAGCTTCGAGCTGCGCTTTCTCGCTGCGCAGAATTTTTTCGCGCGGAGAATCAAAAAGCATGACAAACGCGACGAAGCAAGCCAGTCCAGACAGTACGCTCGTCAGCAAATATGACCCAAACTGCCGTATCTTGTAACGTATCTTGTTGTCGATACGCTGATACGTCATTGTTTTTGGATTAAAGTGAAATATCGGTTTTTTAGCCATTTCGTAAAAATAAAGGCAATGGTCTTTGTTGAACATTGCAGAGGCGGGGCTGAGAGCCATCGCAGCCAGCTGTTTTTCGCATAGATGACATTTTGGCGGCGAAAGCCGTGAGCGCCTGCAGAAATCTGCCTTTAAAAGGAAAAGACAAATCAGACCTGTTTTCAGTCCGCAAGATGCAGGCTGCACCCTAACAATCAGCAAATATAAACCTTTTCGGCTAATTATTTCAATTAAATGAGAAAAATTAGATTTTTTTAACAAAAAATAATATTTTCTTCGATAAAGAACAGCTGTTGCTGCAACATTTCCACTTTTTTCATGTGATAGCCGTGTCTTTTAGCCTTATCAATGGGATTTGAGTAAATAGCTCTGATTTCCATTTTCCTACGGTTGTCAAAATCCAGTTTCATACTTGGTGAGTATGGAGTCATGTTATCCGTCAAAGTCAGCATTTCATCCACAAAATTGCGTTCCAGCTTCACGTTGCAAGCATTAGCAGCGTCAACAACCTCGTTCATCATGTCAATGACAAGCTGCCTTGCGGCTGCTGACTTCATGATTTTGTCTGTTGTCGTGTTCAGGGCCACAGTAAGTCCGTTGTAAGGAATGTTCCAGACAAGTTTTTTCCATCGGGCAAGAGCCAGGTCTGGCGCTATGTCAAACGGCACCTCGGCCTTGTCAAAATCGTTTTTGATTTGAAGAACAATCTCTTCTTTGTCGTGCTGGAAAACGCCCGCGTTTATTTTGCCGTAATCGAAGTGCGAAATTTCACCTTTGCCGGTTTTAGATGAGCAGATGAAAGCCATCGCTCCCATTATGGTGTGATTTGGAAACTGAACTGCAAGCTCCTCCTCAAGGCACAAGCCATTTTGCAGCAAAATGATAACCGAATTGTCATGCAGAATAGGTGGGAGCATATCCTTAAGCAGGTGGTTTTGCGTGGTTTTCATGCAGACCAGGACCACGTCGCACTTAGGCATCTCGGATGTGCTTTTATATGCGTTGATAGGGTTGATGATGAAATCACCAGTCACAGAGTTTACTTTAAGTCCGTTGGCTTTTACGTATTCGTAATCAGAATGAAGCAAAAAATGAACGTTGTTACCAGACTTAGCCAAGCGTCCTCCGTAATATCCGCCAAGCGCCCCTGTTCCTATTATAGCGTAAGATAGTGTCATGTTTATTAAATTTTTTGCAAAGTTAACTAAAGTTTGCGAGCGTAAATTCTTTTTAGGGAAGAAAAGTTTAAAGATGAGAGTTGGACATTTGAACTTTGGAAGTTTTTTTCTTTTTTTTATTGGTCTAACAGAATATTTTGTATATTTGAGCTGTTTTTGGCACGGTATTTGTACTATGTGTTATGAATGGTGATTTTACCAGATAATAAAAATAAGTTTAATTTTAAAATTTTAAGAAAATGGAATTAATTAAAAGAAGATTGAGTGTAGTATTGGCAGTGTTGTTTTGCTGTTTCAGCACAGTTAGTTTGACATCTTGTGACGACGATGATGAAGATAAAGAGGAATTTATTTCAAAAACAGCAACAGCGTCTAATGGAACAAAGGCGGAGTTTAAAATGACCTTTAAAAATGGAGTGTCTGAGTTTTTGATTATAAAGTCAGAGTATCCAACAGAAGAACTTGCGATTGAAGGAGAAAAAAGTGTAAAAGATGTAGATTTTGATTATGTTTCTCACACAAGAAATGGAAAGAATTTGGAGGCAAAATACAAAGCCCCAGGAATGACAAAGGAAGAAGGCACGATGACTATTGAGCTTCTGGCGAAAGGTCTTCAAGATCCTCAAGGATTATTTGATGACTTGTTAGGGGAAATGGATGGTTTTGAAATTGATTTTTAATAATTGTTTTTCTCGTTACAAATTCAGGTCCAAACTTCAGAGTTTGGACCTTTTTCTTTGCAAAACATCAGACAAATGCTCTGTTTGAATCTTAAATTTTGTATTTTTGCGCCAAATTGAAAAAAATGACGTATCCGGATAATTTTGAGACAAAAACAGGGTTTGACAAAATTCGTGATTTGCTGAACGTAAATTGCCTTTCTCAGCTGGGAAGGGACAAGGTTAGCGAAATGTGTTTTTCTTCTGACTATGAGGTCGTGCTTGACCTTGTGAACCAGACGGCTGAGTTTGTGCGCATTTTGCAGGAAGAAGATGATTTCCCAGTGAGCAATTACTACGATGTGAGGGACAGCCTGCGTAAAATCGCGGTGGAGGGAACTTACCTTAACTCTGCGGAACTTTTTGATTTGAGACGTTCTGTGGAGACTATCGGGTTGCTGGTTCGTTTTTTTAACAATAAAGAGGAAGAACAGTATTATTATCTGAAAAAACTTGCAGGCGATGTTTTTGTTTTTCCTGAACTGCTTGCGCTCATAGACCGGATTCTGGATAAATTTGGACAGGTGAAGGATAATGCGTCGCCTCAACTGCTGGAAATCAGAAGGGAGATGCTGGCTGTGCAGAGTTCTATATCTCGCAGTTTGCAAGGGATTTTGAGGCAGGCCCAAAGCGACGGTTTTGTGGATAAGGATGTGAATCCGACTATGCGAGACGGACGCCTCGTCATCCCAGTGTCGCCGGCGTTTAAACGTAAGATAAAGGGTATTGTGCATGATGAGTCGGCAACCGGGAAAACTGTTTTTATAGAGCCGGAAGTTGTGGTTGAGGCTAACAATAAAATACGTGAGCTTGAGAGTCGGGAACGTCGCGAAGTTATACGTATATTAACATCTGTGACTAACGAAATCAGGCCTCGTGTTGATGAGCTTTTCTTTTCCTATGAATTTCTTGCGCAGATAGATTTTATCAGGGCGAAGGCCTTGTTCGCCGTTCAGACAAATAGTGTCCTTCCTGTTACAGAAAATAGAGTGGTGGTAGATTGGTACCATGCGGTTCATCCGTTGCTGTTCCTTTCTCATCAGCGTCAGGGCAAGTCTGTGGTGCCGCTTGATATAACGTTAGACAAAGGCGACCGGATTTTGCTTATATCGGGTCCTAATGCGGGCGGTAAATCAGTCTGTCTCAAAACGGTTGGGCTTTTGCAGTACATGTTTCAGTGCGGTATGCTTGTGCCTATGGCAGAAGGAAGTCACATTGGCTTTTTTGAAAAGATTTTCATAGATATAGGTGATGAGCAGTCTATCGAAAATGACCTCAGCACGTATAGTTCACATCTTACAAACATGAAGTTTTTTGTCAAAAACTGCAATGCGAAGACTATTCTGCTTATTGACGAGTTTGGCGGTGGAACCGAGCCTCAGATTGGTGGCGCTATAGCCGAAAGTCTGTTAGGACATTTCAATAACAAGCAGGCTTTTGGTGTCATTACAACTCATTATACTAATCTGAAGCATTTCGCGACAGAGACGGAGGGAATTGTGAACGGAGCCATGCTTTATGACAGGCATCTGATGCAGCCGCTTTTCAGACTTGAAATAGGAAATCCGGGCAGCTCGTTTGCGATTGAAATAGCTCGCAAGATAGGCTTGCCGGAAAGTGTGATTGCAGAGGCTTCGGAGAAGGTCGGCGCTGATTACATCAATATGGACAAATATTTGCAGGATATAGCTCGCGACAAACGTTACTGGGAGACTAAGCGTCAGAATATCAGGCAGAAGGAGAAAAGAATAGAGGAACTTGAGGCTAAGTATGAGTCTGAACTTTCCGCCATTAACGCGCAGCGCAAGGAGGTGGTGCGTCAGGCAAAATCTGAGTCGAAGCAAATGCTGGAGCAGGCAAACGCGATGATAGAAAACACAATACGTAAGATTAAGGAGGCTCAGGCTGAAAAGGAAAAGACTAAGGAAATAAGAAAGGAGTTTGAACGTTTTAAAAGTGAAAACTCTGATGATGCAAACGTGCCGGAGAATAGTATAGACAAAAAGATAGCCAAACTGAAAGAAAAACAGAGGCAAAAAGGTCAAGGGACTCAGTCTAAGGAACTTGCGGCTTTGAAGATAGGTGATAACGTGAGAATAAAGGGACAGAACGGAGCTGGTGAAATTATTGAGCTTCAGGGCAAGAACGCGGTTGTGGCGTTTGGTATGTTGAAGACGTCGGTTAAGGTTGATAAGTTGGAGCGTGTGAGTAAAACCCAAATTAAGAAAGAGATGAAGCGCTCATCGTTTGTCTCTGTGGATACGACGGAAGATATTCGGCAAAGGTCACTTAACTTTAAGCGTGAAATTGACGTGAGAGGCATGAGAGGCGACGAGGCGTTGCAGGCTGTGCAGTATTTTGTTGACGACGCTTTGATTCTGAATGTTGACAGAATACGTATTTTGCACGGAACCGGCACGGGGGCGTTGCGGCAGATTATACGCGAGTATCTGAATACGGTGCATGGAGTCTCTTCTTTTCACGACGAGCACGTGCAGTTTGGCGGTGCAGGCATAACGGTAGTGGAGTTTTAGAGCGGGTTTTTATAATGAACCCGTTCTGAAAGAATGCTGGTGTTTGAAACAATATTTACAAAGGCAACTTATGAAATTTAGGGAGATAGTATTTAAGAAGACATTTTGTTTGCTAGATTATATTTTTGAAGGCTCTATATAAAATTGTGGAAGATGTTTTGAAATGATATGCGAGCAATCTCAATGAAAATATTAGTTGCTTGTTATTTTTTTTATTAGTGCACAAAATATATTCAAATATTATACGTATGTTTGTCTGCAAGAGATTAAAGGTGGCTATTGAACTTTGAGTTAACCTTATTTTTAAATAAATAGTAAAACAAAACAGGGGAATTTATGAAAAACAGGATTTTATTATTGTTGTTGGTTTTGTCTATGGGGTGTTTTTGTAATGCGGCCAATTATTCAGGAGATTTTTTCCGTCTGAAACAACCAGACGGCTCTTTGGTCGCGGTTCGTGTATATGGTGATGAATTTTACCATGAAGTAGAAAGCATAGACGGCTATATTTTGATTAGAGATGAAAAAACGAAGGAGATATGTTACGCGTTATTATCATCAGATGGTAATGAGTATAAGTCGTCTGGAGTCAAGTATGAAGGAGGTAAGGTTCCTCTGACAATCTCTTTGCGGACAAAACCACATACTCGAATTGCTGCTGATGCTATTAATAAAAGAATAAGAGAGAAAAAATTAAGGTTAGGCTTTAACCCGGACGGAAGCTCGTCGTCAGGTTTACGTTCGGTCACTGTTCTTCCTGACACAGTTTATGGAATAACCGTATTGGTCAATTTTAAAGATGTCAAATCAAATTTCACAAAAAAGCAAATAGAAGAGTTTTTAAATGGGGATAATTACAATGAGTTTGGTAATTCTTGTTCTGTAAAAGAGTACTTCCAACGTATTTCTGGTGGAAAGCTTACTTATTTGAACCTTGTGACTGATTTTATTACGTTGCCTTTGGAGAAATTGCATTATGAACAAAATAGAGATGCGTTGTTAGAGGCAGTATCAGATATAATTTTGTCGGATAAATATGTTAAAAGAAGCGATTTATCTCGAGTTTCAACACCTTCTCGGGGTGATAATTATGTACCTATAAATATCATGTATGCAGGATGTCCTGATTTTGGATGGAGAGAGGGGTTGTGGCCGCATGCTAGTTATGCTGGTATTACCATAGACAAAAGTGCACCAAAATTAAATCCTTATCAGATTACAAACATAGGGGAAGATGATTTGACTGTGGGCGTTTTCATTCACGAAACAGCACATCTGCTTTGTGGTTGGCCTGATTTTTATTCTTATACCCATTCAAATACAAATAATAATACTTATGGGTTTGGCACTCAATTTATTTCAGATGGAGTAAAATCCCCTCTGGATCCGTCTCCGTTATGTTTAGATTGGATGGGCTGGCTTAAAAAAACAGATATAACCAATTTGAAAAATGGAGAGGTCGTGACTTTACGAAATAGAGTAGGAGAGGCTGCCGTTTATTATAAATCTAGCAGTAGAAAAGATAATGATGAACGTTATTACCTTGAAGTGAGAAGAGAGCCTTATGATGGTATTTTTGTCTGGCATGTAAATCCTAAAGGAGATAATGTAAATGCCTCTTTGTGTTCTGATTTACAGTTAGAAGATTGTCGTCCTGCAAATTTTTTCGATCCATGTTTTAAAAAAGGTTTGAAACAAGTATTTAACGACAATAATGAGCCGTCGGCAAGGTGGGACGATGGTACCTTTTCGGGAATTGACATTTGGGACATTAGTGAAGCAGGAGATGTTATGACCTTTCGTTGTGGATATAATATAGACAGTTTGAAAATTGATGTTAAAGATACTTGTGTAGGATTTGTTGGTCAACATTTTGAAACTAAAATATATTCAATGTTGTACAAAGAAGAGGGTTTAAAGTTTCGATTGGCAAGAGGCTATTTGCCAGAGGGAATCGTGATGGACTCTTGTGGAGTTGTCTCTGGCGTTCCGACAAAGGAGGGTTTGAGCAAAATTGTAGTTGAGGCTTGTTTCCCAAGTGGAATAATAGTCTTTGATACTATAATGTTTGAAATTCGAGCAGTGGAAAAATTAATCAGAGATAATATTGCTCATAAAATACCTGGGGTAATTCAATTTGAGGACTTTATGATAGGAGGAGAAAATGTAGCTTTTCATGATTATACCGATAATGATGTAGATACAATTAAAGATCTTTGGAGAGAGTCGTCTGTTTTTATGGAGCAAGGCGAATGGATTCGTTATTACGTAGAAGTGGAAGAAGACGGCGAGTATGAAATTAAAATTAGGCATGGTGATTTTTATGACAAAACGATGGACTATAGAATTTATATGAACGACTCGTTACTTATAGATTACAAATATGAGTTTGATATTGCAGACAGATGTGCAAATATTGAGGAGGAAAAAAGTATCTACGAGAGACGCTATGTATATTATTCCGTTAAATTGCCCAAAGGAAAGCATGTGTTAAAAGTTGTGACTGATAAAAATATTTCTTTTGATGAAATGATTGTGAAAAAACAAGATGAGGATTCCGTTGTAAATACGATACCAGGTGGTGTGTTTGGTCTTTATTACGCAGATGTTATCAAAGATATGAATGGAAATTTGACTGAGCACTTGAAAACTTGTCCGCAACGTTTTTACAGACCGGATGAAATATGTAAACATATGTTTGATTTCTATTCTTATGAGGAATATGGCTTTGATTTTTTAATTGAGCATTTTGTTGATGTAGAAAAAAACGGATGGTATATATTAAGCGAAGCCTTTGATGGGTTCAATGTTATGTTAGATGGCGTACAATTAGAGGTGAAGACTGTGTCAAGAAACTCTTATGATGAATATATGGTTTATCTGCCAGAAGGAAAGCATAAGTTGACGTTTAATTATGCTCAAATATCTTTTATGGCCTCTTCTGGATATTTTAGCTCTGACGGATATATTTGTTTCCTTCCGACATACATAGAGCCTGTTGTTTTCCATGATACGATAGTCTCACGTATTGGCGAATGCAGGGAGACTGTAGAATATGGAATTCCTATTATTGAAGGTGTGACGTCGTACATTCCATATACAGTAGAAACACGAGGTCTTGGGCGTGATTCTGTTAATTCAGGTTTGCCTATGGGGGCGGTTATAAAAAATACGGTTGAATTTAATGAGATGGGAGATAGTATAGACTTAATTTTCTTATCATGGAGTAATCAAAGAGCTGGTTCGTATGATTTTGAAATAATACTAACGGATACAACAAAAAATACATTTAGAGACACAGTTCATTTGGAAATCTTAGATTGGAAGAATTCTTTTCCAAAGGAGCGTTTGGTTGTTGGCGAGTTGTATTCGGAAAGGTTGCCGATATGTGGACTTGAAATAGAAACCCGAGGAATAGGAGAAGATTCGTTGTCAAGCGGACTGCCCGAAGGTATAACTTTAACTTCTAGATCGTTTTCTGGTACTCCTGAAAAAACAGGCGAATATAAATTTGAGTTGATAGCCAGATACGTAGAAAAAGTTGCTCATGGAGGTGTCGCTTCACAAGATGATAGTCTGATAATTATACGAGACACAATCGCGTTAAAAGTTCATGAAAAAACAAAACCGTACAAAGAAGCTTATATATTGCCTTGTGTTGTTGAAGCGGAAGACTTTGATCTTGGTGGAGAGGGTGCGGCTTATTACCTGGAGGAGAAATTTACAGGAGTATTGTCCGATTATAGATCAGACTCAGTGGAGATTCAAAAAAATATAGACAAATACAGTCTAGTGCTGAACGAAGGCGATTGGTTTATTTATTCGATAGTTGTAGAAAATGATGGTTTGTATAGTGTTAAAGACTACGATTTAAATTCTGCAGGAGTTGAATTTTTAGACGAAAAAGGCGAAAGGGTGGAAGGAGTCTTTTTTAATTCTTTAATCTTGCAGCAATATCAAAACAATACATTCTTTTTGTCGCGAGGTAGGTATTATTTGAAGGTTTATAATTACGTATCAGAAAAGATTGTGATAGATAATATCAAAATTGATGATGTGATTCGTATAGGAGAACCTTATGGAAGTATTCATAAAATACCAGGTAAAATAGATTTGCTTGAATTTGATAAAGGTTTAGAGTGTTATGATAATGATTGTGAAAATAAAGGAGGAGCGGTTCGACCTGACGAATCTGTTGATATTTATGATAAAGGGGATGGCGAATACGCTATTTTATTTGAAATGTTTGATAAGATGAACTATACAGTTCAGTTGGCTCCAAGTTCTTCCAGAAAATATACTGTTACGATTCCGTATGAATGTTATGAGACTAGTGCTTGTGATGCGCTTATTTCACTTCATATTTATGATAGAGATTATGGTTTTATTAGTTTGAATAGCTATACATTAAACGAAAAAGATACAGTATGTTCATTCGTAATCTCTATTCCTGAAAAAGTTGGAGACAATTCAAGTGGATATCCTGTCCTAATTTTAGAACACAGTTGGGGTGATAAAGTTTTTATCAAAGAATTAATTGTAGAAGAAACAAACAATTCTGTCGCCGATATTAAAGTGTGTGACTTTGATATTTATCCAAACCCTACAACGGATGAGTTTGTTGTTAATATAGCTAAAGATAATGTTGTTTTGACGGTTTTGAATGTTCAAGGTGTTGTGGTAAATGAATATAAGAATCTTTCAAAGGGCAAATTTCGTTTTGGTAAAGAGTTGCCTTGTGGGGTTTATGTTGTAAATATTGTTAATGGAAATAATATTGTTTCAAAAAAAATAGTGAAATTATAGAAAGCCTTTAAATTTAGCTGTTCTTAAAACTAAGCAAGTATAGTGTTATAGATGAGGTTTAATATGTAATTGATATTTTAGCTAGTGGTAAAGACGTTTGGGAGTCTGTTTTTATGACAGATATTCTAAACGTCTTTTTGTTATCTATGTAAGGTTTTAGATAAAAGAGTCGTAGTTTTTATTCGTTTTTTTCAAATAATGGATTTTTTTTGTATATATTTGCAAAACAAGTGGGGTTGCAGTGTAATTTGTTAAAAAAAGTCTCTTATGAAACTAGATGAATTTTTTGCAAATGTAGATTTAGGATTGCCTCTTTCTAATCCGATACTGATATTTTCATTGGTGCTGTTCGTTATTTTGTTCGCGCCAATGCTTCTGGACCGTTTCCGTATTCCTCACATCATAGGTCTTATTCTTTCAGGTATTTTACTCGGAGAAAACGGATTTAATATTCTAAGCAGAGACCAGAGTTTTGAACTTTTCGGGGCTGTCGGGCTGCTTTATATCATGTTTTTGGCCGGTTTGGAGATAGATCTCACAGATTTCAAAAAAAATAAGGAAAAAAGTATATTCTTTGGGCTGATGACGTTTATTGTGCCGATGGTTATCGGTACTGTTTCTGGTTATTTTCTTTTGAAGAACATTCCGTCTCAGCCAGGAGATCCGGAATTGGCTCTTAGCGCGATGAGCAACCGAAAGTATATAATCTTGTCTGCCGTCTTGCTGGCGAGTATGTATGCGTCGCACACCTTGCTGTCGTACCCTATTGTGAGCCGGTTTGGTGTGACTAAAAACAGGGTAGTGAGCGTCTCTATCGGAGGTACGATGATAACCACCGTCCTTGCCCTGCTTATATTTGCGGTTATCATAGGGTTTACTAAGGGCGACATTAACAGCGCTTTTTGGGTGAGACTGTTTGTCTCTGTGCTGATATTCGGGCTGGTTCTTGCATTTGTTTTTCCAAAGATTGCGGAAAGTTTCTTTAAACATTACGACGACAGTATTTTGCAATACATCTTTGTGCTTGCAATGGTCTTCTTGGGAGGCTTCTTGGCGCAGCTTGCCGGACTGGAGCCTATAATCGGCGCGTTTGGCGTGGGGCTGACTCTGAATAGGTTTATTCCGCGAATTTCTCCGTTGATGAATCGTCTGGACTTTGTGGGGAATGCGCTTTTTATTCCGTATTTCCTTATTGGGGTGGGCATGCTTATCGATTTAAGGGTTGTCTTTTCCGGCTTCACAACATTGATAGTGGCTGTGGTCATGTGCGTGGTGGCAACTTTGTCTAAGTACATCGCGGCAGTTTTGACTCGCAGAACCTTCGGATTCTCTAAAGACGAGGGGCTTCTGATCTTTGGTCTGAGCAACGCTCAGGCTGCGGCGACGCTTGCGGTTGTGACTATCGGTTACAAAACGGTGATATTCAACTCTTCAACCGGAGAGTTTATCCGTTTTTTCAGCGACGACCTGCTAAACGGAACTATTATAATGATACTTGTCACTTGCACCATATCTTCTATTGCCACGGAACGTGCGGCCAGGTCGCTAGCTGTGCAGCAGAATCATATAGACGAAAACCTGAAAGAAGGCAAGCTTGTAGATAGGATTTTGATTACTCTTTATAATCCGGAGACGCTGAACAGTTTGATGGACCTCGCGGTGATCTTGAAGGAGAAACGCAGCAAAGAGCCGCTGTACGCTCTGAATGTGGCGTCGGACAGTTCGGTGAACAGCAGTGTTGACAAGGGGAAAAAACTGCTTGAAAAGGCGGCGAAAATAGCCTCGGCAACGGATAATACCGTGCGCATGATAATGCGTTACGACGTGAATGTGACAAGCGGAATCATCCATACCATCAAGGAAAATAACATAACAGAAGTGGTTATGGGACTGCACCATAAGGCCCATTTCGCAGACTCTTTCTTCGGGGCGAAAACAGACAACCTGTTGAAGGCCACAAATCAGATGATACTTATTTACAAGTCTATACAGCCTATAAACACGATAAAGCGTCTTGTTGTGGTTGTGCCTGAAAAGGCCGAATTTGAGGTGGGGTTTGTAAAGTGGTATGACCGTATTAAGAATGTCTGCAAGCAAATAGGCGCCACTACGGTGTTTTTTGCTCCTCAGCCGACTCTTAAACAGATTCATATATTGGCGCAGAGGAATAAGTTTGGCGTGGAAACCTCTTTCGAAGTGCTTGATGATTGGGACGATTTCCTGATCCTTACCCGCGAACTGAGGAGCAATGACTTGTTTGTGGTGCTGTCTTCACGCAAGGGCGCTATATCGTATAATCCGGCTTTTGAGAAGTTGCCGATGCATCTTTCTAAATATTTTGCGGACAATAGTTTCGTTGTGCTATATCCGGAGCAGTTTGAGGAGAGCAAGGACGGCAATATGATATGACGGAAGAATGTCTTGTTTAATCGCTCTTTTCGTAGTTAAAAAATGTTAATTGATTATTTTACAAAAAATTACGTTGTGATTTTGGATTCTATTTTGTATATTTGCACACTCGGTTATGCTGTGTAAATGTTTTCAATATAAGATCGCGGTTTTGGTCTGTGTGCTTTGGTCTCTTGTAGGGGCTGCATACGGACAAGAGACGTGTGCGGAAACTTCGAGATGGACGGCAACGCTTGAAAATTCGTGGACTGGAGAGGTTTATGATTATTACGTAGCAGATGAGTTTTTTTCAGGAGCAGATGGTGCGGCTTTGCCAGGGTATGATGGTGATGTTTTTAAAGTGCCTCATTTTTACTTTTCAGATACAAGCTGCGCGACGGACGAATTTGAAATTGAATTTGAAACATTGTCCTTTTTTGTAACTGAAGATTCTGACTTAAGCGGATTTTCTGTGATTGTGGGCATGGACATTATAGCAGAACCTAAAAATCCTTTTTTGCGTAGTGCAGGCGAGGTTAGGCGAGTTGAAATAGAGGATAAGGTGGAGGATGATAAAAATGGATTGAGAGCGAATTCGGGTTGGGGAACTTCAACTTTAGGTTTTAAATTTAAGAATGGGCTTCTTAGTTTTGTGAGGAACGGTAACGTGTATAAGCGGGAGTGGTATCCGATATGTAAAATAAGGGATCTGGAGGTTCATTGGGAGTATGGCGGGGGGTCCATTATATCTATACGTTACAAAGACATAACTAACGGCACAGAGTACTACGAGAATTTTTCAGACTGCCGCAATGAGCAGGCTTTTCCTGAGTGTGAGCCGGAGCCGGTTGTGGAACTAACCGCCGGTTTTGAGATGCCGGGCTGCGAGGATTCTACGTTGCGGTTTTATGCAAATTCAAATTTGTTGGAGGATTTTCACTGGATTGGCCCGAACGGTTTCAGAAGCGATGAGCAGAATCCGTCTATCGGAGGCGCTTCTTATTTGATGAACGGGACTTATACGGTTTGGGGACAATTAGACCGATGCTCGCCGCCTGTCTCTTTTGATGTGGTGGTTAATATCTCTGATTTTTATAAAAAGGACACTGCCATGTCTTTCGAGTTCTGCAGCAAGGATTCTGTTATAGTTGACGGAAAGGTTTACAAGGAGACTGGTCATTATGTGGATACTTTGGTCGCGTCTAATGGTTGTGATAGCATTGTGTCTTTTAGTATAGAGAGGAAATATACGGAGCATTATTTTAATGATACAATCTGCTATGGAGAGAGTTATGATTTTGGAGGAGCGAAGCGGTTTGAATCCGGCTTTTTTGTGGAGACGTTCAAAGGTGCTAACAGTTGCGGGTGCGATAGTATTGTGGGAGTGCATCTGACGGTTTTGCCAAAGCCTGAATATATGGAGAAAGAGGTGCTTATCTGCCAGAATGATTCGTTCGAGTTAAATGGCTCCTATTATAAAGGCAAAGCGCTTGTTTATGACACGATAAGAGGTCGGTTTGGTTGTGACAGTGTGATTGTTGAAGTTAATGTAGACACGTTCCCCGCGAATTGGGAGGAGAGGCCGGATGTGCATTTTTGTGAAGGATTTCCTGTGACTATTGACGGGGTCGTTTTTGAAGAGGACACGACACTGATAGACACTGCTGTCGGTGCGGATGGGTGTCCGCTATATATAAAGACTGAAGTAATCAAGGATATGGCTGTGCCGTTGCCGGACTCTTTCAGTTTCGCAGGCTGTAAACTGAGCGAGTTTAGTTTGAGTGTGACAGAGATTGAGGGGGCGAGTTATAAATGGACACCACGTATTTATCTGAGCAGTGACACGGTCTCAAATCCTTCTGTCAGGCCTTATACAAATGTCGAGTATAAAGTGGAGATAAAGTATGGAACATGCAGAGAAGAGGTGCCGGTCTCTGTTGAGATCTTCGACGTGCCTAAGATTGTCAGAGTAGAGCAGGAACTGGGTGGAGGGCATGTAGTTGTCAGAAGTGGCTCAAAACCTTATTATTTCAGTGTTGACGGGAACTCTTTCAGCAGAGACAGCACTTTCAGCGACCTGCAGGCCGGTATGTATCAGGCTGTGGTGGAGGACGCATTGGGTTGTGTTGATACGGCAAACTTTTTTGTGTTTATCCCTATTATACCGGAAGATCATTTCACTCCTAACGGAGATGGTGTGAAAGACCTTTGGGAGATTGAAAATATTGAGCAGTATGACGATTATGTGATCAGAATTTATGACAGGTTTGGCAAATTGCTGGTAGAGTACGATAGTCAGTATCCAGGGTGGGACGGAACGTATAATGGTGTTGATATGCCTTCTACAGACTATTGGTATGTCATAGACCTTGAGTTTCTGGATTATAATCTGAGCGGGCATTTTACATTGGTGAGGAAGTGATGTCAGATTTGAAAATCAAAATTAAGGGTCTTTTTTTGTGCGCGAAGAGAATAATTCAACGTTTTTTTATACCTTTGAGGCATTGATTTTAAAGTATAAATAATATTACATTTAAGGATTGTATGTTACGAAAATTGAGAATTGCATTTGCAGTTGTTTTTCTTGCGTTGATAACGCTTCTGTTCTTGGATTTCACAGGGACTGTCAGCGTTTTTTTTGGTTGGTTGGCAAAGATTCAGCTGGTGCCGGCTTTGCTGGCTCTTAATGTCGGAGCGCTGGTCTTTCTGGTGTTGCTGACGCTCCTTTTTGGACGCGTTTATTGTTCTGTGATCTGTCCGCTCGGAGTGATGCAAGATGTGTTTGCGTGGTTCGGAAAGAAATTCAAAAAGAACCGTTATTCCTACTCTAAGGAGAAGAAGAAGTTGCGGTTTGTCCTTCTTGGCTTGTATGTTATTTTGATGGTTGTTCCGGGTTTGGCTGGGATAGCCGCTTTGTTGGAGCCTTACAGCTCTTTCGGGCTGATAGTTTCGTCTCTTCTGTCTCCTATTTACGGACTGTGCAATAATCTTCTGGCGAGTGTGGCAGAGGCGAACGACAGCTATCTCTTTTATGAAAATGATGTTTGGGTGAAAAGCGCTATAGGCGTTGCTTTGGCGTTGGCTTTACTTGGAGTTCTGTCGTTTTTGGCATGGCGAGGAGGACGCACATACTGCAATACGGTTTGTCCGGTCGGCACTATATTGGGCTATTTGTCTAAATTTTCATGGTTTAAAATTGTTATAGACACAGAAAAATGCAATTCGTGCGGTTTGTGCGCAAAGAATTGCAAGGCCTCATGCATTAACTCAAAAGAACATTCTGTAGATTATAGCCGGTGTGTTGCGTGTATGGACTGTATAGATAAATGCAACAAAGGGGCGGTTAGGTTTGTGCATAAGGCGCAAACTTGTCAGTCTGAGGTTTCAGATGGTGCGGTAGATGATTCTCGACGCAAGTTTATAGCTGTGTCTGCGATGGCTGTGTCTGCAGCGGCGGTAAAGGCACAGAGCAAAAAGCTGGATGGCGGGCTTGCTGTTATAGAAGACAAGAAAGTGCCGGTGAGAGAGTTGTCGCCTAAGCCGGCAGGCTCTTTGAGTGTGCGTAACTTTGCAAGCAGATGTACGGCCTGTCAGTTGTGCGTGTCGGCTTGCCCTAACGGAGTTTTGAGGCCGTCGGCCAGTTTGGATTCTTTCATGCAGCCAGAGATGAGTTTTGAGCGCGGATATTGCCGTCCGGAGTGCGTGAAGTGTTCTGAAGTCTGTCCAACAGGAGCAATTAAGCCAATATCCGTAGTTGAGAAGTCTTCTATTCAGATAGGCGTTGCGGTTTGGCATAAGGATAATTGTTTGGCGAACAAGGGCGAGAAATGCGACAATTGCGCGCGTCATTGTCCGGTAGGCGCAATAGCTATGATTGATTATGAAGGGAAGAGGATTCCTTCTGTCAACACGGAAATGTGCATAGGTTGCGGAGCTTGTGAAAATTTGTGTCCTTCGCGTCCGCTTAGCGGAATGTGCATAGAAGGGGTGGAGGAGCACAGAGTGTTGTAATGAAAACCAGATACAAAAAGGCTGCCTTGATCGAAGTCTTGGCAGCCTTTGTTTTTTGCAAATTCTATAAATTGTCAGGACGGGAACATCTTGAAAGAGCCTTGCCTTGCTCAGATTGTCATATTATATAGAGAAAGAGCGACACCGTATCAGGACAAGGAACCATGGGTTCAAAAGTCTCCGAGTTAAGAATGAAATTGCAATTTACAGAAGTCGCCCCGTTTGACGTTTTCATTTTAACAGTTTGTTTGTCGCAGTGTCAGGGAAAATAACCGAAGGTTTGAAGTTTTTAGCCTCTTCAAAGTCCATTGTGGCGTAGGACATGATTATTACAACATCACCTTTTTGCACCATTCTGGCGGCGGCCCCGTTTAGGCATATGACACCAGACCCTCTTTCGCCTTTTATGGCGTAAGTCTCAAATCGCGAACCGTTATTGTTGTCAACAATGAAAACTTTCTCGTTCGGAATAATATTTGCGGCTTCCATCAGCTCTTCGTCAATCGTGATGCTGCCAATGTAATTCAAGTCAGACTCTGTTACCGTAACTCTATGTATTTTGGACTTAAGAACCTCTATGAACATTTTTGATATATTTAATTAATTGAACTTCCCGTACTGGATATTGTCTATAAGGCGCACATCTCCGCAATATACGGTTACACACCCGACCGCGTTGTCAGTTTCGTCCCAATTTTCGATAGACTTTAAAGACAGAGCATCTACGATGTCGAAATATTCCACTTCGAGCATAGGGTCTGAGTTTATCTTGTCGATTACCCAAGCCTTCAGTTCGCTCACGCTCTTTTCGTTTTTAAGGTACACGCTGCCGAAGAGAGCTTTGGAGATAGAAAGTGCGGCCGCTTTTCCCTCAGCTGAAAGGCGTTGGTTGCGGCTGCTTAGAGCAAGTCCGGACTCTTCGCGGGCGATAGGGCAGCCTACAATTTCGACCGGAACGTTATATTGCTTGACCATCTCTCTGATTATGGCAAGTTGCTGAAAATCTTTTTCGCCGAAATAAGCCCTTGTCGGTTTTATGATGTTGAACAGACGGCTTACAACCTGAGCCACTCCGTTGAAATGCCCCGGACGGTAAGCACCCTCCATCACTTTGTCGAGTGTGCCGAAGTCAAAGCGCCTGGTGTCCGGCTCCGGATATATTTCAGATTCGGACGGAGCGAAAAGCACGTCGCATCCGGCAGACTGCAGCAGTTTGATGTCCGCTTCGAGGTTTCTCGGATAAGTCTCGAGGTCGTGCTTGTTGTTAAACTGAGTTGGATTTACAAAAATGCTGACAACGCACACGTCGTTTTCAGCCGCGCATCTTCTTACTAAAGTCAGATGTCCTTCGTGCAGAGCGCCCATAGTTGGCACGAAGCCGACTGTCTTGCCTTGCGACTCAAGCAGACTGACGGCGCCTGTAACTTCAAATGTTTTTTCTATGACCTTCATATACCAATGCTATTTAATCTGTTAAAATTTGTACAAAGGAACAAAATAATATAATAATGAAAAAGAAAAAACACTTTTTTGTCTAGTTTAGTTATAAATTTAACATAAATTAACGATTAGGTGGTGCTACATTTTGCCTAAATCGGATAAAATCACTATCTTTGCAAACCTCATTTTTGTGAGTGCGAACATAAAAAAGTGTTAATGGAAGCTACTAAAATTTTATACATTACGCAGGAAATGTTTCCGTATGTTGCGGAAAGCGAGATTTCTAACATAAGCAGGTTTTTGCCTCAGATGATACAGGAAAAAGGTCGTGAAATACGCACTTTTATGCCTAAGTTTGGTTGTGTTAATGAGCGCAGAAATCAGTTGCACGAAGTTATCCGCTTGTCTGGAATGAACTTGATAATAGATGATTCGGACCATCCTCTTATTATAAAGGTCGCGTCGATTCAGTCTGCCAGAATGCAGGTTTACTTTATTGACAATGACGACTTTTTCCAGCGTAAAGGAATGACTTCTGATGAAAATGGAGAGTTTGACGATAATGAAGACCGTTCTATCTTTTATGTGCGCGGTGTGCTTGAGACCGTCAAGAAGCTGAGGTGGACTCCAGACGTGGTTCATTGTCATGGTTGGATGACGGCTTTGGCACCTCTTTACATAAAGACTGCCTTTAGTTCAGATCCTTTCTTCAAGAACTCTAAGGTTGTTTATTCTGTTTATGGTGACGAGTTTAAGTTGCCGTTCAGCGGCAGGTTTGGCGAAAAAGCGATAATCGACGGTGTTGAAAGTTCTGATGTTGCGGAATTGGTCGGCAAGGAAGTGTCGTTTGAAGACCTTGCTAAGTTTGCTGTCAAGTATTCTGACGGGGTTATCCAAGGCAGCGAGGTTGTTAACAAAAACGTCGTTGAGTATGCTAAAAGCGAGGGTAAGTTATTCTTGCCTTATGCCGGACAGGATTCTTATGTGGACGCTTATAACGCGTTTTATGACGATGTGCTGAAGTAAGGCTTCCGGCTTGTTTTTTTAATGTGAAATAAAAAGTGTATTTTGATGAAGTTCAGACATTTTGCAGTTATTTTGTCGGCTCTGGGGCTTGTGGCTTGCGAGGACAATGGTGAGGTGGGTTCTTTGATTCAGCCTTCGGAGGATGTGCTGAGCATCTCCTCTTTTATGGTTAATGTGCAGACGGAAAGTGTTTTGGCGGACTCTTCTCTGTGCAAGTCTGCAAACTTCATTCTTGGGCAGTACACAGACCCGAAGTTTGGCGTGACGCAGGCTGAATTCGTGACGCAGATAGACGGACGTTTGGGCGGTGTGTTTATTCCTGACACGACTGTCGTAACCAAAAACTCTACTGTGAACGGCGTGCTGAATACGCTTCTGTCTGACTTCAATCCTAAGTTTGGCAATATTCTGAAAATAACGGAGCCTTCCGGATTGTCGGTGGATTCTGTCTTTTTTCATGCAGAATATTCTGACGATTTTATTGGCGACTCTTTGTCGTTGCAGGCTATAGATGTGTATGCCCTGAACAGGACATTGCCTGGTGGTGTCAAATATTATTCTAATACGGACCCGGCTTTGTATTGTGATAAGGACGAACTTTTGGGTTCGCTTGTCTATCAGGTGGCGAAGGCTCGTCGTTTGCGAGTCCCTTTGTCGAAGGAGTTTGGTGAAAAGCTGGCCAATATCTACACGTCCGGTTCCGGGGTGAAGAAACAGTCTGAATTTAACGACATTATCAAGGGTGTTTATGTTTCTCATTCCTTTAATGAGGGTGGTATCATAAAGATTCCGGTTGCGGGGATTTATCTGTATTACAGTTACGAGGCTAAGATTCATACGACTTACGAGGGACGTGACACTATCGTGGATTCTCGTGAGTTGAGAGGCTCTAATGGAGAACGCTTTAATCCGCTCTCTTTGGGTGTGTTTTTCTCTGCGAATAAGGCGGTTGAGCGCGCTGATGTGATAAAACATATAAATCTGAAAGAGTCGTTTGCCGAACTGAAGAGCGACAAGACACTGTCTTACACGTTTACACCTTCCGGAATTAACACGTCTGTGAAGATTCCGTTCCAAACTGTGCTTGACTCTTTAGCCAAGAATGGTTCTGATACTTCTAAGATTTCTTTCAACGGAGTGTATCTTAAGCTTTACACAAAAAAATTAGATTGGGAGACCAAGTTTAACAAGAACCCTAATTCTTTTATGCTTCTTGTCAACAAGGATTCTATCGATAATTTCTTTTACAGAAATCAGTCGCCGGACAAGATAAATTCTTTTTCTGCTGCGTATGATACTTCAGGGGTTTACTCTTTCGACATCACTTACGCTATGCAGAGGATGAAGAACGGAAACGCTTCTTTTGACTTGGAGAACATGGTTGTGGTTCCTGTGTCAATATCTGCTGTGAACGGCTCTTATTTCTATAATCAGGAGAATTGGATGACGGCGGTTTGTTTTTACGGCTCGGAGGCTGTGCCTGAAGAAAAGCGTCCTCGTATAGATATTGTTTATACGGAAAGAAAATAGCGGTTGGTGTTTTTTTTAGTGTTGATTATGAAACGTTTGTGTGTTGTATTGTTGACTGCGCTTGTTTTGGGACTCTTTTCATGCAATGATGCGAGAAGAGCGTCTCAGGCAGAGGGTGTGATTGTTGACTCGTTGACGAATGTGGCTCTGCATGACACGCTGGAGGTTATAGAGAAAGCTGAGAAGCAGATGGTTTACGGAATAGAGTTTACGGACAGCATGCATTTGGAACAGGGGCGTTTTCCTAAAAACAAGACATTAGGAAGCGTACTTTCTGAATATGGGGTCTCGGCTCAGAGCATACATAGCCTTGCAGAGAACGCAAGCAAGGTGTTCAACGTAAAAAAGATTAGGTCGGGCAACCCTTATTGTGTTATTTTTACGGGTGATTCTGTTAAGTGCGGAAAGTATTTCATATATGAGTCAACTCCGACGGAAAGCATTGTTTTTTGTCTTACGGACAGTCTGAAGGTCTGGGAGCATAAAAAGAATGTGACGGTGAAGGAGAAGGTGGTTAAAGGTGAGATTTCGTCGTCTTTGTGGAATGCAATGGCTGATGCGAATGCACCTACAGCGCTGGCTTTTGAACTTTCTGAAATTTATGCGTGGAACATCGATTTCTTTGGTCTGCAGAAGGGCGACAAATTTGAGGTGCGTTATACGGAAACTTGGGTTGACACACTTTTTGTGGGGGTTGATTCTATCAGGTTTGCCATATTCACTCATTGCGGAAAGGACTTTCATGCAGTGCCTTTTGAGCAAAATGGCCGTCTGGATTTTTATGATTATGACGGGAATAGCCTTAGGAAAGCTTTTCTGAAGGCTCCGTTGAAGTTTTCGAGGATTAGTTCGCACTTTAGTCATAGCCGCCTTCATCCGGTTCTGAAGATTCGCAGGCCGCATCACGGGGTGGATTATGCTGCTCCGGCCGGCACGCCAGTTATGACCATCGGGGACGGTAAGGTGATTTCCAAGGGATTTCATAAAGGTGGAGGTCATACGGTCAAGATTCAGCATAACAGCACTTATTCTACGGCGTACCTGCATTTGTCTAAGTATGCGAAAGGGCTTGCCGTTGGCTCGTATGTGAAGCAAGGCGAGGTTATTGGCTATGTCGGAAGCACAGGTTTGTCAACTGGGCCTCATTTGGATTTTAGAGTTTATAAGAACGGAAATCCTATTAATCCGCTGAAATTGGAGTCTCCTTCTGTTGAGCCTGTAAGTGAAGCTAACAAGGGCGCTTTTGAGGCTGTGCGTGATTCGCTTATGAAAACTTTGCGTTAACTGCGTAAGGTAAAATATATTTGTTTGTTTAATTTAATCGGTTTTAAGTTATGGCAGATGCTTTGATGTTGTCTTATTTGACACAGAGAAAAGTTATTGGCTGGCTAGGTATCTTATTGCCAGTGTTGTGTGTGTCTAGTTGCCTTTTTATAGAAAATAGGCCAGAAGAGTGGTGGTATAGTTTGAGCGCGACCTATCATTTGTCGCCTGTGCTAACAATGATGCTCAGTTGCACGGCTATATTTCTAATGACTTATCAGGGGTATGACAAAAGTGACAGACGAATAAATTTTGTGTCTGGCCTGTTGGCTCTTGGCGTTGTCTTTTTCCCTTGCAATACAGTTTGGCTCGATCCTGAAGAGCCAATAGGTTTGTTTCAGTTGACTCCAAGCACAAGTCAGATAGTGCATAACATAAGTGCGGGCTTGCTCTTTTTCTCATTCAGCTTGAACATACTTATGCAGTTCACAAAGGGCAATGGTGTTACCCGGACTCTTGTATTTAAAATCTGCGGCTGGGGAATGGTCGTTTGTCTTGTGTTTTTCCTTTTGTCTGAGGTGTTTGGCTTTTTGCCAGGTTATTTCACAATGATATTTGAGTCTATACTGCTCCTTTTATTTGGGGTGGCATGGCTGGTAAAGGGAAAGACTTTTAATATAGACTGATTGGAGACTGGTTTAAGGTGAGTTCTATAAATTCACCGTTTATAATTGACTTGATTTATGTAAGTTGACTTAAGATTTTCTAAAGACGTAATAAATACTACGAAAAACTTTTGCTCTGCCCTCCAGACAGAAGGAATGCAAGGCGGAAAGCCTGAATATTTAAATGATGAAAGAGCAGAGATGGAAGTTGCATAAAAAAGAGCGACCCCTGAAGAATTTCTTTAGAGGTCGCTTGGCTTTTATTTAACGATGGTTAATGTTACTGTGTCTGCCTTAATTTTCATATTTTTTGGAGCACAAGGCACAATTTTGCCTTTCAGCAGCCAGCCCATGAGATTGTCTATGATTGTTACGGTCGGCTGAGAAGACATATTGTTAATCAGATATACCTGATAATTTCGGTTGTTTTTCATGCAAACCTCCCACTCTTTGCGGGCCATGCAGAATGTCTGCTGTTCGTCAAGCAGACCTTTGCAGGCGATGCGGTACTCAACGCTTTCGTTGTCGAGCCAAACTTGGAAGTCGTATCCTTTTTCGGTATTGTTTACAGATTTGACGCGTTCAGGGTATTTGCTTTGCAAAAGTTGCATTACAATGGCGCGGCTCTTGTCTGCAATTTCAGCGTTAAGTTCCGAGTCCTCTTCTATCACAACCGCCTTGTCGTCTGCAATTAATTTGTCAATCTTTGCGTTGGCGCTGTCAAGGCGAGCAGACAGAAGGTTGAACGCCTCTACGTTATTCAGCAAGCAAGCCTTTATGGCTTCGTTGTTTTTTGCGAGCACGTCAAAAACGTCGATTTCATCGGCACTTTCTGAGTCGTTCGGGATATCTGCAGGTTTTACCTCTATCGGTTTAATTGATTCGAATTGAGGTTCTGCAGCCGTCTTTTTGTGCAGCCAACTTGGTTGCTTTTTTTCTATCGGTTTAATTGATTCAAACTGAGGTTCTGCGGCCGCTTTCTTTTCAGAAACTGTTATCGTAGGAGCAGAAAGCTCTATTTTTACAGGTTCGGCTTTTGGTGCTTCTTTCACGATGTTTTTTTCTGGTTCCTGAACTTTTGGCGCGGCAGGTTTGTTTTTTAGGACGTTGAAGAAAGTCTCCAGCTGCGCTTTAGCCTCGAATCTTTCATAATTATCGTCGTTCATCTTTATGTTGCAAAATGCGCCGTTGCATTTTTCAATGCTTGAGATAGCGTCCTTTTCGTCGTCTTCAGACAAATTGATGCCGAGCACAACGAGTCTGACTTTGCCTTCGGCCTTGTTAATCTCGTATGCGACGTCGCTCATTTCGTATCTGAAGTTGTCAGAACCGCCAGTTACCAATACAATAATTTTATCGTCAGCATCAATGTTTTCGAAGTCTGAAACAGATTTGTTCACTGTCTTGGCAAGAGGAGCGCCTCCGTTAGGCCATGGCAGTCCGTCGATTTTTTTATTGAAGTCGGATACTGTATTCAAGCCCATGTCGAGCGAGCTGATGATGATAGGAGACCCCACGACCGAAAGGAACGTTCTTAGACCTATAGGTTCTGAAAAATTCAAAGAAGGAACAATTTCGTCAGAAAACAGGCGCTTAACCATTTTCTGTTTGCCAGAGATATTGTCAGAAATATCCATTAGAAAATCTGTAGCTGTTGCCATAATTTTTAATTAGATTTAAAGTGTTTATAAATAGTATGGTCCGGACTTAAAAGCCGGGACATGAAATATCTGCATTGATGCACGGGACTTAACTTTTTATCCGTTTTTGCAATATTCGGCGTTTGGCGCAAATAGGCAAAGCCGGCCGGAGTTGAAATTCAGACAAAAAACAGAGTCCGAAAGGTGTGTTTTTCTGTTGCGTGCAAGTGCCTGTCAGCCTCGTCTGCCGAACGGCTCGTAAATTTAATACAAAATAGTCGTGCGCGCAATAAAAAACTTGTCTTTTCTGAATAAAAAAAAGAGTATTGCGGTTTGCCGGAATCAAATCGTTGTTTGTTGCTTCTAATGATTTGACTTACGGCAATTTAGATACAATCAGTTTGTCTATCCTTACACCGTCCATGTCGGCAATTTCAAATTTGAAATTCTTCCACGAAAAAGTTTCTCCGGTTTTAGGTAGATGTTGCAGTTGCACAAGAGCCAAGCCTCCAACGGTATGGCAGTCGAGGTCGTCTATAAGGTCGCATTTGTCGAAGTAAGACAGAAAATCAAGAATGGAGCATTGCCCGGAGACAAGCCAGCTTCCGTCCTCACGTTCTATGATTTCAGGTTCTTCGTCAGTGTCGTCAATGTTGCCGACAAGCCCGACGAGGATATCCTTCAACGTTATTATGCCGGTGAAAGAGCCGAACTCGTCGCACACAAGCGCTCTGCTGACACCTTGTTCCTTCATCGACTCTAACGCTTTGTAAACACTCATGTTTTCGGGGAAGAAAACAGGAGCGTGGGCCAGCTCTTCAAGATTCATCTCCGTCTCATGTATATGCAGCACAAGCTCCTTTATATTCACTACGCCGATAAGGTTGTCGAAATTATTTTTCACGACAGGGTAAAATCCGAAGAGCGAGTCTGATATTACATTTCTGATAGTGTTAGGGTCCATGTTGCAGTCGAGGCACACCACATCGTTTTTGTGCGTCATTATGGAGCCTATCTCCAAGTCGCCCATAAGGAAGACTCTGTCCACAATGTTTTTTTCTACCTGCTGCACCTCGCCGTCTTCTGTGCCTTCCTGCACGAGCGATTTGATTTCCTCTTCCGTCACCTTGCTGTCTTCTGACTTTAGCCCGAACACTTTAAAAGTTAATTTTGAACTTTGAGACAAAAGCCATACGAAAGGGTAGGTTGCCTTTGATAAGAGACTCATAGGTCTTGCTGCGAGAAGAGCCACCTTTTCGGCAGAACCCATCCCGATTCGTTTAGGAACGAGCTCGCCAAACAGTATGGAAAAAAAAGTTACTAAAGCGACTATGAAAGTTTGAGCTATGTAGTGCGCGTAGTTGTCGTTCACATCAAAAGATATAAGGATTTCAGTGAGACTGGCAGCTATTTTGTTGCCGGAAAATATACCTGTCAATATTCCTATCAGCGTTATCCCTATCTGAACTGTCGAAAGAAAAGTCTCTGGCTTTTCTGCAAGTTCAAGCACTTTTTGAGCCGACTTGTTGCCACGTTTCGCTTCTGCTGAGATACGCGATTTTTTTGCGGATATAAGCGCAACTTCCGACATTGCAAAAACTCCGTTCAGCAAAATAAGCACAATGATAAATATAAGTTCTTCCATTTTTTTATTAATCAGTTTCCGCAAAAGTAATTCATAAAAATATAGGAAAAAAGATTTTTAACATATATTAAGATAATTGTATTTTTTGTACTTTTGTATAGGCCTGGTTCATGTCTTGGTTGAGATTGAACCGAGCTTAAGTTTGTTTTTTTTGATAGTTTTTAAAGAAATGAAATTGTTAGATCGTTTGGAGTTTTTTTTCGCTCCTGTTGTGTTTTTTTTAGTGGTGGCCTACAAATTGAGTTCGGCAGGAAATTATATGTTTGATGTATTGTCAACGATAGCTCTTTGTTTTGTTGCGTTGGTGTATGGCTACTCTATTTACTTTGGTAGAAACAATCAAAGGGATTTGCCGCAAGAGGTAGAGGGAATGAGTCACAGATTTCAGCCTCTGGCTAAAATGGCTGTTGCGCTTCTTGCCGTCGGACTTTTGTTTTATTTGCAGAAATGGGCAGGCGGTCGTCTTATGTATGGATTTGGCATGTTTGCGTGTGTGCTTTGGTCGTTTATTCTTTTCTTGTTATACAAAAAAGAGCAGAACAGACAGAGCCTCAAGGTTTTGTATTTGCTGATTTTTTACATTGCAGTAGCCGTATTAGTGCAGATTGTACCATGTTGGATGAACTAAAAGTTAACTGAAAATTATTGAGATTTATTATGAGGGCAAGTAAAATTTTGAAGATAGCAAGCAGAGTGTTGCTGGTGTTGGTCGCAGTGCTGAACGCGGGGTGCAGCTCTGAAAATAGAGCGGAGATGTTCAGGTTTTTGGCAGAGCAAGGAGATGCCGAGGCTCAGAACAATCTTGGTAAATGTTACAGAGACGGGATAGGTGTCTCGCAAGACTATGCAGAGGCTGCGAAGTGGTTTCAGCGTTCTGCCGAGCAGGGGAATGCGGATGCGCAGAATAACCTTGGCGTTCGTTATCACACAGGCACAGGGGTGCCGCTGTCGCACTCTGAAGCAGTGAAGTGGTACAGGCTTTCTGCTGAGCAGGGGAATGATGTGGCCCAGCTTAATCTTGGCAGATGTTATTTAATGGGCGAAGGGGTGCCGCAAAGTGTTCAGGAAGCGGATAAGTGGATCAGGCTTTCTGCAGACCAGGGTTATGCGATAGCTCAGAGTCATATTGGTTTTTTTTATCAGTACGGAATAGGTGTTGCGCAAGACTATTCGGAGGCGGTGAAGTGGTATCGGCTCTCGGCAGAGCAGGATTGTGCAGAGGGACAGCTCAATTTGGGGACGTGTTACTTAGAAGGTCTCGGTGTGGAGCGGGATTTCTTGGAGGCGTTTAAATGGATTCGGCTTGCAGCGGAACAAGGTCATGCAACGGCACAGATGAACCTTGGTGTTTTTTATCAAAACGGCTGGGGTGTTCAGCAAGATGAAGCGGAAGCCGAAAGGTGGTTCAGGCTTTCGGCAGAACAAGGATTTGAGCCTGCAATGAAGAGATTGGAAACTTTGAAAAAGTAAAACTGAGAGAGGCAAAATTAGTCTCTTCTAAAAATAACTTGAAGACTTTTCATAATGAACAGAGGCAAGAAAACTTGTGAAGTGCTCAAAAGCGTCAGAAAACAGATTGCGGAAGCCAACGGAATCCCGTACACACCTGCCGAATGCAGCTTTGAAGGAGAATGCGCAGGCACGTGTCCAAACTGCGAGCGTGAGCGTCAGTACATCGAGGCTCAATTGAGCAAAAAGCAGAAGGCTGGCAACGCGCTGAAAATCATTGGCGTGGCGGCAGGAGTGACAGCTATGGTTGCTTGTCATGAGGCTAAGGCGCAAGAAAATGTAGAGGATATAGCAGCTGTGCAACAAAAGTTTGAATGGGATTCTTATGAGTATATTTTTGCACGGCGGCTACCTGAATATATAATTGCGCAATGGGATGAAATGGCAGAATTCGTTTCTCTTTTTCCTAACGATACGTTTTTAGTTGTTGGTCATACAGATTGCAGGGGTAGTCTAAAATACAATAGAAAATTATCGCAGGTGAGGGCGGATTGGATTCGTCGTTATTTAGTCGAAAAAGGGGCTGACCCGGGTAAGATAATCTCTGTTGGCGTAGCTTACACTGAACCCAGAATTCCTGACGCGCAGACCGAAGCAGAACACTATCAAAATCGTCGTGTCACACTGGAATTTTACTCTAAGGAGAGAATGAAAGAGTTGGATGATAAAATACAACGGGAGCTTGAAAACCAATGATATTATTATCTGCTGAAACTAAAATTTATCACGAAGTTGTTTTAAATTAAAATGTTGTTTCGTCATGAACAGAGGCAAGAAAACTTGTGAAGTGCTCAAAAGCGTCAGAAAACAGATTGCGGAAGCCAACGGAATCCCGTACACACCTGCCGAATGCAGCTTTGAAGGAGAATGCGCAGGCACGTGTCCAAACTGCGAGCGTGAGCGTCAGTACATCGAGGCTCAATTGAGCAAAAAGCAGAAGGCAGGCAACGCGCTGAAAATTATCGGAGTGGCTGCTGGTGCGACTGCTATGGTAGCTTGTCAGGAGGCTAAGGCACAGGAAAATGTAGAAGATATTACTGCAGTGCAACAAAAGTTTGAATGGGACTATAGTTTTGGTTTTTGGGGCGTAGCTCCTCGACCTGAGGATATTGCTCAATGGGATGAGATGGCAGAATTTGTTTCTCTTTTCCCGAATGACACGTTTTTAGTTGTTGGTCATACTGATAGCCGAGGCAGTCTGAGATACAATGAAAAACTATCTCAGAAAAGGGCGGAATATATGCGTAGTCTGTTAGTCGCAAGAGGTGCAGACCCTGATAAAGTAATTCCGGTTGGTGCGGCTTATACCGAACCTCGAATTCCAGACGCACAAACAGAACCAGAACATGAGCAGAACCGCCGCGTTACCTTAGAATTCTATTCTAAAGAGAGGGAAAAGGAGTTGCGAGATAAAGTAAAAAAGGAATTTGAAAAGTAAGTTTAATCGCTGTTCGTATAGAGTTGGAATAATCGGTAACCCTTAAGTTTTAGAATTGTGAAGTTTTTAGATTGTTTGGAGTTTATATATTAATCGGCAACCTTTACAGTCTAAAAGAAAAAATCATTATATTTGCACCAGAATATATCAAAAACGAAAGTTTTTTATGATTTGATTTAAAGTAACATATTAGTAATTATAGCGTTTGCTATTTATTCGAGACATTCTGAAAGTTTGGCGATTTGAAGAAGCAGGTCATAGAATAAGTTCAGTGAACGTCTGCGCTTTGCGTGGACCGAACTTATTTGACTTGCAGGTTACGCCAAACACCTCAGAATGCGATAAGTGGAGTCCACGCTTGTCGTATATGGAGGAGTTTGACGTAATACTGCTGTCATCGGTAAGTTGCTGACGCTGCAAATAGCGTACGTAAAGATGATAACGAAAGATAATTTTCAGAAAGTTCTTGAAATCTTAGGATTTGAAGAAAATAATGATGTCTATTCCAAAATATTTCCTCAAAAGGAAGGATGTACAATAAGCGTAGATTTTAAGAAAAAACAATTGTTCTATCCCGAAGAATTAGGTTTCAAAATTAATGATCGAACAACTTGCAATTTTGAACATCCCGAAAATTTCGTGGTTTTTGAGTGCGTCCATCGCCTTTTTGAAAAGGGTTATCGTCCGGAACATATAGAACTTGAAAAACGTTGGAATCTTGGACATGACGCAAAAGGCGGTAAAGCCGACATTTGCGTTTATGACAAAGATGGCAAGAATATGTTGCTTATCATTGAATGTAAAACTGCAGGCAGCGAACATTTAAAAGCTTTGAAACAGTTAAAAGAAGATGGAGGGCAATTGTTTTCTTATTGGCAACAAGAACGCTCTGCTAAATGGCTTTCGCTTTATGCTTCTGATTTCAAAGATGAAGTTTTATCATTTGAAAATTATATCATTGACTGTTCTGATGACGAAAACGTTAAAAAACAATCCGTTAAAGATAAATCTATTCGGTTGTTTGAAAATGCGCAAACGGTAAAGGACTTATTTGAAGTTTGGGACGAAACTTATGACAAACTTATTCATGAAAAGGGTGTAATCTTTGGCGAAGATTCGCAAGCGTACCAAATCGGAGTACCGCCGCTTAGAAAAAAACGTTTGGAAGATTTTAAGTCAGAGGATAAAATCGTAAATCGTTTTGAGGAAATTTTACGTCATAACAACGTTAGTGACAAAGAAAATGCGTTCAATCGTCTTGTTGCACTTTTTATCTGTAAATTGGTGGATGAAATGCAAAAGTCAGATGATGACATTGTTGAATTTCAATATAAAGTAGGCTCAGATTCATACGAAAGTCTGCAAGACAGACTGCAACGTCTGCATAAAGAAGGAATGGAAAAATTCATGGGCGAAGAGATTTATTATGTGTCAGACGACTATGCCGAAAATCTTTTTGCACAAAAACTAAACGATAACAGGCGGAGAGCTGCAATTGAAGATTTAAGAAATACAATAAGGATTCTAAAATTCTATAGCAATAACGATTTTGCTTTTAAGGATGTGCATAATGAGGAACTGTTTTTTCAAAATGGAAAGATATTGGTAGAAGTTGTTCAACTATTCCAAAAATACAGAATTGTATATCCGTCAAAACATCAATTCCTTGGTGATTTGTTTGAGCAACTACTCAATAAAGGATTTAAGCAAAATGAAGGGCAGTTCTTCACACCGATGCCAATTACAAGATTTATATGGGATTGTCTTCCATTGGATAAGATTGTGCGTAAAAATGAAAATTTTGTCTTTCCGAAGGTTATTGACTATGCTTGTGGAGCAGGTCACTTTCTCACGGAGGCGGTGGAAGCGATTAATAACTATTTCAGTGTTAATGGCAAAGTTGATGCAATTTGCGAAAATGCTTGGTGTGAACATCATATTTTCGGAATAGAAAAAGATTATCGTCTTGCAAGAGTTGCAAAAGTTTCCCTTTATATGAATGGGGCTGGACAAGGGAAAATAAAATTTGGCGATGGTCTGGAACAATATACCGATGAACAAATAACTAATTCGTCATTCGATATTCTTGTTGCAAATCCGCCCTATTCGGTCAGTGGTTTTAAAGGACATCTAAAACTTAAAAACAACAGTTTTGAGCTTTTAGAGAGAAACCTGATAAGCAATGACGGAAGCGAAATAGAAACGCTTTTTGTTGAACGCATTGCACAACTATTAAAACCTAAAGGAATTGCGGCGGTGGTTTTGCCTTCGTCAATTTTAAGCAATGACAGTAACAGTTATATGTGCGCACGCGAAATTATTTTGCAATTTTTCCATCTTAGAGCTGTGGCACAATTCGGAAGCAAAACTTTTGGTGCAACAGGCACTAATACGGTTGTTCTCTACCTCGAAAAATTTAACGAACCACCGAAGCGAAGAGAAATTGTAAAAGATGTCGTCAATGCAATTCTTTCAGGAAAATTTTCTGAGGAGTGGGAAGATAAGGAAGTCTTTCAGAAATACATTAAGAAAATTAATGTAACGGAAGATTTGTACAAGTCGTTTGCAACGGAAACCGCAACGAAAGAAGAACTTGAAGGGAACGAATATTTTGCACAATACATAGCATGGTTTGATAACCTCACAGAGGTTCAAAATAAACGTAAAAGTAACAAGTTCAAAAAAAGTACTGAAGAAGAACAAAAGAAAGAAATTAAAGAGTTCTTTTTCAAGAAAGTTAAGGAAGTTGAGTCTGAAAAACTGATATATTTTACATTGGTGCATGACCAAATCACATTGACTATTACAGCACCAGCCGACAATGCAGAACAGAAAAAGTTCTTGGGATATGATTGGAGCAACAGAAAAGGCGCAGAGGGAATACAAATCAGTCAGCCGGGCGGATTGCTTTATAATGACGCTGACTGTTATGCGACAGACACCATTGCAGCGTCAGTTCGCTTTGCGTTTGACAATAAGCAAATAGAACTGCCGGAGCCGCAAAGCAAATATTGCGCTTACCTCAACACGCACGATATGATAGATTTCAGCCGCACAAGTTTCAACAAAGCAATCAAACTTACGGCTGATAAAAAGATTGAGATTAAGAGCAAGTGGCCTTTGGTGAAATTTGAATCAATTGTTTCCTTAATTGAAACAGGTTCAAGGCCAACAGGTGGAGTGGGATCTATTAGTGAGGGTGTTTTGTCTTTAGGAGGTGAACATATTGACAACACATCTGGATATATAAATCTAACTTCGCCCAAATTTGTTTCATTTGATTATTACAATAAATCAACACGGGGAAAACTAAAAAAATCTGATTTGCTGATATGTAAAGATGGAGCATTAACAGGTAAAGTTGCTATTGTAAGGGATGAACTTGATGGCAAAGAGGCAATGATAAATGAACATGTTTTCATTATTCGTTGTAAAGAAAAACTTACACAATTTTATTTGTTTGAGTTTTTATATTCTGTTATAGGACAAAATATTCTAAAAGCGAATATTACAGGTTCTGCTCAAGGAGGATTAAACAGCACAAATCTAAAAGCAATCAAAATTCCACTTCCCCCTCTTGACATTCAGCAGCAAGTCGTTTCCGAATGTGAAAAGGTTGATGAAGAATATAACAATAGTCGAATGACGATTGAGGAATATAAGAGGAAGATTGCTGAAACGATGGCGAATGTGAAGGGGGAAAAGAAAAAGTTGGGGGATGTTTATAAAATATCTTCAGGAGGAACTCCATCTAGAAAAAATCCATTGTTTTGGAATAATGGCTCAATCCCGTGGTTAACAACCGGAGAATTGCAAAACAGAGTTATTTACGATACAACCGAGAAAATTACTAGTGAAGGTCTGAAGAATAGTAGTGCTAAGTTATATCCAATAGACTCAATTGTCGTTGCTATGTATGGAATGACTGTAGGGTATTCTGCAAAATTGGGCATAGAATCAGCTACGAATCAAGCTTGTGCAGTATTGTATGAAAAGAAAATCAATGTAAAAACAGATTATGTGTGGTATTATATACAATCTCAAACAGAAGCATTAAAAGCTTTGAGACATGGAAGTTCTCAGCCAAATTTAAATGCAGATGATGTTGCAAATTTCCAAATCCCTCTTCCGCCACTTGCCGAGCAACAGCGCATAGTTTCCGAAATAGAATCTTACGAATCAAAAATAGCCGCAGCCAAAGCCGTAATGGCTGGATGTGCAGAACGAAAGAAAAAGATATTGGAGAAGTGGTTGAGATGAATTAAATTTGCTTTAACAGAAAAAAGTTAGGATATGAAAAAACAGATTGAAGATTTCACTTACACGGAAGAGGAGTTGCGCAGAATCGCACTTGTAACCGACCGAGATTATATCGAAGGACTTGGCATGGCAAGCAACAATACCTATACTCACCAAGTGATACAAACCGATATAGTTCAAAACTACCTTGTGAAATTTGGTCGTAGGGATATCTTGACGGAGACAAAACTATCTGACGAGATAATGATTACGCCAGATATTTCAATTTGGGAAAGAATTGAACGGAAAGGAAAGGAACTTACACCAATCAATGTCCTTCTGACCATTGAAATCACCCACAACATTCGCAACGACCGATATTCGGAAAGGAATGTCTATGCTTCGTTCAAATGCTTTCCATCGTTGCAAGAGTCCTTTATCTACAATTATGACAAGGACGTTTGGGTACGCTACCGTCGCGCAAACAAAGGAGTAGAAAAAGAGGCTGGAAAAGATTTTTCAAGACTGTTAGGATGTTATTTGCATACGTTGCAGAAATAGCGCTAATGTTTCAAAATCGTCTCTTGTAAACAAGAAGAAAGGAGATCTTCTCTCTTTATGATGCATCTAAAACTTCAGTTTAGGAGGGCATAAAGACAACAAGAAAGGCTGTGTCAATCCGACACAGCCTTTCTATATATAACATCAGATGATAATTGATTAATATTCCATCTTAGTCATGCGAACGTAGCTCTGGTAACGTTTCTTAGCCATTTCTTCAGAAGCGTTGAACAATTCCTGAGCTTCGTTAGGGAACTGTTTCATTACAGAAGCGTAACGAACTTCGCCCTTCAAGAAGTCTTGGAACTTAGAGTAGTCAGGTTCTTTAGAATCCAAGATGAATGGGTTCTTGCCTTCTTCTTCCAAAGCTGGGTTGAAACGCCACAAGTGCCAGTAACCGCACTCAACAGCCTTAGCCTCTTCAGCCTGAGCCTTGCCCATACCAGCCTTCAAGCCGTGGTTGATACAAGGAGCGTAAGCGATAATCAAAGATGGACCTGGATAAGCTTCAGCCTCACGGATAGCCTTCAAGCACTGAGCCTGGTCTGCGCCCATAGCGATCTGAGCAACATAAACGTAGCCGTAAGTTGTAGCAATCATACCAAGGTCTTTCTTGCGTACTCTCTTACCTGAAGCGGCGAATTTAGCGATAGCTCCAAGAGGAGTAGCCTTAGAAGACTGACCACCAGTGTTAGAGTAAACCTCAGTGTCAAGAACCAAGATGTTAACGTCTTTGCCAGAAGCGATAACGTGGTCAAGACCGCCGTAACCGATATCGTAAGAAGCACCGTCACCACCGATAATCCACTGAGAGCGTTTTACCAAGTAACCTTCAAGTTCAACAAGCTGCTTGCAGTGAGCGCACTTGTCCTTGCCAGCTTCGATTACAGGGATAATCTGTTCTGCCAATTTCTTAGTCTCTTCTGCATTGTTCTTGTTTTCGATCCAAGACTGGAACAAAGCTTTAGCGTCAGCAGGAGTGCAGTCAGCAGCGATAGCCTCAGTCATAACCTTTTCGATACGTTCACGCATCTTTTCGTTTGCAAGCTCCATACCTAAACCGAACTCGCAGAAGTCTTCGAATAGAGAGTTAGCCCAAGCAGGACCCTGACCCTTTTCGTTAGTAGTATAAGGAGTTGAAGGTATAGAACCAGAGTAGATAGAAGAACATCCAGTTGCGTTAGCTACGATTTCGCGGTCGCCGAACAACTGAGTGATCAACTTAACGTATGGAGTTTCACCACAACCAGAGCAAGCTCCTGAGAACTCGAACAATGGAGTAGCGAACTGAGAGTTCTTAGGGTTAGAAGCAACGTCAACCAAAGACTGCTTGCTAGAAACCTTCTTAACAGCGTATTCCCAGTTAGCAGACTCAACCTTAGTTGCTTCTGATTCAGGGTCGAAAGGAACCATCTTAAGAGCAAGCTTGTAGTCGCCTTCAGCCTTAGGGTTACCAGGACAAACGTCAACACAGTTGCCGCAGCCCAAGCAGTCCATAACGCCAACCTGCATGCGGAACTTCATTCCCTTCATGGCAGCAGGAGCCTTCATTTCAATCATGTCGCCGTTCATGCCCTTAGCCTCTTCGTCTGTCATAACGATAGGTCTGATACAAGCGTGAGGGCAGACAAACGCACATTTGTTACACTGAATACAGTTTGCAGCATTCCATTCAGGAACGAACGCAGACACGCCACGCTTTTCGTAAGCCGAAGTGCCAGCGTACCAAGTACCGTCTTCGATGCCTTTGAACGCAGAGACAGGAAGCAAGTCACCGTCCTGAGCGTTGATAGGGCGAACAACCTTGTTGATGAATTCAGGGTCGTTGTTTGCAGGAGCCGCGTCAGCAGCCAAGTTAGCCCAAGCCGCGTCGATAGCCAATTCCTTGTATTCGCCACCACGGTCAACAGCTGCATAGTTCTTGTTCACAACATCTTCACCCTTCTTGCCGTAAGACTTAACGATGAACTTCTTCATCTGTTCGATAGCCAAATCAACAGGAATCACGCCTGTGATACGGAAGAATGCAGACTGAAGGATTGTGTTTGTACGGTTACCAAGACCAATTTCCTGAGCGATCTTAGTAGCGTTGATATAGTAAACCTTGATGTTGTTCTTTGCGAAATAAGCCTTAACCTTGTTAGGCAAGTTCTTAGCCAGCTCTTCACCGTCCCAGATGGTGTTCAAAAGGAACGTTCCGTTCTTCTGCAAACCGCGAGTAACATCGTACATGTTCAAGTAAGCCTGAACGTGGCAAGCAACGAAGTTAGGAGTGTTCACCAAATAAGTAGAGCGGATTGGAGTGTCGCCGAAACGAAGGTGAGAGCAAGTGAAACCGCCCGACTTCTTAGAGTCGTAAGAGAAATAAGCCTGGCAGTGCTTGTTTGTGTTGTCACCGATAATCTTTACAGAGTTCTTGTTAGCACCTACAGTACCGTCAGCTCCAAGACCGAAGAATTTAGCTTCGAACATGCCTTCGCCACCAACTGCAACTTCTTCTTTCTGAGGAAGAGAAGTGAAAGTGACGTCGTCCACGATACCAACAGTGAAGTGGTTCTTAGGAGTAGCCAAAGACATATTTTCATAAACAGAAAGAATCTGAGCAGGAGTAGTGTCCTTAGAGCCAAGACCGTAACGTCCGCCAACGATTACAGGAGCGTTCTTTTCGTCGAAGTAAGCGTCGCGAACATCCAAGTACAAAGGTTCGCCGTTAGCGCCTGGTTCCTTAGTTCTGTCAAGCACAGTGATAACCTTTGCAGAAGCAGGAACTGCAGCCAAAAGGTGCTTAACAGAGAACGGACGGTACAAGTGAACCGCAACCAAACCAACCTTTTCGCCCTTAGCAGCAAGGTAGTCGATAACTTCGCGGATACATTCTGTAACAGAACCCATAGCGATGATTACACGGTCAGCATCTGGAGCTCCGTAGTAGTCGAACAATCCGTATTTGCGTCCTGTGATTTTAGATATTTCGTTCATGTACTCTTCAACGATAGCAGGAACGTTGTCGTACATTGAGTTGCAAGATTCGCGGTGAGTGAAGAATGTGTCAGGGTTTTCTGCCATACCGCGCATAACTGGCTTGTTAGGGTTCAATGCTCTTGCACGGAACTCAGCCAATTTGTCTTGGTCGATCAAAGCCGCCAAATCTTCGTTTTCAAGCTTTTCGATCTTCTGGATTTCGTGAGAAGTACGGAAACCGTCGAAGAAGTTCAAGAAAGGAACCTGAGACTTGATAGTTGCCAAGTGAGCGACACCGGCAAGGTCCATAACTTCCTGAACAGAACCTTCAGCCAGCATGGCGAAGCCTGTCTGACGGCAAGCGTAAACGTCCTGATGGTCGCCGAAGATACACAAAGAGTGAGAAGCGATTGTACGAGCCGAAACATGGAACACTGCAGGCATCTTTTCAGCCGCAATTTTGTACATGTTAGGGATCATGAGCAAAAGACCCTGAGATGCTGTGTAAGTAGAAGTCAAAGCACCAGCCTGAATAGCTCCGTGCAATGCGCCTGCTGCACCAGCCTCAGACTGCATTTCTGTTACAGAAACTGTTTCGCCGAAGATGTTTTTACGACCTTGGGCTGCCCACTCGTCCACGTGCTCAGCCATTGTAGAAGATGGCGTGATAGGGTAGATGCAGGCACATTCGCTGAACATATACGAGATATGAGCAGCTGCTTCATTTCCATCACAAGTGATGAATTTTTTTTCTTTAGCCATATATCAATTTATAATATTATGTAAATAAATTCACATTCACGTTTCCCTTTAGGGAATGTCTCTACTAATTCTGCAAAAATATAAAAACATTGTCTGATATTTATATTTTGACGATATTTTTTTGCAAAATTTGTTTGTGTGCGGTTCCGTGTTTGTCTTTTTGAGATTTTACGGAAGCGTTTTCAGTACAAAAAACCGAATAGCCAAAGCGGAATCTTGTTCTCTTCGCCTTTGTCGAGCGAATCTGCCGCGATGAATGTTCCGTCTTTCTTCTTTATTCTGTCGTCCTTGTTTGCAATGCAGAAGTTGTATTTCCCGTCTATGAGGAACTGCGCGTTTTTTTCGCCTTTGTTAACTTTGTGGCTTCTGATGAGAGAGTTGTAGAAAAACGTTTCTCTCACAGCCTGTTCGCTCACAACTGCAGGCCAGAAGGCATACATCAGGTTGGTGTTCTGAAGGTAAACCTTGCTTGGCTTTTTAGGGAAGTTCTCGTCTTTCGGGTACAGAATGTTGAGCATTCGCGCATCCTTGAGATACTTTATGTAGTTCATTGCCGTCGCTCTCGAAGTCTGTATGTCCAGACTCAGCTGACTGATGTTCGGTGCGGCTGGCTCGTTGCTTGCAAGCAGATAGAGCAGTTTCCTTATTTTCGGAAGATAGCTCAGTTCTATTTGCTTCAGCAGAAGTATGTCTATTTCAAGGGTTATGTTTATCGTTTTCAGGAGGTTTTCTGAATAATTTTTCTTCTCCAGAAAGAAAGGGTAGTATCCGTGATGCAGATAGTCCTGAAAGTAAACTGACGGCTTCACGACTTTCAAAATGTCGTTGGCTATTTGCTCGTGGCTTTGCAAAATCTCGTCGAGCGAGTAATGCTTCAGAGCTGTGCCTGCGGTCAGGTTTATGAACTCCCGCAGAGAGAATCCGCGCAAGATGTAGGAGTCAACGCAACCGTCCAGATCCGGATTCTCCCCCTTTAGCCGCATGATGGACGAGCCGGTGAACACAATCTTCAAGTCCTTGAAATTGTCGTAGCAATATCTTAGCTCTTTGCTCCAGTTGGGGTACTTGAATATCTGGTCTATCAGCAGCGTCTTGCCCCCGTTTCTCCTGAATTTGTCTGCAAAGTTGACAAGTGTCTGCCCCGTGAAATAGAAGTTGTTCAGATTGACGTAAAGGCAGCTTCTGTCCGTGCCGAAGTTTTGACGCGCATAGTCGAGCAAAAATGTCGTTTTGCCCACACCACGGCTTCCCTTGATGCCGATTAGTCTCTGTTTCCAGTCTATCTCGTCCATCAAAAGCCGTCGCACAGGCACGTCCATGTGCTCTATCAAATACTTGTGTGTTCTGAAAAACGCTTCCAATGTCAATCGTATTTGCATTAAACAAACTGCACAAAAGTAGAAAAAAAATCTTATTTTGCAAAGTGGAGATAGCAAAATAGGAATATTTTGTGCGTGTATGTTCTTTTTATTATTGTTTAACAAACGATCAAAAAGGAGTGGACTTGCTGCGTGTTTGAGTGATATTGACTATATTTGCAAGGTGTTAAAATTAATTTTCAACGGCAACTTTTATAGATTGGGACGTGATGGTATGGAAAGGCGTTTGGTCTGTGTTGAATCTGTTTGCGAACCTTGTTTCTGCCTAGCTAGGGCGAGAAAATAAGGGTGCCAAATTCAGGGCCTTAAAAAACGTGTTACAGAGGTTGCCTTAAAAAGTATAGGTTTATGTTGAAGTCATTGCTGATTGTGGGTGCCGGAAGCTTCGTTGGCGGAGTTTTGAGGTATTGTGTGTCAATGTTGATGAAGACGGTTTGCGGACAGGGTTTTCCGTGGGGAACGCTGCTGGTGAATCTGTCCGGGTGTTTTGTTTTTGGGCTGATGTTTGCTCTGTTAGGCAAATGGAACGCTCAAAATGGTTCATGGCTTCTTTTCTTGACTACCGGACTTTGCGGCGGATTCACCACGTTTTCTGCATTTGCTCACGAAAGTGTGCAGATGCTTCAGAACGAAGAGTTCCTTGCCTTTTTCTGTTATGTTTTTGCGAGTGCGGCATTGGGATTTCTGCTGATGGGACTGGGCTATTTTGTTGCGAAATGAATGTTTTCTTTGCCAATTCTGCAGATTTTGAGTTGATTTTTGCTTTTTTTTATAAAAATGCGCTATATTTGCACGCTCGGATTCGGGCGGTATGAAACTAAGACCGAGTGTTATAGTGGTGAGTCTCATGAATTTTACAAAGGGGTGAGTTGTTGTAACGGAGATTTTTTGCCTTGATTGTGTGCGGCGCTGTTGCTTTTGATTGCAAGGCGCGGCTGAGAAAAGTTGCATGTGTGGTTGTGTAAGTATTCACCATTAAAATCTTATTCGCGAGGTAATGTTGAAAACAGGATGCTTTTCTGCGGAAGGCACCCTCATAAAGTCGTATATATAATGAGGAATTTTATTTTAAATTTTGTGTTGTTATTTGCCTTTTCTCTGAGCGTGTTTGGTCAGCAGGACTCTGTTGACGCAGATGTGCCCAGCGGCGATCCTATTTTTGCAGGAGCGATAGAGCTGGAGGAGCAGAAGGTCGTTTTTGATTCGCTGGTTGCCGCTCAGATGGCGGAGGATGAAGAGAACGAGGCGGAAGAGGATTCTCTCTTTTTTGAGAATTGGGACAATACTAAATTGAATCCGTACGGACTGAAGGTTACGGAGGTGACAGACTCTTTTGTGGTTGACTGCTCAAATTTTTGTCCGCCTACGCAGAACGTTGTGACGTCGGAGTTCGGTCCGCGCTGGGCTCGGCTTCACTGCGGCATAGACTTGCGTGTCAAGGTTGGGGATTCCATACGTGCGGCTTTCGACGGCAAGGTGCGTATCAAGCGTGTAGGCTCGCGCCGTAAAGGGTACGGATACTTCGTGCTGCTGCGCCATCCTAACGGACTGGAGACTTTGTACGCGCATTTGTCCAAAATACTTGTGGAGGCAGAGCAGGAGGTCAAGGCTGGCGAGGTCATCGCGTTAGGCGGCAACACAGGCCGTTCCACCGGACCTCATCTGCATTTTGAAACAAGGTATCAGGGCATTCCGATAAATCCGCGTAACATTATAGACTTCAAGGAGTTTGCTGTGTATGACGACAACTATTTGGTTACACGAAAAGGCTCGTTCAAGGAGTGGACGGATTATGTGAACAGCCCTGCAAAATATTACAAGGTGCGCAGAGGCGACTGCCTCTCTAAAATAGCGAAAAGACATCGCACAACAGTTAAGCGGATTTGCAGACTTAACCGGATAACAACAAAGACAGTTTTGCGTCCCGGCCGCCGCTTGAGGGTGAGGTGATATTTTTTTTTCATATTAAACGTTTGTGTTTATGAATATTTGGAATGAGATTTGTAGAGATGTGCATAAAGAAAGAACTCTAAACGGAAGCGAAAAGGAGTACCAGAGAACTATTGTGGCTATTTTTCGTTATTTATTGGGTTGGAGTCGAGAACGAGTTGAAGAACAATATAAAGTTAGGGTTGGAAGTTCTGTCAATCATGTGTTCCCAGATTTGGTTTTCTTTATTCAAGAAGAACCAGTGTTTGTTGTAGAATTAAAGAAACCTAATCATATACAAAGTGCGAATGAAGTAGAACAGTTGATTTCGTATATGAAATTGTTGTCTGTGCGGATTGGTTTGTATGTTGGAGAGCATATAGAATTGTTTTATATGGATCCGTTAGTAACGAAAGAACCAGAGTGTATTGTTCAAATTAAATTTGAAGAAGATTCGGCTCTAGGGGAGACTTTTGTTGATTTGTTTAGTAGAGATAAATTTTCTTTAGACGATTTGGCTCTTTTCTGTAAAATACAAGAAGAGAAACGAGGAGAAAGAAGAAGATTGGAGGACTATATAGGAGATTTAATTTCAGATGCAGATGGTTTCTTGAAAGAACTTTTGAAAGAAAATCTGTGTGCGAAGGGATATTCAGACTCGTGTGTAGATGAAGTTCTAGAAGGGGTGAATATTTGCATGAAAAAAACTAAAGCGAATGTAAACCCAAGTGTTATGATGAAGGAGGATTATGTTTTGCATAGGGAATCTTCTGTTAGAGATAGAACTAAATACAGTTTAAATGGAGAAGGACGACTCGGAAAGGGACGCTTGGCATTGGCTATAGTGAAATTGTTTGTGAAAAAGAATCCTAATTTGACATACGATGATATAAAGCGTCGTGTTCCGTTATATATAGAAACTTGTGCAAATATTGAAAGAGCAAAGGTTGATTCTGCTGATAAGTCAAAGGATAGGCGTTGGTTTGAAGAAGAATTAGATTTAATGGTAAGTGCAGATGGCGTTAAATTTGCTTTTACAACTCAGATAGGAAAATTTAATGTTGGTGAAATAATTAAATTTGGAGAAGAGCAAGGCTTTGATATACAAGAAGTGTGATATTTGTGCTAGCGGGAAGGGCCTGTGTACGGCTCTTTCTTTTAGAAATTAAGGCTTTCTGCCTTGCTTTATCTCTGTCTGCAAGACTGTGCCAAATTTGTTTTGAAGCATTGCATTTCAATAAAAACTTTAAAAGAAAGAGCCGAGCAAAATATGTCACAAAAAACACGCAAATATTGATTATTTGCGTGCTTTTTAATACTTTTGCACCGCAAAGTCTAAGCGTCGGTTGCGTTGGCCGGCGCCGTAAAATTATCTTTTATGAAACAGAAAATTTGTAAGTTTATACTCAAATTATTTGGATGGAGAACCTCTTTGACGGTCGAAGTTCCAAATAAGTGCATCTTTTGCGTGGCTCCTCATACCAGCAATTATGATTTCATTGTCGGTAAAATAGGTTATTGCGCGGTAGGTGGTGCGAGGCCTTCTTTTCTGATAAAGAAAGAGTGGTTCAGGTTCCCTTTCAACTTGTTCTTCGGCCCGATTGGCGGCATTGCGGTTGACAGGGGCAAAAGACAGTCTTTGTCTGAACAGATTGTCGAGGAGTTTAGTAAAAGAGACAAATTTCAGTTGGCTATCACTCCTGAAGGGACTCGAAAAAAGAACCCGGAATGGAAAAAAGGCTTTTATTATATAGCGAAAAAGGCCGGCGTGCCTATATTGCTTACGCATCTGGATTACGAAAAGAAAGAGTTGGGTATAAATAAAGTGTTTTATCCGACAGACAACGAGGCTGAGGATTTGAAACAGATAAAGCGCTATTTTAAAGATGTGAAGGGCAGACATCCTGAGCAGTTCTCTATAGGAAGCGCTGCTAATGATTAATTTATAGAAGTAGTCTTTCAGGAGTCACGGAAGCGAATTGCGTTTTTGTGACTCTTTATTTTTTTTATATATGAAAATTGCAATTTTTCAGTATGATATAGTTTGGGGCGACAAGACGAGGAATCTTGAGCAGGTGGAACGTTGTATGGCCGACATGGAAGATGATGTTGATGTGCTTCTGTTGCCGGAAATGTTTTCGACTGCCTTTACGGTGGATGATGTGTCGGAGCTTGCAGAGAGCAATTGTGGCAGCACGATGCAGGCGGTGGAGAGTCTGGCCCGAAGGCATGGATGTGCTGTTTGCGGAAGCTTTATGGCAGAAGAGCATGGTAAGTTTTTCAACAGAGCCTTTTTTGTGACCGAGTCTGGCGAACGGTACTTTTATGATAAACGTCATCTGTTCTCAATGGGAGGAGAAGGCAAGTGTTTTTCGGCAGGCAACAGAAACGTTGTTGTAAAGTATAAGGGGTGGAATATCAGTCTGCAGATTTGTTATGATTTGAGGTTCCCTGTATGGAGCAGAAATGTGGGGTGCGAGTATGATTTGCTGATTTATATGGCGAACTGGCCTACGGTCAGAATTGCGGCTTGGGACACGCTTCTGAAGGCGCGCGCGATAGAGAACCTTTCGTATGTGTGCGGTGTGAACCGTGTTGGAAAAGACGGCTCAGGGTTTGACCATAACGGACACTCTTGCGTAATATCGCCTAAGGGCGAGACTGAGCTTGCGTTTGGTGATGGAGAGGCGGCTCTTAAAGTTTGCGAGATTGACTTGGATTCTTTGCAGAAATTCAGAAGCAAGTTTCCTGCATGGCGCGACGCTGATGAGTTTGATGTGAAAACGATTGTTTAATTTGAAAAAACGTTACTTTTGTTGCGTAATTGTAAAGTATTTGATTATTTGTGATAAAAATGGTCATAAAATTATTTTGGTGAAAATAATGAAAGATGTTAAAACAACTTGCGATTACATATTCGCGCCTTTTGCGTATAAAGATAGGCTGACTTGGTACGATAGAAATATGTCTGCTGATTTTTCAAGGCAATATGCGGAGATAGTTGTTCTCACATTGACTTTTATTGAGGGTATATTAAACCTCAAATTTGATATGGAGGTTCCATAAAAACAAAGCCCGCCTTTATTAAGCGAGCTTTGTTTATCTAAGTCATATTATCAATAAGCTCTTGCAAATAGCACTCTGCGTTTAGAAGGTTTTCCTGTAACCATACAAACACCCGGCTCCATGTCGCCGTCCATATAGCTGTCAAAAGGAATGCAGCGTATGGTAGCTTTAGTCTCTTCTTTAATTCTCGCTTCCGTTTCAGGAGTGCCGTCCCAGTGGGCAAGCACAAAACCGCCTTTCTCAATCTGAACCTTAAACTCGTCGTAAGTGTCAACAGAAGTCATTGTTTCCTTTCTGAAATTCAATGCTTTCTGATAGATGTTTTCCTGAATTTCGTCAAGGAGATTCTTCACGTACGTTTCGATGCCGTCCATGCTTACGTTCTCTTTAGTGAGAGTGTCGCGGCGGGCAACTTCGATAGTTCCGTTTTCAAAATCTCTTGGTCCTACAGTAAGTCTTACAGGCACACCCTTAAGCTCATACTCGGCGAACTTCCAACCCGGAGTCTTTGCGTCAGAATCGTCGTATTTCACAGACACGCCGTTAGCTTTCAGCTTGGCGATGATGTCGTCAATTTTCGCAATCATGTCAGCTGTAAGCTTCTTAGCGGCGATAGGCACAATCACAACCTGATAAGGAGCAAGCTTAGGAGGAAGCACAAGACCGTTGTCGTCAGAGTGCGACATGATCAGAGCACCCATAAGGCGAGTAGAGACGCCCCACGAGGTAGCCCAAACGTAATCCAGCTTGCCTTCGCGAGTTTGGTACTGCACGTCAAACGCCTTTGCAAAGTTCTGGCCTAAGAAGTGAGATGTGCCGGACTGCAGAGCCTTTCCGTCCTGCATAAGAGCCTCGATAGTGTAAGTGTCAACCGCTCCGGCAAAACGTTCAGAAGCAGACTTCACGCCCTTTATCACAGGCATAGCCATGAACTTCTCAGC
>CALGHE010000022.1 GCA_937915765.1 uncultured Bacteroidales bacterium | reverse complement strand
CTTTGCAAGCGCCTTTGTGAAGCCGATTACCGCCGCCTTTGACATCGAATAGTCAACCTCACAGGAAGCGCCGACCTGTCCCCACATCGACGATATGTTTATAATACTGCCCTTGTGCCTTTTTATCATATCGCGCGCAAACGCCTGCGTGACGAAAAAGACGGAATCGGCGTTGGTTGCCATCATTTTGCGGTATTCGTCTGGGGTGACGTCGGTGAAAAGCTTTTGTCGGGCAATTCCCGCATTGTTTATAAGCACGTCAACCGCGCGGTTTTTCAACAATTCTGTCGAAAAGCTGTTGACCTTGTCGAAATCTGTCACGTCAAGCTGACAGAAGGTTATGTCACAGCCGTCGAGCTCCTTTATAAGACTGTCGGCAGCGTCTTTGTCGCTGTTGTAGGTCGCGACAACCGAGTATCCTGCAAGCGCAAAAGCCTTTGCAATCGCGCGCCCGATACCCCTCGACGCACCTGTTATTACTGCTGTTTTCATAATATCCTCCAAATTGTGCCATCGGAGCGTTTGTGCGAACATAGTCCGGTCAAAAATGTTGTCGATTCACTCACATTCCGTTCGTGACTCTCTGCATTTTTTCCTGAGCTCGCGCTCCCTGTTTCGTCCACCGGACGCGGTCATACTCAATGCTGCCGATTCCGCTTGTGCCTATGTGGTGAAAGTCTTCACGTATGCAGTCGCGGTATCTGTAGTACTCTTCGGGCGACATGTGTCCGTCGAGCTGCTGGCAGAGGTAGTTCCATTCTGGGTCTTGCCACACAACAGGAACTTTGTTCGCCGCTATTATCTTGAGGAAACTCTGGTCTTCGTCGCCCCAAGGCTTCGGCAACATAAAGGTAATGTCCATGTCTTGCTGCAAAGACATTCCCTTTGTCAAGCCGTAACTTGCAGTTCCTAATCCGCCCAAAATATGAGGGGGAAACTCCCACCCAAACATTAAAGCCTTCATTTCTGTCCTTTTATATCGTTAGGGGATAACATCCCGTTAAATCATTTATTTCATCAACATTATTTTGCGCAAATGCTCACGTTATAAATTACAATATTTAATCTACTTTGGTTTGACCGGTCGAAAGAGTCATTTCAGTTGGACCTGCTCAGCCACGAAACCTGCATCGCTTTAGAGAAGACCGCGGAACAAAATCAACCGGACAGACTATATTGCTAATATCAGCTGTTTCTGAAATTCTTCAGAAGCTTTGATATGCGCAGAAGTTCTGCCACGTTCATTGCGAACGACACGCCGCCGCGTCCTTTGAAAGGCGGGTTGCCGTCGTACATTTCGGACAAACTTCCGATGCAGTTGAGGTACATCTCCTCTTCGAAGCCTATCATTGTCCGTTCTGCAAACGACACGCCGCTGCGTTTGTAAATCTTCAGGTACGCCTCCAAATACGCGCCTATAAGCCAAGGCCACACCGCTCCTTGAAAAGCTGAGTAGTCGCGGTCTATCTGAGACCCTTCGCAAGTGCCGTGGTAATTAGGGCTCTTCGGACTTAGCGAGCGCAGACCCTTCGGTGTCAGAAGCTCCTTTGTTATAATGTCCAAAATAGACTTCTTCTGGCTGTTTTCAAGCGGCGAGTATTTTAAGGAGACAGCAAATATCATGTTCGGACGCACAGAAACCTCTCTATGGTCTCCGTCAACAAAGTCGTACAAATAGAATCCGGTCCAGAACGTTTTCGAGAAGTTCTCTTTCACCTTGGACGCGTAAGCCTCCAACTTGTCAGAATAAGCGTCGTCATTCATATTTCTGGCCAAATCAGCTGCAAAGCTTAATGCGTTGTACCATAATGCGTTAATCTCTACGACATATCCGCTTCTTGGCGTTATCGGCATATCCTGAGAAGTAGAGTTCATCCAAGTAACAGCCTTTTCCCAGCCCTTGACATACAGCAGCCCGTTTTCGTGCACCTTTATGTTTTCGTGCCGCTGGTCGAGTATGAAATCTATAGTCTCTTTAAGAATATCGCCGTACATTTCCCACATTCTCTTTTCAGAAGTCTCTTTGGAGTACTCCTGCAAAGCCCATATAAACCACAGCGGCACGTCCGGATTGTCTATCTCTATGATGTCCCGTCCGATGGGCTGTCCGTTCATAAAATTTCTTATGGCCGGTATTGCCGTTGCCATAATCTTTTCAAAACCGCTCAGGTCGTCGAAGCTGAGCGACACGCCCGGCAGCGATATGAACATATCCCTTGCGCGGCATTTGAACCATGGGTAGCCGGCAAGCAGATACAGCTCTTCCGCATTCTTTCTGTTGAAGAACTGCTGCGCGGAGTTTTTCAGGCAGAGAAAGAAATCTGTGCGGTTTGTCTTTTTAGAAATTTCCGTGTCGTACATTTCGGAGAGCATGGACGTGTCCGTCTCGCTGATTCCGGCAGAGAAAATCACGGTCTCGCCTTTTTTTATAGGCACTTCAAAGTATCCGGGAACAAAAAGGTCCTCTTTATAGTCGTATCCGCGTTCCTGTTCCTTTGAGTATTCTATGTTTTTGTTCCACGCTGGCTGAGAGATAAACTCAGACTCCTTGCTTGTCTGCATGAACAGTTCTGGATAGCCGTCGTACATGCACATCGAAATTCCGTTTTCCGTCTCTCTGTACGCAGTTCTCGCGAAGCTGTTTTCCGAACTCAGCTCGTTCACGTTTCTGAAAGCGAGGAACGGCCTGAGCCTTAAAGTAGTCGGAGAGTGCGCTTCAAGCAGCGTGTACTTTATAAGTATTCTGTTTTCGAAAGATATGAAAACTTTCTCTTTGGACAATATCACGCCGCCCACTCTGTATATGCAGCAAGGCGTGGTGGTGCAGGTGAAGTCGCGCAGATACTTGTGTCCCTTAGGCGAATAATGGTCGCCCCCGTACTTGTGTATGCCGAGGTTGAACTCGGCTCCGTGCTGAACCACAGTTTCGTCAAGGGAAGAGAGCAGCACATGGTTGTCGTCATCTAACTGTTTGACAGGAATAGTAAGCAGCCCGTGGTACTTTCTTGTGTTGCATCCAAGAATTGTGGTGCAATGGTATGCGCCAGACTTGTTTGTATATAAAACCTCCTTGGGCAAAGACTGCTCAAGCGAGGCTAACACCGTTTTGTCAAATTTCAGATAACTCATATATGTTCTTCTTTCTTAAAGTCTGTTTTCAAATATACAAGGTTGAGATAGACACGATTTTTTTCAGCAATTTTTTTCGTAGAAATCCCAATCTTGCCTAAAAGGCGTTATAAAATTAGATATAAAAATCAAAAAAAACAACTTAATTTGGAATGTTTTCAGCAAAAAGTGGCAAAAATGCAAAAAAACTCAAAAAAAGCGTCAGTTTTTTGCTGTGTGAAAGGCAACAAGCCCTTCTATAGGCTCTTTGACCACGGTTCCAAACGAGAGGTCGTACTTGCTGCAGACCCGCTTTAAAATCTCTTCAAAGTAATATGCGACAGAGCCGGAGAATGACACGGTTTTGCCTTCGCAGTCGTATTGGCAGATGTTGCGCTCGGCAAATTCGCAAAAACTGTTTTCCACAATTTTGTACAGTTCCGGCACGTCGAGGTTCTCGTAGAAGAAGACAGACAGAGACGCCAAAAATCTGTTTGGAAACTGTTGCTTGTAAACCTTGTCCATAATCTCTTTCGGAGTGGTGCTGAAGCGGTCGAGAAATTTGTCTGCAACAGTTTTAGGCAGCTGGTTTTTCAGGCAGTCGGCAACCAGTTTCTTTCCAAGCGCTGCGCCGCTGCCTTCGTCGCCGAGGATAAAGCCTAGCGGCGGCACGTTTTGCACTATGGCGCCGTTTTCGTAGAGGCATGAGTTAGAGCCGGTCCCAAGTATGCACGCAATTCCGCTGCCGTTGCCGAATAGCGCGCGAGCGGAAGCCAGAAGGTCATTTTCCACATTCACGTCAGCCTCGCAGAATATGCTGCAGAAAGCGTTTCTTATCACAGCCTTCTTTTCTGGGAACGAGCATCCTGCCCCGTAGTAATATATGTCTTTAACGTACTCCTTGAGAATGTCCGCCAGCCCTTCCTTCAGCAGAGATTCAATCTCTGATTCCGTCTGATAAAACGGGTTTATCCCCTGAAAGATGTAGTCGGAACGTTTGTCTCCGTTGATTGCGACGCAGTGAGTCTTTGTGGAGCCGCTGTCCAAAATCAAAATCATACACTAAAAATTAAGTTGCATACAAATGTATAAAAATTCGGTGTTCCGAAGCAAATTTATTTGCGAAAATATGCGCCGTCAGAGATTTTTTTTGTCGATTTTTTTATTTGCAAAGAGAAGGAAGCATGGCGTCTGTAGCGTCGTCAAGTTGTCACAAAGATAAGAAAAGCGAAATAAAAGGAACATTTTGAAAGCCATTTCGCTGTTTTTTGTCAAAATTAAGTCGTTAAAACGTCGGATAAATAAATTTATTTTAGTATCTTTGTACGGATTTTTAATATACTTTTATAACGCATTATGGCTGAAGTAATTAGAATTAAGAAAGGTTTGGACATAAAACTGAAGGGGAAGGTGGCCGTTGACGGTTATGACCGCGAGGCTGTGTTGCCGGAACTCTTCTCTGTATGTCCTGATGATTTTCATGGAGTAAAGCCCAAGGTTGTCGTAAACGAAGGCGACCGTGTCAAAGTCGGCAGTGTCCTGTTTTTTGACAAGAATAATCCGGACGTCAAGTTTGTTTCTCCAGCGAGCGGAGAAGTCGTGTCGGTTAACCGAGGCGAACGCCGCAAGTTGCTGAACGTGCTGATAAAGTCGGACGGAAGTTTTGAATCAGAGCCGTTTACAAAGGCGGACCCTAAGGACCTCCCGGCGGAGGAGGTGAGAGGTCTTTTGCTGAATGGAGGGTTCTGGCCGTTCATCAAGCAGCGTCCTTATGATGTTGTGGCAAATCCTAACGATAAGCCTAAGGCTATTTTCATTTCGGGATTTGACTCGGCTCCGCTTGCCCCTAACTACGACTTTACGTTGGACGGCATGAAGAACGAGCTGCAGTTGGGCGTGAACGCATTGTCTAAACTGACGGACGGAAAGGTGCATATCGGTATTCATAAGGATAATGCGTCTAAGGTGTTCAAGGAGGTGCGCGGCGCGGAAGTGCATGTGTTTGACGGACCTCATCCGGCTGGTAACGTGGGCGTGCAGATTCATCACATCGACCCTATTAATAAAGGTGAGGTGGTTTGGGTTGTCAATCCGCATGATGTGGTTGCGATAGGAAAGGCCTTCAGCAAGGGCGTGATCAGTTTTGAGCGTCCGGTGGTGCTTGTCGGTTCGGAAGTCATAAAACCTTTGTATTACAAGAGTTATTTCGGCGCCTCTATATCTAATATGGTAAAGGGCAATGTTAAAGAGGGCGCGAATGTGCGTTACATAAGCGGAAATCCTCTTACTGGGAAGCAGATTGCGGCTGACGGTTTTGTCGGCGCGTATGACTCTCAGGTTACAGTCCTTCCAGAAGGTGACCATTATGAGTTCTTGGGCTGGATTATGCCGCGTCTGGCTAAGTTTAGCGTGAGCAAGTCTTACCTGTCTTGGCTGATGGGTGGCAGTAAGGAGTATGCGCTGGACACTAACATCAACGGCGGAGAGAGGGCTTTCATCATGTCTGGCGAGTATGACAAGGTGTTCCCTATGGATATTCTTCCAGAGTTTCTTGTGAAGGCTATCCTGAGCAAGAATATCGAGGAGATGGAAAATCTGGGTATCTACGAAGTTGCGCCGGAAGATTTCGCGCTTTGCGAGTTTGTCTGCACTTCTAAGATTGAGACGCAGAAAATCGTGCGCGAAGGTCTTGATTATCTGCGCAAGGAACTCGCATAATGTGTTGGCAAATTATTTTATAACAATAAATTAGAATAAAATTGAAAGCTTTAAGGAATTTTCTCGATAAAGTGAAGCCTAACTTTGAGGAGGGCGGCAAGCTTTCTATGTTCCGTTCCGTATTCGACGGATTCGAGACTTTTCTGTTTGTCCCTAATACGACGGCGAAAAGAGGAACACATATCCACGACTGCATAGACTCTAAACGTGTGATGTCGATGGTTGTTATAGCTTTGATTCCTGCGTTGCTTTTTGGTATGTACAACGTTGGTTATCAGCATTTTTTAGTTAATGGTATTCTGGAAGGCAGCTCATTTTTTGACTTGTTCCTGTATGGCGCGGCTTGCGTTTTGCCTAAGGTGGTGGTTTCTTATGCTGTCGGGCTTGGAATCGAGTTCATAGTGGCGCAGTTCAAGAAAGAGGAAATTCAGGAAGGTTTCCTTGTTTCGGGTATGCTTATTCCGTTGATTGTGCCTGTTGACTGCCCGCTTTGGATTCTTGGTGTGGCTACCGCTTTTGCCGTTATCTTCGCTAAGGAGGTTTTCGGCGGAACAGGTATGAACGTGTTTAACGTTGCCGTTGTGACTCGCGCGTTCTTGTTCTTCGCTTATCCTAAGTCAATGTCTGGTGACTCTGTATGGGTTTCTAAGGATGCAGTGTGCGGTTTGGGCGGCGGAACAGTTGTCGATTCGTTCACAGGCGCGACTCCGCTTGGTCAGGCTGCCGTTGCTCAGGGCGATGTTGTGATGACTAATGCGGTTGGCGACCCTATATCTACAGTGGACATGCTTATCGGCCTTATCCCTGGTAGTATAGGCGAGACCAGCAAGATTGCCATTGCGATTGGCGCGGTAATCCTTCTTGTTACGGGTGTGGCAAGCTGGAAAACAATGTTCAGCGTGTTTGTCGGCGGTGCTCTGACTGCTCTTCTGTTCAACTCTATCGGAACAACTCCTATCATGAATATCAGCTGGTACGACCATTTGTTGCTGGGCGGTTTCGCGTTCGGGGCTGTGTTTATGGCTACAGACCCTGTGACATCTGCCCGTACAGAGGTGGGCAAATATATATTCGGCTTCTGTGTAGGTATGTTCACCATATTCATCAGGGTGCTGAATCCTGGTTATCCGGAAGGTATGATGCTTGCGATTCTGCTTATGAACGTGTTTGCTCCGTTCATCGACTACTGGGTTGTTCAGGCCAATATCAACAGACGCAAGAACAGAGCTAAGAATAACGCTTTCAAGAATATTAACGCTTAAACGGAGGATTTTATGAATACAAGTAGTAATGCTTATACGGTTTCGTATGTTGCGGTTATGGTTATAATCGTGGCGGCTCTCCTCGCTGTTACTGCAGGTTCTTTGAGCGAGAAGATTAGCAAGAACAAGGAGATTGACAATAAAATGCAGGTTTTGACCTCTTTGAATGTGGCGGCAGATTTTGACAATGCGGAGGAACTTTACGCAAAATATGTGAAGAGGGAGATTCCTTTCGAGAGCGAAAAGAGTTTCAAGGTGTTGAAAAAGATTATTTTTGAGTGCGAGAAGGACGGAAAGACTTACTTCGTGCTGCCGCAGGAGGGTGCCGGTCTTTGGGGTCCAATCTGGGGCTATCTTGCGCTGGAGTCTGACAAGAACACTATTTACGGAGCCTATTTTTCTCATAAGGGCGAAACTCCGGGACTTGGAGCGGAAATTTCAACGCCAAAGTTTCAGAGCCAGTTTGTTGGGAAGCATATCTTCAGAGACGGTAATTTGGTGTCTGTCGCTGTTGTGAAGCCAGGCAAGATAGATGAAAGCAAGGATTATGTTGACGGTATCGGTGGCGGTACAATAACATCTCAGGGTGTTGACAATATGATGCTTGAGAGTTTGAACAGTTATAAGGATTTTTTAACGACTAAATGATAAGGAGGATTGAAAAATGGGTAAAAATAGCAGTGTTATAACAAATCCTCTTAGCAAGAACAACCCTGTCATTATTCAGGTGCTGGGTATATGTTCTGCGCTGGCGGTTACAGCCAAGTTGGAGCCGGCTATCGTTATGGCCCTTTCGGTTATAGTGGTGACAGCTTTTGCCAACTTGACGATCTCTCTTCTGAGAAACACAATTCCTGCTCGTGTGAGAATTATCGTCCAGCTTGTGGTTGTGGCGACTTTGGTTTCTATTGTGGACCTTGTTCTTCAGGCTTATATGTACACTGTGAGCAAGCAGCTTTCTGTCTTTGTGGGGCTGATCATCACAAACTGTATTCTT
>CALGHE010000021.1 GCA_937915765.1 uncultured Bacteroidales bacterium | reverse complement strand
CCCTGTTCGGCTGCCTTCTCAAACCAGTACAGTGCTTTTTCGTAGTTCACTTCTGTTCCTTCGCCGTCATTATACATATCGCCAACATTGTATTGTGCCCGCACATCACCCTGCTCGGCTGCCTTCTCCCACCAATACAATGCCTTTTCGTAGTTTACTTCGATTCCTTTGGCGTTATAATACATATTACCAAGATTAAACTGTGCCTCCATATCGCCCTGTTCAGCTGCAGCTTCAAGACTTTTTATTTCAAAATTTTCATTCATGATATTTTTCTCCTGTTTATATTCCTGATAGTGCTTCCGACTTTTCGGAAACGTATGATTTCCCGCCTACCTGCAAAGACTTTTTATCCTCTCTCTGACTTTGTTCATCAATCCGAAAAAACGGCACACAAACGCAGGTGACACAAACTCACACAAAGCAAAGAATCTATACTTCAATGGAGCTTTTGTGCCAAACACAAATCTCTTCGCCGCACTTCTTATCCTTGCCTCAAAATCCGCCACGTTTACAAAACGTAAAATCACATTCATCTGCCGCTGTGTCCTGTAATAAGACAGACCTAACAGATATGAATCATTACGCTCCGTATAATAATCGTTCAGACTTGCCAATATCTTCAGCAATGCAAGCACCACCCTTTCGTCAGAGCCTTTCTCATGCAGCAAAGAGCCATTTCGTTCCCTATACGTATAAGCGACATCTGAAACGCCCATCATCCTATCTGTCACAGACACTATCTTTTGCGTAAAATCATAATCCCCCAGCACTTTCAACGACTCGTCAAACCGCAAACCACTGTCAAGCAACATCTTACGTTTAAAGAAACGAATCCACAGATATCCGTCCATTTTATTTTCAGAATAATAGTCTCTACCTTTTACCAAACCTGTATCTTGCGTCACGCAACGCTCCAGTACAGTTTGCAAGTCCTCCGTAACCTTCTCATAACTGAAACAGAGCAAATCCAAATCATTCTCAAAACACTTTTCCAGCAAGCCTGAAACCTTGGAAGGCTCCAGCAAATCGTCCGCATCTACAAACCAAATATAATCTCCCTTAGCCACATTCAGCAACTTATTTCTTGTTGGATAAATCCCTAAGTTACTCGAGCTATAAAGAAACCTGTTTTTCTTAGCACCCAAAAACGCCTTCACATAATCCACAGACTGATCTGTAGAACCGTCATTCCAAAAGATTATTTCGTAATCCTCTTCTGGCAATGTAAGTTTTTCAAAGCAATCAAGAAGAGGCTTTATGAACTCGCCAACGTTATAAAACGGAACTAATATCGATAATTTGCATTCAGACATCTCTCAAGAATTTAATAAGTCTATCCACTTCTCGTAAACACTATCGACAGAAAACAATCGCGACTTGATTTTAGCCGCTTCTGACATACGCCGCAGCTGTTCTTCATCATCCATTAAGGACTTCAAAGCCTTCAGAGTCTCTTCTTTATTGTAAGGGTAGGATGTTATAAATCCGTCCACTCCATTATCCAGAATATCATAAATTGTAGAATAACTTCCGTAAACAACCGGAACAACTCCGTAACTCATTCCATCTACCACAACTAACCCAAAACCTTCCAAATCCGACGTCAGCATCAGTATCGACGATTTTTTGTAATATTCAACAGGCTCCTCCTTTACAAAACCCTCGAAAGAGACTCGCTCCACTCCGTTATTCCGCACATAAGCCTCCAATTCGGAACGGTGCGGACCATCGCCCACCAGCACAAGCGACCAGTCCGGATAGTCATTAAACAAAGCCTCCCAAGCCTCAACAATCCTATTGACACGCTTATTCTCCTTGTCTATGCGTCCCACGTAAAGGATCTGCTTTCTCTTATCCTCAAACCTGCAAGGCTCTACATCTATTGTAACAGGATTGCCTATAGCAAGCAATTTATCGTCAGAACACCTCATCAAGGCGTATTTTTCGAAAGAAGCTTTAAAGCTTGGAGAAAGAAGCACGTACTTGTCGCTGTTTTTATAAACGTAACGCAAGCTGCCTTGAATCACTTTATTTACGGCCCATAATTTAAATTCAGCTACAACTTTTTTCAGACCAGAAGCTGCCTTTACACTATCCTCTGCAACAATCACCTTCTTGCTTCTGTCCGGCACACCATGAAGCACCGAAATCAACTTGCACGATGTGCCCCTCCTTGCCCTATTGCAAAGCTGAGTCACAAAATAAGGCAAGCACCACTGGTTTATAATGACATCAATCTTTTCGTCCTGCACAAGCTTCCGCAAAGTCGCCTCATTGGCTTTTGACTTGACCGGATAATTCAGACTGACAAGTTGCACCGTTTCATTCAAATCTGCCGCCAACTCCGGACGAGGCTGCTCAAACGACGCAATCCAAACTCTGTTTCCATCCGCCGCAAAACGATTCGCAAGAACCGTTGTTATTTTTTCCGTGCCTCCATAATTTGGATAGACACCAATAAGAAAAACTATATTCATCAGCTTCTGAATCTTTGCAATTTTCTGCTTACCCAAGTTCTCATGTTCATATAAGAATACGTACTTATCGCACAGAACAACAATGTAAGACCATGTTTATAAAACACGCCATTTCTTTTTACAAAAGTTGCAATCTCGCCCGTAGCTTTCCTGCACCAATCTTTTTCCACGCCAGCATCCATCTGTACAGTTCTAAAGACAAATCCCACATTCCTAATGACACGCGCAAAAAACGTAGCACGATAACCCGCCGTATCTTTACCAGCCACCACATTCAGACTATGAAAAAAGCCTAAATGGTCATACAGGCGATCTTTCTGAAACTCGACCGCAATAGAAACGGATGTGTCTAATCGTCTGTAATAATAACCGCAAAAGGTTGCGACTTTAACATTTTGAGCTGCAGAAAACAATCTAAATATAAAGTACAAATCCTCACAATAGCACCTTCGGTCAACAAAACAAGTCTCATCTAACAAAGATTTTCGAATGACTTTATTCCAAACCTCCACATTCAACTTGCAATTTAACCAGCAGGCAATACCATTGTCGTAAGTACTCTCCTTTTCCTCTCTAAAATCACCTTGCAAAAAATCCTCGCCAACTTTCAGCCTGTAGTCAAATATCAAAACATCTGTTTTTTCTTCATCCAACGCTTTCTGAATACATACAAATACATTTTCATCCACATAATCATCAGCGTCAACGAACCACACAAAGTCGCCCTTAGCTTCGTTCAACAAAAACTTTCTCGTCAGACTAGCCCCTCTGTTAGCAAAAGAAAACACCTTCACATTATCATACCTTGCCTCAAAATCCTTCGCCACACTCAACGAGCCATCTGTGGAACCATCATCAGCCACTATCACCTCATATTCAAAATCTTGAACTTTGTTGCTCAATATTGAATCAAGACACTCTCCGATATACTTTTCCACATTGTACATCGGAATAAGCACAGACAAACAAATTTTCCTCATATATAGCACATTACGTTATTCACATTAAACTTTCATACAACTCAAGCATCTGTTTTGCCGTCTGTTCTGCAGAATACTTGCGTTCAATCAGCCTACGAGCGTTAACTCCTAACGTCTTCAGTTCGACCTCATTCAGAGAGAACATTTTCCGCAAAGCATCCGCCAAACTTTTCACGTCTGTTTTTATCCAGCATCCGCAAGAGTCTGTTTCCAAATCCTTCCATGGCGTGCCTTGAGTTGTAATAACCGGAGTCCCGGACGCCAAAGCCTCAGCTATAGCAATCCCAAAATTTTCCGAAAATGTAGGGAGGACAAAAACGTCTGCATTTCGATAAGCCATCCACTTCTGCTCGCCATAAATTCCGCCAACCAACTCAACAACATCCTGCAACCCCCTCTCTTCGATTCGCCGTTGAATGCCATCTCTATACTCTTTCTCGCCCTCGCCAGCCACAACAAAACTCACATCTAAACACTCTCCGCCTCCACGCAGTTCCGTAACCGCATCAATCAGAAGCTCAACCCCCTTCTTCACATGAACGCGAGAGAGAAATAAAGCCTGCCTTTTTCTGCTCCATTCATCTTTCAGCTTTATTTCAGACAAATCAACGCTATTAGGAACAACTGCAATTTTATCATTATATTTCAGTCTAAGAATATTTCCCTTCTCGCTTTCAGCAGTTGCATGAATCAAATCAGCAGACTTTATCGCTTCCTTCTGATATAAAAGCAAAGCCGGCAATTTCTTTGTCCAATAATTACGCTTCACAATCCAAGGCTCCAACATGCCATGAGGCGAAAGCACCACCTTGACACCCATATTCTGCGACCATTTCTGAACCAAAGAGCAAAGCGGCAACCAGCAACAATTCACATGGACCACATCTGGCTTAATCGAATCCATCAGGTCGAGCCATTGCTTCTTCACATCTGCAAGACGTTTCAAACTACTCGAAAAATAATGCACTTGAGCGTTGGGCACCTCCACTGGATTGCGCGACTCATGCGTGCATATGTGAACTTCCGCCATCATGCCAAGATACTTTGCGAGTGTCTGCATGTAAGTTGCCGTACCTCCGTCCGCACGGTCTATACCTGGTATGTAATGAACAACTTTCATCATGACAATGCATCTAACAACCTCTTGGCCACGGCCTTGCCTGATATATTACGTGCTGCCCACTCACGCCTCCAAGCCCTGCTAAAGTTCAAATCCTCCTTTTTTGCCCAGACCAAACTGCGGTTCAACATCTCGCTCAAACTTTGCTCATCGTCCGACTTAAAAATCAGTCCCAGACGTTTGTCCTGAATCAAAGCCCTTACGCCACATTTGTCGCTCACAACAACATACGTCCCGACCATCAAAGCCTCGTTAACCACAGCGCCCCAGCCATCATGAAGCGACGGCAGCACAAGCACATCACTCTGAGCTACTATCGCAGAAATTTCCGACATAGGCACAACACCTCTGAAAGAAACAATATCCGTCATGCCATTTTCCTTCACAAAAGCCTCATGCACCTTCCTTAATTCGCCGTCCCCCACAACATCAAGCCGGATTCCGCTTTCATCTTTTAACGACGACAACGCCCTCAGCAAAACACCCACATTCTTTCTCTTTGTCAAAGAACCAACGAAACACAACCTAAACGTTGAGCTTTGCTGATATTGAGCCTGCGCATCGCCAACCAACTCTGTGCAATACATAAACGGAACAATCTTCCAGTCTTCGCTCCAGCCATGGAAATAACTTGCAGAATCAGGACCTACAGCCAGCACATATTTGAAGTGTTTCACATACTTTTTGTCCTGAAAAAAGAATCTGACCTTATGCAGCCAAAGAGGATATTTAAACGTGAACGGAGGCTCTTGAAACAAAGCTCTCTCCACATTATAGTCCAGACTTAACTTGAACCATCTGAACACATCTTCGTCAGCACGAATCCCATTAAAAACCGCAATGACACGTCCCTTGCTATCCAAAGCATTCCGTACCGCATCATCAGAAGGAGCCACACAAACCTCAACTCCATCAACATCAAGATACTCCTTAGCGCTCCACCCCAAATCCTTACGCTCGTCATAATCTACACGAGGAGCAAATAAAAAAACCTTTTCCACCCCATCAAACTTATGCAACTCCTTAATGTAGGGCATCTGGTGCGGACTCACGCAGTTTTGAAAAAATATTAATGTCATTTTGTACTGTTAAAATCTAAGCAGAAGGCAACGATTGTGTTTTTTCAGCCAAACTTCTTTCAAAATATACAGGAAGTTCGTTCAGATAACTGACCAGCATCCAAAACAACAAGCATGGATAATATCCCGATGTGTACAAATAACCTTCTGCAAATGAATGTATTGTAAAATAACACAACTCTCCATAAAACAAAGCCAACCGTTTGTCTCTCTTCACCAATTTCAGTCCCGGAACGCAATTCCACATAATCATCATAACAGCAACAAACGTCAATATTCCAGTTTGGGAAATAACACTAAGCCAGCCGCTTCCAGACTCTATTCGCCCTGTCACTTTATGCCCGAACACATAAGCTGTTGCAAATCCTACACCAAACAAAGGAGATTCTTCTATTTCCTTCACCCTCATAGACCACAAATGCGACCTCGAACCACCCTCCATCAAATCCGCGTCCTGATTCTCCATCTTCATCTTCATTCTCGTCGCGCCTTCCATAAAAGTAGGCAAAGTTAGAGAGGCTATAACCCCAACAATAACAGCAACCTTCATGATTGACCCTAATCCATCAGAAAGCAGATACAGCACAAATGCCATAGATACAAGAGACACAGCCAACGCGCTTCTCGAACCTGCAATAACAGACACATACAAAGAGCATAACAGAAGAAAAATCAAGCCTCCTTTAATAAGCCAAGACTTCTCCTTATTCTTCATTATCAAATAGAATAGGGCCACATTAGAAATGCCAGCCAACGCTCCAAGCCACATTGGATGAGACATTATGCCCGAAAAGTCTAATTCACTCACAAATTCGCTTTGAAAATAATTTATCCCAGCACGATGACAATAAATATTAACAACAGATATAACCGGTATCAAGAAAAAAAGCATTCTTAGCAAACGCTCCTTAAACTTGAAATTGGTGTATGAAGAAAAAATAGGAGAAACGCCCAATATGATAAAAATAAACAAGAACAATCTTATGTCGAATATCATATTGACAAAACTACTCAGAAGGATAAAGACAAGCATCAAGACAAACGGCATCTCTTTTCCGCTTGACAAGCCCTTGTTCTGAACAGAAAATACAAATATGTAAAGCATTGTCAGATAAAACATCTCCTGTCCACGCGGAATAGGCACAACAACACTCGACATCATCATAAAGGAGAGCAGCAGAAACTTTTTGTTCTCCTTAACGTATTTCCAAAATTCTTTAATCATCTCGGTTCTCTCAAATCTCTTATGAATTTTGCAGGGCAGCCACCCACAAGAGCGTATGGCGGAACATCCTTGGCCACCGTCGCACCAGACGCAACTATGCTCATTTCACCGACAGAAACCCCAGGCAGAACTAAACATTGAGTTGACACCGAAGCTCCCTTTCCGACTCTTACAACACTCGATGTTCCTTCCCTACTAATTATACGTTCACCTTCAGGCGTTACCGGATGGAAACCCGTAACTAGAACAGAACGAGTCCCTATCATAGCCGAATCCTCTACCACAACCTTGCTTCCTTCATTCACCATAATCATAGACTCATGACCAAGAAAGACTCCATCACCGATCTCCACCTCTCCGTTCCCTATAATTTGAACACCAGAGAAAATCTCCACATTTTCTCCTATTTTCACGCCTGCCCATCGATACAGCTTCGCCTTTAACGAATGACATGATGACATCGGCAACAGCCAAACTATCTTATTTGCTATATATAATTTTTTTGTATTCAACATAATGCAATCACACAAACTTCAAATACAACTTTAATGAAAGATTCATCAACATATACTTGACCTTATCTATCCTTGACATCTGCGAATTTATCTTGACAGGATAATAAGCCCGAGCTTTATAGTCGTCCAAACAAACGTCGCTCTGACCTTCGTAATTCTTTAAAGACTGAGACAACGCGAAAGCCACCTTATTCTTCAGTTTTAAGTATGCAACAGACTTTTTGTCTGCACACCTTCCCTCTGCAAAATCATTCAAAGAATCTGCCACAATCAACAAATCCCGGCACTTTTTCGCACTTTTCGACTTCATGATAGAGCCTTCTCTCTGAAAATAATTATACACAAATATATTTTCAAACTTTATACGGCTTGCAAGATAATACGCACGCGGTGTAAATTCCTGGTCTTCATGCAGAATACCCTCCTTAAAGAACAGACTATTAGCCTCCAAAAATTCACGTCTATACAAAGCGACCCACGCGGCAGGAGGCATATCAACTTTCTCTATAAAGCCAACTCCGTCAAGCACCTCTTCTGTTTCAAAACTTATCGGATATTTTTCTTTTCCAGTTTCCTCCTTGTATATGTTCAAATTAAAGCAAAGCACATCCAGATTGAATTTATAAACCGTTTCCAACAATCGGCTAAGCACATTAGGTTCTATAAAATCGTCACTATCAACAAACCACACATATTCTCCTTTTGCCACCTCAAGCCCTGCATTACGAGCTCCGCTAAGGCCTTTGTTTTTTTGGGTTACGACCCTTATATTTTCATTGTTTTCACGATACTTCTCAACAATAGACATCGAGTTGTCCGGCGTCTCGTCATCAACCACGACAATCTCGTACTCAGAACGTTCCACATCCTGACTCAACAATGAATCAAGACATCTGTCAATCCACCGTTCTACGTTATAAACTGGTATTATTATTGAGAGTTTCAACATTTTACATTTCACTCCTTTATTTTTATCAAATCCTTTTGTGCGAAAATATAAGGCAAATACCTAATACAAAGTGGTATAAACACCAATCCTATCAAAGTCGTAATCAAAAAAGTTCCTATGTTTAACACGTATGAATTAGTAAAATACAACATTAAAAATTTCAATATAATTGGGTAATAGTAGTAATGCAAACATAACGTAACTATTGAGTATCTTCCTATGTACGACACAGCGGGCACCTTTTTCACAATCTTTGACAATAAAAGAACCATAATTGTACCCGTAAATCCACACACATAAAAATTCAACATATTGAATTTCGCGAACAAAATATTCGAAACTGGACTAAGTAAAACAAACACGAACAAAGCAATAAAAAAAGCTCCTATATCATATTTTAAACCTTTACTATCAATCAATAAAGTCGAATACTTTCTGACTACCTCGCCCATAACAAAAAAAGGCAGAAAATACATAGCTTTGGACATAAAGCAAGGTAACCACACACCCAAATCAAACATCAAAATATATCCAGCTATTCCCACAACAGAAACTATTAACATCTTAACTAAAACATTTCCTTTCGTTAAAAGATGCACGCAATAGTAAATTACATTTACTTCAAAAAGACACAACAAAAACCATATAGGTTGATTTAAATAGACCTCTCCATTTACAAAATAAAAAAAAGACTGCCATCCACAATAACTTGCCACGCGCCCAAAATTACCCAATCCTAAAGATATCAGTATATAACCCAATATACAAGATATCAAATTAAATGCTAAAAAAGGGACTAGCAATTTATTAATTTTTTTCAAAATAAAATTCCATCCATGCCCGTACGTTTTAAAAAACATACCTGAAAGAAAGAAATACAACGGCATCCTAAAAGCAGAACAATACTTTGTTACAATATCAGTCTCTCCTAATCCTGCAAACTTCACACTATCTGTAATATGCAACCAAACGACTAACAATATACATATTCCTTTTGCCAAATCTATGTACTCAATCCTCTTCTTTGCTTCTTTCATCTTTGCTCTTTTTTACCGACATATAAAAATCCATCACTTTAAAATATATTGACAACGAATATTTCGCCAACATAAACTCCACAGAAGAAAAGCAATCTAATCCGCGACCCTTATATTTCAAATCCAACTCCTTTATTTTTTCCGAATATAGTTCCAACGACTCTTTGTTTAAAGGAACATTCTTCAGTGCCACAAATGCGCTCTTCAACAATCTCTGAACACGAGCCTTGAACCATCCATCAAAAAAAGAAGTCGTTTCGCTGCAATAATCAGCTAAATTTTCCACAACGCTGAAATGGTCATCCGCAATCGATGAATATCTGCCAGACATCATAGCAGAACCTTCTCTTAGCCTATAATGATAGAGCGGAGCGCCCACGCAACGAGCCTTGCCTCCACAAACACATTGGTACTTTATGATAAACTCCTGATCCTCTCCATACTTTAAGCCATCAGAAAAACTCAAAAAATTAGACGCAATCACATCTCTTTTATAAATCTGCTTCCACACTGTAAATGCGAAATTCCGCTCTGCATAATCTGCGAGGTCAAAACAGCCTGTTTCTCCTATAAATCCAACCTCTTTGTCGGCCTGATTTTCAAAATACCCAACATCAATCAAACAACAATCAGAGGTATAACAAGCCACAGACAACAAAGCGTCCGGTTCAAGCCAGTCATCACCATCCACAAACCAGACCCACTCGCCTCTCGCCTCGTCCAAGCCCAAATTCCGTGCAGACCCGACACCACCATTAGCCTTTCTGAACAACCGGAACCGGTCATCGTCTTGTGTAAACAACGTGCAAATTTCGGCAGAAGCGTCAGAACTGCCGTCGTCAACCATCAGCACCTCAAAGTCTGTAAAGCTCTGAGACTTCAAAGACTCAAGGCACTGCCGAAGATACCCCGACACATTGTATATCGGTATGATTATGGAAAATTTCACAATCCTCAATTTTTATTAAAATACCGTCCTCTTATAATCTTTTCTGACACAATATAAGCCGAATCATTCACAACATTCGAATAATCATCACTAAAAATACTCTTACCAATACCTCTCCACTCACTTTCTATCCCAAACATATCCAATATCGTCGGATACACATCGACCTGATTAATCTCTCCATCATAAGCCTTTGATAAATCTAACCCTGAATTTACAATGTACAAAGGCATATATTCAGGAAACGCCTTCTCGTCTCCTGTCCAGTCATACAATGGCAAGTGATCAGACGCTATCACAATCACACTTTCATCATACAATCCAGACTCCTTCAGATGCTTAAAGTACGATTCTATCTGCTCATCCAAATATTTGCACCTTTTAAGATAGTTACAATAACCGCTAGAGTACCCTGCAGGAAAACTAAAATCGTAATCTTTCGGAGCTCCAACTTCATACGGAGAATGCATGGTCAATGTCAGCACAACAGAGAAAAAAGGCGACTTCGCCTTCTCATCTTCCCGCTTCGCGAATTTAAACAGTTCTTCATCACACAAAAAACTTTTCGAATTGAAATCTAGCGAAGACTTCAACTCTTCAATACCATATTTACGGCACATATCTGTTTGATTCCAAACAGAAGGTGCAGTAGGAAGGACCATACGCGTCTCCTTATTTGCATATAACTTCATCAAAGTTCCTAATCCACAAAGTTCAACACCGTTCAAATAGCTCAATGTTGATTCGCTTTGCATTGGTAATAAACCTGACATATAAATAAATTGTCCGTCAAAAGACATGCAATTCCCTATATTAGTCTTCACCTTTTCATTAAAATATACAGAAGAATCACTCCTCAACGAATTAAGAAACGGAGTCACCTCTTGTCCTCCTGAAAAAGTCAAGCCAGAAGATGAAGCCCAATAAGACTCAACCAAAATAAAGATCAAATTCTCCCTTTCTACTGGCTTGTCTAAAGTTTCTCCCTTATATTTCACAAATGTTTCTATTTGTCTCTTATCCTCCTCCGTCAAATCTATAACTTCCGGACGCCCTAAATACAATGGCAACTGACACCTAAAAAAGCCTAGTTCAAAATTCCACACATTTGGAGAAAAATTATAATCACCAAAATTGTTTTTACTTTCCACATACCCCCAAAAGCTGTCTTTATAGTGCGTTGCAGGAACTAACAAATAACGAATTCCATGAAGAGACAAATACAGAAACGCCAATACGAAAGGTGCACTCACCAAAAATCCGAAGCTCAGTTTATCATCGTTCTTTTTATTTGTTTTTAACAAAATCACACATGCAATCATAGTAAACAGCAAAACCATATCACTTGCTCCAAATGCCAGCGGAATGTAATCGACAAAAAAAGAATCCATCAAATTAGATGCATTAGACACAACATTCAAGGTTAAATACTGCGAAAAAAAGCGTGCATAAATCACATTTGCGAAACTCCACAACCAAGTCAGAACAAACACCACAACTAATGTTAGCTTCATTCGTCCTAAAGTCAAAACATAAGCCAACAATGTCAGAATAGACACATCAAACAATATGGATATGAAATTATCGACAAACACAAACTTTGTATAATATGAAATTTCTAACGAGCCTTCATTCAAGACAAATCTGTGCATATAAAACAAATTTACCACACTCAGAAAGGCCAAAGCCAGATACAGCCACTTATTTTTCAAAACTGCAAACATCTTCATAAAGCACTATTAATCTTCCTTTATTTTTATCAAATCCTTTTGAGCAAATATGTATGGGAAATATTTGATGCAAAGCGGAGTCAAAGCCGCAATCCCTAAAGTCACAATCAAAAACTCGGACCATACCAATACCGCTCCATCAGATATATACTTGCCTAAAATCTTAGACAGAAACGGCAAAGGAAACGCATGCAAGCACAACATTACAATTGAATATCTTCCAATATACGAAATCACTGGGATTTTCTTTAAAATCTTAGCCAACAACAAAACAACAAACGTTCCCAAAACACCCAACACATAAAATATGAAAATATTTGTTTTAGAAAACAGAAAAGCACTTTGCGGGTGCAACGCAACAAACGCAACTGCACACAAAAAAAGCATCCAAACATCCTTTCTAACATTCTCCCCATAATACATAAAATTTGTATGCTTTCTGACTAAACCGCCGACAACAAAAAACGGAAGAAAATACATCGCTCTATCAATATACATCGGCAAATCCAACACCTTTTCAAAATAAAAGCAATAACCAACAGCACCAATAAACAGCACCAACGGAACAACAAACGCGACCTTCTCTTTACACAGCAAATATATTGCATAATACATCAAATTCACTTCAAAAAGACAGAGCAAGAACCATATTGGACCATCCCTCATCGGCTCTTCTGTATAAAACGCCAACAACGAATACAATCCCTTAAACGTTTTGTCTCCGGACAATCCAAACTCACACAACACCCAAGAAACCAGCCATGACAAAATAAAAAATGAGGCAAAAGGAATTAGCAATCTATTTAACTTTTTAATTACGAAGTTCCACCCTCCACCGTATGCTTTAAAAAACAACCCAGACAAAAAGAAATATAACGGCATCATAAAACTGGCACTATACGAATTTAAAGAAGTTTCAAGTCCCCTGCCTGTCAGACAAAACACATTCTCTGACACATGTACCCACACCACCAACAAAATACATATACCTTTTGCCAAATCTAAGTATTCGATTCTTTGTTTTTTCATTTCTATAAAATTAATTATGTCTTAAAAATTCTTTATTATTCGTGCAGGATTTCCAACAACAACACAATTAGCCGGAACCGACTTCATTACTACAGCACCTGCTCCCACAATTACATTATCTCCTATGTTAATATCTCCACAAACTATAGCACCTGCACAAATTCTAACATTATCTCCTATGACAGGTCTATCATCAAGATACTGATGCCCGACTCCTATCGTAACATTCTGCCAAACTTGAAAATTCCGTCCTACTTTTTTCGCATTTAATACAGTTGCAAAACCATGATTTATATAAAATCCCTCTCCTATGTCTGCACTATCCGTAAACAAATATAAAGTAGATTCTCCTGGAACCAACCAACTAATCAGTCGAGAATCAAACCCCATTCGATGATAAAAAACAGAACGATATGATTTCTCTGTCAAAAACAATTTTATAAACGCTACAAAATCTGAGGAATCTTCCAAACATTGCTCTTTTTTCCACTTTTTAAAATCAGCTTCATACTTAACCTTATTTAAAGAAAATAAAATATAGTGAGGTATAAAAAGCATACATCTCACATATATGAGTAACATTGTAAAAGCATGAATCATTTCAATTTATTCTTTAATGTTTTTAAATAAAAGACAACCACATCAAAAATCAAATCTAAGCTAAAATTACGACTTCTTATCTTAAAATATTCAACAGCTGTCTTTTTTTGATTATTTAACGAAGTACTATTTTCCATCTCATATTCGGCAATAAACTCACTGCTTCTGCAAAAAACACAACTGCCATATTTATTATAAATACGATAAAACAAATCATAATCAGCTGCCATTTTATACTTTAAATCAAAAAAAATCTCTTCTGATTTTCTCACAAAAGACGATTGATGACAAAACGGCAATGACCTGTTTATAAATGAAATATCTTTGCATTCAAAATTTTCGCATCTATCCTCATATCGTAATATAGTATTTCCATAAATTACAATTTTGTTTACATAGGAACGATTTTCAAATATTTTGGTCAAAATATCATCTGAAACAAAAACATCTCCAGCATTCATAAAAACGACCCAACTTCCTTCTTCGACAAAAGACAATCCTTTGTTCATTGCATCATAAATACCCTTATCAGGCTCACTAATCCAAAACGCCAACTTGTCTGAATACCTTTCTATCACATCAACTGTTCCATCCGTACTGCCACCGTCTATCATAAGATATTTGAAGTTTAAATATCGCTGAGAAAGCACAGAACAAATAGTCCGTTCTATTACAGGGAAACAGTTGAAACAAACTGTAATTACAACTACACTATCATTCATTTACATAAAAATTTCACATCTAAAAATAGTTTCTGCAGACAGAAATACAAAACTAAATACACAAAACCTAACGAACTAGGTGCTTTCATAATATTTTTCAATATTGTAAATGATACCAAATTCCATTCCTTCCTCAAATCTTCAGGTTTCAATATTTGAAAAAACATTTGTAACTCTTTTTTTATAAAAAAAGAGGATTCAGACCACAATTTCAATTCAATTGTCCTCTTAATAACTTTATCAAAGACTATTTTCAAAGACTCCCTGCCCTTCTCAGTCTTCCATTTAAACATTATTCTATTTTCATCACTGCAATCATTAAAGATAGTCAACGATTCTTTAACTACCCCTAGTTTTATCGCACCAGAACACACAATTGAAAAAGACAAATCCATATCCTGAAATGCGACCAAACGCTCATCATAACCACCAACAAGCAACACCAAATCTCTTGAATACATCCAACTCTGAGTACTCCAATACAATCCTGTCCAAAATTGTCTTAACAAATGCTCTTTTTCATTAACTATCGGTATTTTATCTAGTCTGTCGCCATTATCATTTACTATAGTGTAACCACACACTGAACAATTACAAGAGCCATTTTGCAACGATTCCACTTGCTTTTCAATTCTATCCAAATGCATTTCATCATCAGAATCAAAAAAAATGACATAATCTCCTTTTGATTTTTTCAATCCATAATTCCTAGCCTTTGGAGCTCCCCCGTTTTGAGATAACCTATAGTAAAACAACGGAACTTCTGAAATTCCTTTATTTATAATATCAGTTAAAATGACTTCCGTTTCATCTTGAGAACAATCATCAACCACAATCACCTCTATGTCACGATAAGTTTGATTTAAAACAGAATCTAAACATCTACATATTGTTTTGGCTCTATTGTATGTAGGAATTATAACAGAAACTTTCATTTCTTAAAAAACAAACCTTTTATTAATGAATAAACAAACACCCTTACATAGTCTAAAATGAACGCCACTAAAAATATCAACACAGTCTTTAACATTATCCATACAAACAATAGACATACACTATTTTTATCCATATTTTCAAAAAACACATCATTATATATCATGCTATGAAAATATACATTCTCGTGCAACAAATAAACTGCAAACACAGATGCTGCTACTTTGTTCAACAAAAGATTATTATCTACCTTCCAAAAAAAGAAAAGTACAAAAAACAACAGAGCCAAAACTATTATACCAGGACTATTATAAGAATAAAAGATGAAATATATCCAATCAGATAATAACTTAGGCAACAAAACTATACAAATACACAATATAGACAAAATGGCAAATAGAGCAATAACACAAAACTTAAACTTTTTTGAAAAACACGATATTATATCATATTTTCTAAAAAAAGCACCCAATAGGTATATCATACAAAAATTAACAATATCCTTTCCGTCTAACGAATATGGAGAATGCCTAATAAAACTCATGTAAAAAACAAAAAACGCAAAAACACATATAATGTAAATTAGTTTCTTTTTATCTAGATTGTCTATAGCACAATTCAATAGTGGAGACAATAAAAACAACTGCAAATAAACTACTATAAACCAATATGCATGTTTACTTGTAAACACCAAACTATTTTGAAAAAACTCTTTGAATGAAAAGTACACATTTTCATTCAACAACACTGCCAATAGATATAATCCTATACTAAAGAACAAAACTTGAAAACAAATTCTAAAAAACTTTTCAACGCTCAACTTTATTCCAAAATATCCTGATATTAAAACAAATGCAATAACACCAAAATGAGACACACACTTAAGAGCGTCAACAACAGCACTGCTTTCATAAAATGGTTCTACTGAGTACAAAACAAAATGGTGAATTACAATAACAAACATCAAAAATATCCTAAATACTTCTATATTTGAACTTCTTATTTTTTCCATAAACAACAATACAAACTATTCAACTATTTCTAATTTAACGTTGCCCAACTCTGCAGCCAAGGCACTATAGGAAGAAAAATAACTTCCTAATATACTTTTTGTTCTACTTAAACACCATAAATCAACCACGGCATCCTGCATTCCTACCAAAGTATCTCTCCTTAACTCGCCATCATATGTTATGATTGAATTTTTAAAATCACTAATTAACTCTTTCTTTACAGTTTCATCATCAGTTGCCAAGTAAAACAAACATGACGCATCTCTAGTTAACTCTTCTTCTATTCGGCATTTAAATTTAGCCAACGAAGATTTTGACATTGCCACATCGTGATCTGTCCTTCTAATGTGAACACCTATTATTTTGCTTGCATCGCAAATAGACACATTTTTTATTTTATTCATCAACTCTTTTTTAGGGCGAAACAATTCAGCTAAAGGATAATGCTCTCCTAAAGACTGACACGTGTAAATCAGCCCTCCTTTTTCTGAACAAACACCAATTTCATCCTGCGAAGGACGAAAACTATTTAACACATGCGGATACAATCTATTTATGGCATGCCAATGCTTTAGTCTAAAATCAACAAAAAAAGGCAATGATTCACAATCTTTTATAACAACATTACAATCACACAAGTTTTCAAATAGTTCATGAAAATAAGCTCCACATTCATCATTTTTTAACCAATAAACCTTGAGTTTTCTATTCCTATCCGACGCAATCTTTGCCACAGACGCAATCGCCCTCATTTTATTACAAAGCCCATACAAAGGGACTAATTCAAAATTCATTCTAACACTCTTTTATATACAAACTCCAATTCTTTAGCAGCCTTCTCCCAAGAAAAAAATTTAAGCCTGGAATATCCTTTCTGCACCAAATCAGATTTAAATTCTCTATCTTTCAATTTGTTATAGCACTCTATGAAACTACACTCTTCGTCTGTCCGGAAATATAACGCCGCATCCTCTGCAATTTCCGGGAAACAGCTCGCATCATTCAATATCACGGGACATCCACAAGCAAAAGCCTCTAAAATTGGTATTCCAAAGCCCTCATACTTAGAAGGATAAACAAATGCATCTGCTTGCATATAAAAGTTATACAATTCCGAAGATGACACAAAATAATGAATAACACAATTTTCCAACCCTAAACTATTAATAAAATCAACCTCTTCATCAGAAAACTCACTTCCCGTACACACCAATTTCAAATCCGGCTCTAATTTTATCAAATATCTAAATTGCATTAAAAATTCTCTGAAATTTTTATATTGACCTCTTCCTCCAACATATAACACAAACTTAAAGTCATATTTTTTGACATTTTTAATCTCTACCACATCTGGTCCTCCATGGTAAACCACTGTGATTTTACTCTCCGGAATTCCCAATAAATTAACAATATCCTTTTTTGTATTCTCACTCACCGCAACTATGTGAGCCGCCAAACTCGCTAATTTTTTTTTATTTACAACCTGAATGTCGTTTTGCTTGTAATATTCTGGGAATAGCTCTGGAATCATATCGTGAATAGTCAACACAAATGGTTTTCCTTTTAAATATTCAAGAAAATAATCAGAAAAATAAGTTGGGTGAAAAACATCAAAATCCCCTCTTTTCAAACTCTTAATTGACAATAACTCATTCTCATTCAAAGAAATCGGATAATTAAAAATTTTCTTCATTACCTTTCGAATGATTTTTCCTTGAAAAGAATTACTGTACAGTAAAAATCGCTCTAACAAATTTAAATTTTCACATTTTGTATCCAAATTCATTTCTTTAAGATAGACATTCGGACTATTCTTTACAGAAACAACAAAATCAACGTCTTTAGACATATTATACAACAATTCCGAGAAACATCTGGAAATTCCACCATATTTTTGCATAAACGCCTGAAAATCATACAACACTCTCATAAATCAACCTTTTACAATGTTTCTAATATAAAACCTCAACTCTTTACACCTCTGCTTAAATCTGATATAATACTCCGCAAATAAAGGAAATTCGCTACTCAACAACATTATCAATTCTCTATCCTCTTTTTCAAAAAAAACGCCACCAACACTTCCATATTTTCTAAATATAGATATAAATTCAGTATCTTTATGATACCCTATAAATTGATGACTTAGAATAGACTCCTTAACTGAAATTAAAGTTGTCAAAAGAATGTGATATGCAATCTCAGCTTCAAAATTTTCATACTCTTCGTACTCTTCATATCCTATCAATACTTCATTCAACTTTGCATACGAAACTCTTTTATCCATAGTCCTCATTGTGGAAGATGGATTCAACCTGTAATTATAAGTTATCAACGACGTTTTTTCCGCTATTAAATTTTTATTAAACCAAAACAATTCAAAATTAAAGAGAAAATCTTCTCCTACTTTCAACTTTTGAGAGAACTCAATTTTTCCCGAAAACAATTTGCATCTATAAAAATTAGCCCAAACACTCGTGTTTATTTCATATTTTAAAATTTGCCTTAATATTGCAGACCTATTTTTATTCCCATCTTTATAAACAAACCTTTTTTTCTCCGCTCCATTTTCATCTATTAACCTGTAGGAAGAATACACCACATCTGCATCAGAATTTCTCAACAGATTTAACACATTTCCATATGCTTTTACATTTACAATATCATCCGCATCCACAAATGTAATCCATTTCCCGTTAGCCTCACTTACCCCAACGTTCCTTGCTATGCTAACACCCTCATTTTTTTTATGAATAACTTTCATACTCTTATGCTTCATTGCATAAAAATCACATATTTCCGCAGAGCCATCACTACTTCCATCGTCAACTACAATTATCTCAACATCATCGCCTAACTGTACAACGCTACAAAGACATTCATCGATATATAACCTTGAGTTATAAACAGGAATTACGATTGAAACAACAAAACGACTCATAACATCAATGCATTACGTAGAAAGCTCAATGACTCTTGCCTTCTTTCTTCTAATCTAATCTTTACTTTTTTAAAATCCACATCAAAAGGAGGTAAATCTTCACCTTCACAAACCAGACGATTAAGAAGACCTACATCATTTAGTAAATTTTCCACTCGACAATTTCGCCCTCGCATCCGCCTAACTGTCAAAAACGGCTTTTCACATATTAAGGAGAACGCTGTTCCATGAAAAGATGTGGTAACTACAAACTCTGAATGTCTTATTAAATTATAAAACATTTCTGGAGACGCTGTTTGGATTACATTTTCATCATACGGCAAGCTATAAGAAGCAACCTCTATCAACTTCCAATCATTTTCTGTTGCTAACTTTCTTGCTAGCTCTGACGCATACTTATCCGGAATAACCTGATATAACAAAAGATACTTGTCTTTTATCAATTTATTTTCATCCAACTCCTCCCAAATTTTCTCATCTGCCAATAATGTTGGATCTAGCACGCACGAAATATTCTTATTTGTTTTTTCAGATAAAATTCTCTGCAAATTGGATTCTCTCACAGATATTGCGTCAAAATTTGCTATTATAGAATCCGCTATAGCACTAAAATCAACATCATCAATCTCAGAACTTGCAGCGTAAGAGATTTTTCTAACTGTATCCGGAAGATATTCCGCAAACCAAAATCTATCCCCTTCGGTTATATGTATATTCCAAATCTGGTCACTGCCAAATACTGCACAATCCAACGTCTCTAAAACAGACGGAGAAAAGGGCTCCACATTTATTTTTTTTAGAAAATTTTCAAACCTGTAATATCTAATGTAAGGAAAAAAATAATAATACAAATTAATTTTAAAAAACTTCCACGACCTCGCAAACAAAGACGTCAATTTTCTACGTTTACACCTATATGGTTTCGTCAAATATAAAGGTCTGTAATCTATAACACTTGCATCACATCCTATTTTATTTAGGGTTTTTTCCAATGCAAAAGCTTGCAACATTGCCCCATAATTATGGGCACAATGAAAAGTAAAAATACCAACCTTCATAATACACTTTTCATATTAGACACCATATCTTTCACACGTGTTCTTTTCTGTTGAATCAACCTATTTCGTTTTTTAGAATTAAGAAAATAACCTCCTATTTTCCCAAAAACAAGAAACTCTCTAACATATCGAAAATCAAAATATTTAACTAACCACAATTTATCTGAATCTGAAATCTCAGCCAATTCACTCGAATTAGTAAATACGTTCGGATTATTAAGCAACACATCTTCAATATTACGAGTTTCAATTTTATTAATACTATGCTCTACAATAGCCAATAACCTATCTCCCTTTTCTGTATTTCTAAGCACCAGAGAAACACCTTTTTCCACATCCTCTTTTTTCAAGAATGACAAATCTCCCCAATAATCTCCAATAGACAAATCTCCAACTCTTGGCAATCTCGAAAATGGGCACGTGTAACAAGACTTCCTTAAAAATCGATCTGATTCAAACATTAAGTAAAAAACATCATCCGAATGCTTTTTCGACACAACACCATTTTTATAAACAACTCTTTTAGCTTCAAGCCCCCAACCAGCATCCTTTGTCCTAAATTTTGAAATAGATGAACCTGTTAAACGAGAACTCATTTCTATTAATTTATAGCTTGGTACTCCGTGACAAACAATATCTATCGTAAATAAAGTTCCGTCATAAGACTTACCAATCAGATACAGATTTAAAGCGGACACTTGACACGGTGTCCCAGAAAACAAAACCAAGTACCCTTCTTTTAATTTATTATACACTTTTTTGTAGGTCCCACTCATGTCACTTTGCACATATTTTGAATTTTGCCATCGCACAAAATCACATTCATTAAAAAACATTTCGTGATGTAAAACATCTCTTTCAAAGTGACCCACCGCAAAAACAACCCTTCGACCACCTTTTCTCAAAAAAGAAATTGCTATCTGCGAAAACGCACCTCCAGAAGCACTGCCTTCTCTTACTTCAGGCTCCAAACTCCAAGCTGCATACATACGTAACACACCTTCATTGGACAACCCTACATCTTTTTGTTCTATACAAAAACGACTACACAATCCACAATTCAAACAGACACTTAAATCAATTTGGGGCTGTAAAAAACCATTTTCATCCAATTTTAATTCTATTGCGTTACTAGGACATACATCCACGCAGGCAGCACAACCATAACACTTTTTTTTACCTAAAATCGATCTGTTTTTTTTCACTTTATTTTCACCATTTTATTAGGCAGTACAAAAAGACCTGCATCATCCTTCATTATCATACCAGTCCCAAATATATCATCCGGTTCAACATGAAACGACGTTGCACGTTCTACTCTATCCAATTTTTTATCCGAAGAATATAATGCCAACGTTATATAATATACCCCCCTCTGCAATGGAAATGTTTCGAACGAACTTTCAAACACATTCAACCCTTTTTCCAAGCTTCCTTTTACTCCTGTCGTATAATAAATGTTTGAATTTAACACTTGAATTCCTGTTCCCGTATAAACTCCCAAATACAAATCAACATCCTCAAATGCACATTTACTTTCAACTTCGACTCTAAATTTAACATCCTTTCCCATAACAACAGTATTTGACGCTTTCCCTGACGATATTGTTTCTATTTTCACAAACTTTGCATCATTAGAACCCTCTCTTTGCTTTCTATCATACAAATCAACTCCAGACTCATCAGACAAAGAGTCTAAATACCGACCAACTATATACTCTATATCACCAGTCTCCGCTACTGTTCCATTCTGCAAAATCACACCTTTGTTACACAAGGACTTTACACTTGCCATATTATGACTTACAAACAAAACAGTTCTTCCTTCTCCCTTTGCTACATCCTGCATCTTGCCAATAGCTTTCTTCTGAAACTCAGCATCACCTACTGCTAACACCTCGTCAACAACTAATATCTCAGGCTCCAAAAATGCAGCAATTGCAAAACCTAACCTCACTGTCATTCCACTAGAATAACGCTTAGTCGGAGTATCTAAATAACGTTCAACGCCTGCAAAATCAACTATCTCATCTAATTTCCTTTTTATCTCTTTTTTAGTCATTCCCATGATAGAACCATTCATGAAAATATTTTCCCTTCCAGTCAATTCAGGATGAAATCCTGTTCCAACTTCCAACAAAGACGCTATGCGACCTTTTATTTTTATTTCCCCGATAGTTGGCACTGTCACATTAGACAACAATTTTAACAGAGTTGACTTTCCTGCTCCATTTCGTCCAACAATCCCCAACACATCTCCTTTCTCAACTTCAAAATTAATATCTCTCAAAGCCCACACATAATCTGACAAACCTTTCTTTGTCCTATCATTAGACTCACCTACTTTTAAATACGGGTCTTCTTTTCTTAAAACTGAAGTTTGAAACCATCTATTTAAATCATGAGATAAAGTCCCCGTTCCGACAACACCTAAACGATATTGCTTCCCAACATTTTCAAACTTCACCACTATATCTTTTCTTTCCATAACCATCATATTGTATCCATAAAACTTCTTTCTGTTTTGCTAAAAACGACAACTGAAAGGAATAAAAAAAGCAACGCACTCAGTGTTGGATATATCAACATTTCAAATTCGAAACAACCAACACCTGACACGCCAAATCTAAAGCACTCAAATATAGAACTTAAAGGGTTCAACAACAAAACTGTTTTATAATCACCTTCAGCTGAACTTAAAGGATAAACTACAGGCGTTGCATACATAAAAAGCTGTATGCCAAATTGCACTAACAATTTCAAATCCCTATATTTCGTTGTCCAGGACGAAACTAACAATCCCCACGACATAGAAAATATTGCTATCAAAAGCACCAAGTAGGGAAACAGCAATACCACTGGCGTCACATTCAAATCTGCACCATTGCAGACATAATACAAATATACAACAACAAAGAGTAACAACTGTATCAAGAGTTTCAACAAATTAGATATAAGCCCAGACAGAGGCACTACTAACCGAGGAAAATAAACCTTTCCAAAAACATTCTGATTATTCAAAAACACATTTGAAGAAGCATCAAAACATGCAGTAAAGTAATTCCACAACAGAATCCCCGCAAGATAAAAAACTGCATGAGGGATTCCATCTGTTGATATACCTGCCAATCCTCCAAAAACAAACATATACATAATAGTTGTAAAAACAGGCTGTATCAAAAACCACAACGGCCCCAATATTGTCTGTTTATAAACTACTACTACATCTCTTTTTACATACATCATCAATAAATCTCGATAATTCCAAACACTCTTTAAATCAACATCCCAAAGCCTCTTTTTAGGTTTTATAACTTTAGTCCAATCCCCTTTCATATATATTTTTTTTTAATTTTTTACCCCATTCACCACCAGCATCACGTTGTTCAGCTGGTTGTTTCTGTATAATTCGTCGTATTTGTTAAATTTTGTTTTGTCTGAGACTTTTATTCTTGCCACTGCGATTACTGCGTCTGAAACGTGATTCAGTATCAGTGTGTCCGTATATTTTGACAAATCCGTCGCGTCTATGAATATATAATCATACTCGTCACGCAACTTAGAAATAGCCTCGTCCAATCTCTCGCTTGTGAGCAGCTCTGACGGATTTGCCTTGAAACGACCGGCAGGCAACAGACTTAGTCCGTTGGTGTCGGATACTTTTATTATAAGGCTCTCCACGTCAGTTTCCTCCCCTGTCAAATAGTTAGTCAGACCACGTCCGCCCTCCACAAATTCGCTCAAACTCTGTCTGCGCAAATCTGCGTCTATCAACAAGACCTTTTTGCCCAACATCACGAACGACGAAGCCAGATTCTTTGACACGAAAGTTTTTCCGACCCCGTCTTTCATAGATGTAAACAAAAAGACTTTCGTGTTTTCAAACTCCTCGTTATAAAGGATTTTTGTTCTCAACATCCTGAACGCCTCAGCGCAATCTTCCGACTCTCCGCCAAACACATCTCCTGCATTCTTGCAAATAGGCAAATTTGAAACCACCGGAATTTGAGTGTAATTCTTCACCTCCATCGCAGATGCAAGCAACGGGCTGAGAAATGTGATCAAAAATATCACACCTACAGGTACTGCCAAGCCCAGCATTCCTGAAATCATATAAATGTTCTTCTCGTCCGGCGCTATCGGCGCAAACGATGCGCTTGGTTCAGACACAATTTTCGCCTTGCTGACTGTTGCCGCCATCGCCAACGCATTCTCCTCTCTTTTCTGCAACAACATCAAAAACAAAGAGGCCTGAATCTGACGCTGCCTGTCAATCTCCAAATAACGACGTTCTTGCGTAGGAACGTTGCTCATCTGCTTTTTGTACTTGTTAGACTGAGCATCCAAATCTCTCTGCGAAATTCTTAACCCTTGCAATATGTTGTCCACCAGAATCCTTATGTTCCCCAAAAGCGATATCAGCTGATTCTTTTTATTCACCACTACCGGATTGTTTTCCGAAGTCGAATTCAGCAATCTGTCCAGTTCAAGCAACAATTCATTGTAACGGTTAACCTGCGAGACCAAGCTTTCATCTTCAATACCTATGTTGGAAGGCATAACAGACAACTTATTCTTCGGATTATCAATGTAAGACTTCAAATACTCAATCAGCTTGATCTGAGTTTCGTTTTCCAACTTTTTCCTCTCGTACTCAGTATTTTCCTGTAACACAAGCTGCGCATTTGAAGCCACCTCTATCAAACCTTGGTTCTTTTTGAACCCCTCTATCTTACGTTCTGTCGTACCTAACTCTTCTGACAACAACCTGATACGGTCGTCAATGAACTTTGATGTTGTCTGAGAAATCATATCCTTCTCATTTTCAGACGCTTTATTATACTTTTCAATCAAAGCCTTCAAAAAATCGACTCCTTTAGACCTGTTCGTTGAGACGACCGACATAGACAAAACCGGAGCACCCTTCCCAGCCGCCCTCAAAGACAAACTTGATATATACTCCCTCGCCACTGCCGACGGATTCGAGATGCCTACAAAGATCTTATTGTATTTTGCGGCATCAACATCAAACTTTTTATGCAGAACAACCTCGCCGTAATTGGTTGTCACAGAATATGGAAATTCCTTCACGACCGGAGACGCATCTGTCAACTCTCCGTTTTCAGACACTCTTACCGTTCCGTTTTTTTCAAAATGAAGCCAGACTCCAACAAAGTCCAAATCTGACAAAGACAAGCCAGAGACATCTGCAACTATAGGAGAATCTTCATAGAGGTCTGTCTTTTTAGACAATCTTCCATAACCTATATAATTCACATAAAGCTTAAGCTCTGTAATGATTTTCTCTATGAAAGTGACCGACTTCATCTCCAAAATCTCAGTCTCCATAGTGCTCTGCTTTTCAATCGCGATACCCTCAAAAATAGCAAGCTCATTATTTGCCCCTTTCGAGTCATCGTTAATCAATATTTGGGCCGATGCAGAATACAAAGGTATTTTGCTGTCATGGTAAACCTTTCCTATCCAAAGAGCCACAGCAACCGACATCAGAATCAAATACCAATATTTAAGATACTGAAAAACAACAGTTTTTATATCGGTTTTACCTGCTTCAGTCTGAACTTTCAACTCTTCGTTCACTCTATTTCTACCTGCCATAAAATATTTTTTTATAAAACAATTACTCGCCTCCGTTATATATTGTCAGTCCCACCGTCAAGCCGAGCGTAGCCAATGACAAAATAAAAGAAAACACGCTTGTAAATTTAGAAAAAGCTCCTCCATTGACACGGTCGCCAGCCCTTTGCCTATTAGGCTCTACATAGATCATGTCGTTCTGCTGCAAATAGTAGTATGGAGAATTGATTATATTCGGATCTCTGAAATCCAGCACAGCAACCTCTTTTTTACCATTCACATGCTCACGTATAAGCTTCACATTGTCACGCCGGCCCTGAATCGTCATATCTCCAGCCTGAGCTATCGCCTCAAATATGTTAACCCTTTCATTAGAAGCCACATAAACACCCGGACTTCCAACTTCGCCCAACACTGTGAACTTATAGTTAACCATACGCACCATAACCAAAGGTGGCTCTTTCAAATAAATGCTCAGCCTCTCTTTCAACTGGTTTTCTATCTCCCCCTTCGTCATTCCCGCAACCTCTATCTTGCCTAGCACCGGAAAATCTATAAAGCCATCGCTATCCACAAGATAATTCTTGAGCGAACCGTCGTCAGACCCAGCATCGCCTACAGACGTCGCTAAGTTGAACGGCTTAGAAATTTCCGGATTAAAACTATTTACCGTAATAATCAGCAAATCTTTAGGTTTGACACGAGCGTCATAATACATCACCGGCATCGAATCTGACGGCATATCTTCAATTCCCTGAAGATAAACAACTTTTTTCGTTGAAGAACAGCTTCCGAAAAGCACAACGGACAACATCAAAAGAATCCAACACTTGACCTTCATATATCTTTGTTATATTATTGATTACGTTACAACCGGATGCATCACTCCCATCCTATAACTTGAGAACAGACTGTATTTAAAGGGGATTTCAGACTTAACAAAACCCAAAACAAAACCAATTAAGCAACAGAACACACACCTCCAAAACAAGACCTTTCCCAACGCTTCGCCGCTGATAGTTACAAGAAACTAACAGCCCGAGAATCTTTTTCACTCACAAAAGTACAAAAAAGTTGCATTTTGACAAAAAACAAACACCAATTTTCACAAAAGTGCATGTAAACTAATCATTTTTTTTCATTTTCACAACATTTTATTAATCTATGTCAATTTTTTTTGAAACAAAACAAAAATCCGGATTAGAACTAGTCAAATCCGGACTCCTATTTTTTCACACGCAAGAACCACAAAAAAGCATTATCACTTGTAAGAAAGATGCAAAAATCTGGACGCCATACCCCAAAGGCTGCGGTCCATATTATCAATATAAGCATCCAGCAATCTGACAGACCCGTCTATCGGCACAATGTCATAATCAGCAACCGAAGCCGGTATAAGGCAGGAAAAGCCCTCTTTCAGCACCACAGACTCTCCGCCCTGCCGTGTCTTTATCTCACACGAACCTTTCACACACATGGAAATGACGAAAGAGTCATACTTCAGAAGATTTCGATGAAACGGGGTTTCCGCTTCAACCACCCGAACACTAAAGAACGGACTGTCTACACAATGATTAGCCTTTTGGGTATTCTGACTATACTCTGTACGATACTCTTTCTCCACCTGATAGTCCAGAGCCTGAGCAGCCAGTTCGGTATGCAACTCACGCTCTTTCCCGTCCTTATCCTTTCTATTGTAATCAAAAATACGATAAGTGATATCGCTACTCTGCTGAATCTCAGCAATCAAGACTCCACTGCACACTGCGTGCACCCTTCCTGCCGGAATGTAAAAGACATCACCTGTTTTGACATTATGCCTCGCAAGCACATCCGTTATTGTGCCATCCGCAACTTTGGCCTTATACTCTTCCGGGGTTATTTCTCTCCTGAACCCTGCGTAAAGGCATGCATCAGGAACTGCGTCCACGACATACCACATCTCCGTCTTGCCCAAAGACCCATGCTCCCTAAGCGCCATATCGTCATTAGGATGCACCTGAATAGAGAGGTCGGCCTTCGCATCTATAAACTTCGCCAACAAGGGCAACTTGCACCCATACCTGTCAACAACAGACCGCCCTAAAATCTCTACCGGATATTTTTCTATTACAGAAGCTAAACTCTGTCCTGCATATTCGCCATTAGAAATAACAGACGAATCGCCAGTTAGTCCGCAAACCTCCCAGCTCTCTCCCACCGGAACATCCACAGCACAATCCTTCCACAACGGGATTCGATTTCCACCCCAAATTCTATACCGCAACAACGGCGAAAAAAGAAACGGACTTTTTTGCATAATATATAATTCCCTGTTTTTTTAAGTTATGCAATTTTTATAAATTAGGTTCGAAACGCATTAAAATCATCTCGGCCAAACTTATACAAAACACATCAAATTTTCAATATTTCAGCCAAGAATATAGGCTTTAAAATCGGCAAGCAGCCCCTTAAACGGATTAAACAAGGATTTACTTAAACTGTCACAAGAGACTCTTCTGCGTAATAAAAAAAGTGTCCGAGTAACAACAAACAAAGCCTTGACAATTCTCCAAGCGATTCTCTCTCCGATTTTTTTTGTGCAAAGATAATCGTTTAAAACAGATTTCATATACTCAAGACAAAAATTATCACAAAAAAAGAAAGGCCACCTAAACTTGTTAGACAGCCATTTTCTCATCTGACGCTTTCTCACGCCTTCTCTTTAAGTTCGATCTTTGAGGTTTACTCCCAAAACGAAAGCGCTTTCTCCACAATCGGAGCCATATCATAGTACTTATACTCAGCCAAACGACCTCCAAAAATCACGTTAGTTTCTGCATCCGCCAACGATTTGTATTTTGCATATAAGGCATTATTTTTATCGTCATTAACCGGATAATAAGGTTCCATGCCCTCTTTCCACTCTGTTGAAAACTCTTTAGAGATAACAGTTTTCGGACAATCGTACACAGCCTGACCAAACATTTCAAAATGCTTATGCTCTATGCTGCGAGTATAAGGCACAGATTTCTCTGTATAGTTCACAACCGCATTTCCTTGCAAATTTGGACAATCATGAATTTCCTCCTCAAATCGGACGGTACGATACTCCAATTTCCCAAACCGATAATCGTAAAATTCATCTATTTTGCCAGTGAACACAACCTTATCAGCCAAACCGCTCCAATAAACTCTATCCTCAAAAAAGTCAACCCCTATTTTAGTTTCAATACCAGCTAACAAACCTTCAATCAACTTATTATACCCTCCCATTGGAATTCCTTGGTAAGAATCATTGAAATAGTTATTATCAAACACGAAACGGACCGGCAGACGTTTTATTATAAATGGAGGCAAATCCGTACATTTTCTGCCCCATTGCTTTTCTGTATAATCACGAATCAAAGCTTCGTAAATGTCCTTACCTATCAACAACTGAGCTTGCTCTTCCAGATTTCGAGGTTCAGAAACGCCTTCCGCTGCCATTTTAGCAACTGCTTCTGCCTTTTGCTCTTCTATCTTCGCCTTTGCCTCTTCCGGAGTTGTCACTCCCCACATCTGATAAAAAGTGTTCATATTAAATGGCAGATTATAAAGTTTTCCCTTATAATTTGCCACCGGAGAATTAGTGTACCTATTAAACTCCACAATCGAGTTTACAAAATCCCACACTTTCTTGTTGGAAGTATGAAAAATATGCGCACCGTATTTATGCACATTGATCCCTTCAATATTCTCACAATAAACATTTCCACCCAAATGCGGACGCTTATCAATAACCAAACAAGACTTTCCCTCCCTCTTCGCCATATAGGCAAACGTTGCTCCAAACAATCCGGAGCCAACAATTAAATAATCGTATTTACACATATTGTCTTTTTTATTCCTTACAATTGTTATATTGAATGTAGCAAGATTAAAAACTCGCCCTATTCTTTTTACACTTGGTTGACACCTATTCTTACAGGTCTTCAATCAAATACTTGTCAATATTCCTCGTCTCGCCACTGAAATTCGCACCAATCAAAACAATCTTCTTGCCGCTTGCCATAAATGGCTGAACATAGTTCTCCTTGATTTGCTCCATCGCCTTTTCTGCTGTGTCATTATATTTAAACTCGAAAATATAGACATAATCAGCCGTCTCTATGGTCATATCTACTCTGCCGTTGGAAGTATGAAACTCTGCCTTGGTATAGAAACCACAAAGGTTGCACAAGATGAAAAGCACATTCTGATAGTGATTTTCGGTATCTTTAATGAAGTCATACGGAGTGTTGGAAAAGAATGATTCCAAACGGTTCATGAAACCTTCCGCGTCTCCCGACCTCACCTCCTCTACAAAACTCTTTATTTCAAAAGCGGCAGCACTTGGTCGAGCTGATGTGTAATGCGGTATCAGATAGTACAGAAATCCGCGTTTAACCTCCTCATTAGGGAAATCCAACTTGTACAACTTCATACGAGACTTGTATTCCTTGATTGTCAAATACCCACATTTGTACAGCACCGAAACTGAACAAGCTGAAGTCAACCAAGAATTCCCTTTCAGCGTATATGGGTCTATCACAGCTCCAATAGTTGTTTCTAAGTTACAATCATCCCTTTTTAGCAATTTTACAAGATAATTTGGAGAGCCTGACTGAAACCAATAACTATCGAAATCATTCTTGCTAAATGAATTGAGTAAACTCCATGGGTTATAAACACCTTGAGTGTTTTCCGAGAAATGGTAGCCATTATAAAGTTTGTCTATTTTACTGTACGCATCTTCAATCGTATATTTTTGTTTATCAGCTAACCTGTGTATGTATGGGGCAAGCACTCCTTTCAGATCATCATCCAAAAAGCCGCAAATATCATTATATCGTCTGTCAATAGAAATGTCTGTCAGATTGTTTAAATCGCCAAAAACCGTTTCCGGTCTAAATCCGGTTATACCAACTAAAAGAGCAAATTTGAAGTAGCCATCCATGCTTTTTAAAGGGCTAAAGAAGCCCATTAAAATATCAAGATACTCTCTTTGCAATGTTTCATTGCCAATCGTCTCAAGCATCGGCTTGTCAACCTCATCTACAAGTAACACCACTCGCTGACCGCTCTTCTCGTATGCTCGTTTGATAACACCTTGAAACCTTGAATTAATGGACGTCTCATCTTCACATCTTCCATACTGGTCTTCCCATTTCGACAAATAATAAGAGAGGTGTTTTTCTAACGCACTTCTGTCGTTGTAAAGACACGCATTAAAATCCAAGTGCAGCACCGGATGCACCGTCCATTTCTGCTCCAACTGCTCAACAGCCAAACCTTTGAACAACTCCTTCTTACCAAGAAAATAGGCTTTCAAAGTACTGATAAGCAAACTTTTGCCGAACCGACGGGGACGAGATAGGAAATAGTAACGACCAGTGGAGGCAAGACTATGCATCAAAGCCGTTTTGTCCACATACAAATAGCCATCATTTATAAGGCTCTCAAAATCCTGAATGCCGATTGGCAAGTTTTTTAACGTCTGCTCCATAAACTTTTGATTTTACCACAAAGATAATGGTTTCAATGTGATTTCATAAAGTTGAAACAAAATTTATATAAAATCGTTTGTGCAAATCTTCAAAAACTCTTTAATACAAAAAACGGCTCAAAATTGAGCCGCATAATATCTTCAAAGGAAATAACAATTCTTCTTCAACTTCATGAATTATCATTTTATCCATACACTCCGGAGTTAGAGTCGCAGTCTCTTCTTATTCACCTCTACAGCCCGAGCGTTATTGTATCCCGCTCATACTTGATCTTGTCAGATACATCAAGACCAAGATGCCATAACCCTTGCGTGTTGGAGTTCTTTGAATAGCGTATAACGGGTATTTAAATTAAACTTCTTCTTTTAAATATCTGTTAACCTCTTCCCAGCTTCTACTCTGATAAAGAGCCCACCAAATTTTCTTGTCATCATTTAGAAGAAAACTATCATTTGTCAGTCCTTTTGCACTTAAAACAGCGTCCAAAGTGTCTAATATTACAACAAAAGAAAACGCCGACATATTCTTAAATTTGCAATAATGTCTTTCTTCACAATCACCCTTATTCCATTTGGCAATGAAATTATTATACATATCTTCAACATCAATTTGCGCAACATCTTTTATATCTTTCAAATAGTCCGCAATAATATCAGCTTGGGTTGCATTATGGCTATCATCAGGAAACTCTTTACTAATTCCCAACTTACCTTTATATGCAACAAGCGGCATAGATGTTACTAATTCGTCAGAATACGATTTATAAAAATCTTCCAAATGAGAAAAATCTTCTTTTGAAAGCCAATAACATGTTTGGTCGGCTCTGTTACATGTTGCTATTTTTGCAACAAAAACGTTCCTCGCATTTTGCAACAAATACTCAATTGATTTGACATATACATCTTGAATATTTGAATCCTTAAACGTAGCATAAACCTTTATGTCTTCAGGTTGAGCAGGATAAACTTTCCCATTGTCTTCTTTTAACGAGTAACCAATTTGAATCCAACTACCATTATTGCGTGCACGTGCAGGTTGCCATCGCGGATATTTTTCCACCAAGTTCTCTAAACTGTCTTCAAGCAAAGATGAACTTTGAACTATTTTATCATTGTGATTTAACTGTTGAAGAAATTCATAGATATTGTACATATCCAAATTAGGGTAAAGCGCTTCATAAATCTTTTGAAGAAATACTTTTAAGTTAGAATAATTTGAAGATTTTTTATCCAAAACCTTCTTCATTATTCCAATATTTGGAGAGTAAAACGAGGGAGTAGAACACATTTTTTCAAAATATACACCCTCTCTTTTTTGCGTATTTTCTTGTTTTCCCATTTTTGTAAACTTCAATTAAACTTAAGACTCCGTTTAAATTTATTTTGAGTTTCACTCTTTTTATTTTCTGCATCTTTGATAAACTTCGCACGATCTATTTCTTTGCTGTTTATCACATCGCTCCTTATTTTTGTCGCAAATATAAATTTTCTAAACGAACTTGGCAAGACACCCAAATTGGATACTTACTACAAAATAGATTTATACACCTCCATCGTCTGCTCTGCAATAGTATCCCACTTATACTTGGTCATGTCGTATGCTATCCGCGGGTATTGGGCAATCTCATCTAACTTCCGCCTCAACACTTCTGAAAGATGATTTACATCACCTACTTTAAAATAATCTGAATCAGGAAGACCAACCTCAAGATTAGCAGGAATATCACTCACAACTGCAGGCAACCCATAACTCATTACCTCTAATAGCGCAATAGGTAACCCTTCATGAGAAGATGGTAAAACGACAATTACTTGAACGTTTACTTTTTCATATATATTTCGTACAATAATGAAATTCTACTCGTTATATCGAATGAATCTCTAAACATAATTTTAGAATTTACTTCATACTGATTACGACACTCTTCATTATCAATCAAATAACAAATTGTTTTTGAGAATTCTGAAACATCATCTTCCTTAATTAGTCTCCCATTATAACCATCTATAACACAATCCCTATTCCCAACTACATCAGATGCAACTATAGCCTTGCCCAATGCCATTGCTTCAACAACAGCTAACGGAAGACCTTCATATTTCGCAACAGTCAAATAAAATAACGATTTATTTAAATAACTCATTGTCTCTTCGTGTTCTAACCATGGAACTAACTCAACAACGTCTTCTAAATCTAATTCTAATATTTTCTTTTTAACAACCTCTAGCAATGGAGAATAATGCCCTACACCCAACAACACAAATTTTATTCCTGGCTTCTTTTCAGTTACTTTTTTAACAACATCAATCAAAAAAAGTGTATTCTTTTGATAAGAAGGACGACCTATGTAACAAATGAAAGGACACTTATAATCTAAGCTAAAATCATCTATAAATCTCGGCATAGGAACTGAATTACGCCAAACAAGAGCTCTATCAACTTTATAACCAACTTCATTTAACCCTATTTCTCTTTCCGATTCAGAACAGGCCAACAAATACGAATTTAGTTTGCAAATCCTTTCCAAGAATAGATATAATTTACGCTTATACCCTTTATTGGCTGATAAAAAAGAAAATGCATGAGGTGTATAATATGTTTTTTTTCTAGTTATCCATCCTGCTATTCTCCCGACAACGCCACCTTTTGCAGAATGACAATGAATAACATCTGGCTCCTCTCTTTTAATTATCTTAACAACTTGCAACAAACAAAGGAAATCATTAAATAAATTAATTTTCCTATACAAATCAACTTTATATTCCTTCACACAAGAATTCTCACGAGACAAAACCTCGCTTCTATCCTCTTTACCATGTACAACAACATACTCATGTTCTTCATTTGAATAAAGGATAGCATTCCCGACATACACATCCAAACCTCCTATCATTTGAGTTATATGTAGTATTTTCATATAAATTTTCTAAAATATTAATGAAGTTAAAGGCTTATTTACCCATATAAAATATATTACACCAACAGAAGCACATCATTTTTATTTTTCTGAAATACAAATAATTCTATCTGTCAATATTGATAATAAATCATCTAAAAAACAAAAACATATGCTTACACTTTGACACTTTCATATATAATGCCACCCTGAGCATTATATAAAACTATTGTTCTTATAGCGATTGATGCTATACGACCAATAACACCAACTCTACTGATATACCAATTAGCAATATATAGTTTTACCTCCTTTATTTCGTGCTGAACAGCAAATATAGCAGAGAAAAAAAATCTTTTTTATCAAATTCTCTAACCATTGGAATTTGAAAATCAGCTTGTAAAAAGGGCTAAACTCCTCTACCTTAAATTTATTTGAACACAACAAAATAGTTTGGATTTTAAATTTAGTAAAATACTTAGCAACATTAAAAGATATCGCTCGACTTCTCTATTAAGCTGAAATATACGAAGATCCCTCATGTTCCTAATTAAATACCAATAAACTATCCGACTTTATAAAAACAACCTCATCTTCGACTATTAAATGAGAAATATTTTTAATTTCCTCACCAATATAATTATAGACCTTTATATTCTGATACTGTTCCAAATTCACTTCTTGAATACCTTTAGGATTCCATATAGCATAAACATGCTTTTTAGACGTGTTTTCCCAATGAGCAACATACAAATTTTCATTTACAGAGATAATAGGTCGAGTAGAACCTTCTGGTAAAAACCTAATCAAAGTTTGATATGCTTTTAACGAAAGTTTAGGCGATAAATCTCTATGTACCAATCCAAAATGAGATTCTTTATCAAAATCATCAGACTCTCGTGAACGAAAATTATACCAAAAAACCTTCTCTATTCCGAATGCATAAGACACAAGAAATATTCTAGCTAATCGCCTTGCTTGCTCTCTGTCTCCTCTTAAATTTGGTTCTCTATCCAATCTTGTTTGGAAAATTATATTGCCTTTCAAATCACTATCTAACTTGTAAATTCCAGCTACAACACCTTCAAACTTATCATTACCTGCCGTTATTAAAGGCACTAAAACATCTCCTTGTTTTAGATTTTCTGCAGATAGAAACCTCGCAGACCTGCTTTTTGAAAAGTCCCATTTATAGGAGAATTTTGAATTAACTTTTGAGGGCACCTCTGGAACCGAAAGTTTTTTAGCTTTATTACTCCACCAAAATAATGCAGACATATGTAATTTATATAAAAAAGCATCATTAACTTGCTTTTTTATAAAATTCCCATCACTTTGTTTTTGCAAGTCGTAATAAAAAGGAATACCCTTAGTCAAAATTATAGTACCTCCTTTTCTCACAAATTCTACTACAGAATTGAAGAATTTCATTGGAAACTCTTCTGATCCGGACACTATTAAAAACGGATAGTCATCGATCGCCAAATCACCTATTTCATTAAGACTCACACTCTTAACACTTTTACAAATACCTCTCAAATAAGCATCAATTTCACTCGAAGTCAGAGCACTGTATCCCCACCCGCCATCTCTAACAACTGCTATGTCAACATCCTTTAAATTGAAACCCAAAGACTTTATTGCTGAAGGCAGCACCTCTTCATAAAATCCTTTATTCGTCAATTCTTTTTTTATTTGAGCAGAACTCATTCCGCACTCTGTCAACCAAACAGGAGAAGACCAGCCATACTTATCCATTCTTAGTTTAACCTTTCGAAATGTTTGAGGAAGTTCTTCGGGAATAGCATAAGAATGAATATTTAGAATATCCCAATATTTATAGCCTTCATTTTCACATAAATAGTCTAAAAGTTTATATTCAACATCACAAAAACTAGTACTTAACACTTGATTTTTAGGATTGCTCTCTTTAAGAACAGAATAAGACTTTTTTAGAGCTTGTAAATATCCTTCATAAACATTCGTTCGTTCACTTTTAACTAAATCCATCTCGTTCATTACTTCCCAATACAAATAATCATTTTTATACCTATTGGAAACATATCTCAAATATTGCTCAAACCAAATTCCTTCCCACGCAAATTTCCCATTATATGCTCTATCTAATATGGGTAAAAATTCTGTCTTAGAGTTTCGCAAACTGACCAATACAGAATCAAAAATCTGAGGTCTCCACGCTCCATTTTTTGGGGGCATAACAGAATATGCATCTAAATCAGCTCTACACCAATTAATCTTTAATTCGGAATAAATAGATAATTCTTCGTCCCTAATCGGAAAATCATATTTTCCCTTCGAATCTCTTGTTATATGCGAACAACATCCAAAATGATTCGTCAAAGTTTTCTTACAATCAAACATCTGAGAAAACATGCACTGATTCACGAAGAAGCAAAATAAAAATAATGAAAACAATTTAAAAAACATTACATTCTTTTTATCTTGTATATTTGCACAACAAAACTCTCTTTTGCATAAGTTAGAAGAGCTGTTATTGGATTTTTTTGTAACCAAAAAGATTACCTTTCTATTTCTCTTTGTCCTCTAACTTTATTAAACATCATTTTTGCAAAACTATACACTCCCCAACGAATACAGAACAATCTTATTTTTTTTTCTATTCTATGCCGAAAAGTTATAGGAAAGTATTTTTCGAATACAATCCTAGGCTCCATTTGATTAAGTTCTTCGAAAAATTGTTCTCTTTTAGAATTATACGAAACAGAGTTAAACATTTCTCTATTACCTTTAATTAAATCATCGGGAATTACAGCTTGAACATTCAAATACTTTTTAGCTAACTCAAGCCAGAGCAGTCCTTTTTCAGACTGAACCAAAACTTTCGTAACACCCTTATCATTATTTAACTTGTTCGAATATTTATAGACGTCAAAACAATCCCAAATGGTTAAATCTGATAATCTATATCTCTTTTTAAATGCACATGAATAACAACTTGGTCTCACGGACAAATTTGAAAAGAATGCCCTCAAATAAACATCTGTATCTATTCCTTCATGATAATCTCCTTCTAAATCTCTAAATAAAGAAAGTGTTGAATACTTATAACCATAATATTTATTCCTAAATAAAACTTTTCTTAAGTCACCTTGACTACTTTGTACATTTAAATATTTCTCCAAAACTTTAGGTGAAGGGCATGCTCTACAAACAACATCTACTATTATCAAATTCTCATAATCTGTTCCTAAAAAAGCTAAAAGCCCCTCTACTTGACAAGGAGTTCCTGAGAAACAAACGAAACGACCTTCTTTTAAAAACTTCTTGGTTTGAACGAATGAATTTCCTATTTTACTCTGAACATATTTACTATTTCTAAATTTACTTAAACCAGAAACAGATTCAACAAAAGTATGGCAACATTCAAAATTTTCATTTAACGAAGCACCAAATACAACTCCCCCTTTTTCTATAATCGACGTTGCTATTGCTGTAAAAGCTCCGCCAGATGTACTTTCTCGTAAAATCACATCATCAACGTGTTGAACAAGAAAGGCTTTTTGTTCTTTTTCTTGCTCTTCTTTTCTATTTAAAATAGGACAAACTTTAACACACAATCCACAATTTATACAATTTTCTCTATCAACACTTGGATACAAAAAACCTTCCTCATCAGGTTTCATTGAAACACATGATTTAGGACAAATTGAAGAACAACTACCACAACCGCAACAGTTCCTTTTATCTTTAATTTCAATCATCACAAAATCCCCTCTTTTTTCAAACACGAAACAATCCATTCAGAAGAGTAATCTCTAAGACTTTTTAGCCTTTCAGAAACTCTATCAAAATTTACGTTACTAATCATTACCTCGTCCTCATTTTCATACCCACTAAGCAATCTACTTCTGCAATCACACAATTCTAATAAATTATATAGTCTAGAATTAGTAGACACTGAATCATCTGCACTATAACGTCTAAATGAGAAAAAATCCTTTTTGTACAACATTGAAAAAACAGTACAATGAAATGAATCCGTAAAAACAAATTCTGCATCTCTAATCATCTTAATAAACTCATTTGGTCCACAATCGTAAGGAGCATAATCTGCAAACTTTTCATCTGCTCCTATATATTCGTCACAATGCTTAAATTGAACAATCCTCCAGTCCCTTTTCGAGGCAATTTTTTTTACAAACTCTCTATGATGTCGATTATTACCTAAAAAATAACAAAACACATATTTAGATTTAACTAATCTATTTTCGTCTAAAGCAAGCATAGAACTCCACTGCTCACCTGAAAATAAAATAGTTGGATCACAAACTAACGTTGCTATTCTACCTGATATTTCAGATACAAGTTCAACTCCTGACTTTTCCCTCGTTGATATATAATTTAGCCGTTTTAAGAATTTAGAGGCTAAAATAGACTGCCTTAAAGGCAAAGAGGAAACACCAAAACTTGTTGCATAAGAAATTTTACAAATATCATCAGGCACAAAATTTAAAGTATAATAATCCGCCTCTATATTACTAGGCAACCACAACTGATCACTTCCCACAACAAATGCATCGTATAATTTTGCATTTCTACTAAGTTCATCTTTTGAATAATATATTCGAGATAGATTAAACTTGGACTCTGAAAACTCATTAAATTTTGCTTCCCGTAATTTTATCCCCTGCACAAATTCTCCTCCCTTAAAAATTTTAGCTGATTTCTTTTTTACTGTTGCTAATTTGTCTTTGATAGTACCTAAATCAAATATTTTTGACAGAAAGTACCTGTATTTTGCTTTATTAATTTCTCTCTTCAAACCATCTATACGGATAGTTTCTGTCTTCAAACCCAACTTTTGAAAAAATTGCTGAGTAGCATAGGCTTGCAATTGGCTGCCATAATTATGCTGAAAATAACACGTCACCAGAGCTATTTTATTTTTCATTTCAATAGTTAAATTTACCTCTTTTTAACATAAATTGCTTCACGTTAGACATAATTTCTATACCTAAGAAAAATCTAACTCTTATCATCCTTATAACTAATCCTCTCATTTTGTCTAGCCCTCCCAAATCAACCTTACTGATAGCCTCCTTATACAAAGGATTTGACCTCAAAACCTTTTTAAACTTATTTTTTCTAAAAAGATACTTTTCCTTATTTTGAGGATGAAAATACGTACTCATTGCAAATGCTATTATTGCGTAACAAACTCTCTGACAAAAAGCAGGGTAAAAAGATTGTTTTTCTGGGAGTGCACCAATAAACTTCTCTATAACATTTAAACAATCAGTAATATATTCAACATTCCGCTCACTTATAGACTTTGAAATTGAGTTTGGAACATACCTATATTTAGTATAATTTTTATTCAAAAAACAAGAAGAAGCGGCGTTGTAAAAACATCTCAAACTAAACTCAATGCCTTCACAGCCCTGCCTCAAAGAGTTGTCATGTATTATTTTATTCTTAATTGCAAAATTAGTATTAATTAATTTTGAACATGCAGTAGCTATTCCGGATTTATAAATCAATGTATTTCTCGCTAACTCAACACATTCCTGCTCTTTATAAATTCTCTGGTCACAATCAACAATCCAACCAATCTTTCCTTCTACAATTTTACCATCTAACATTTGCACAGAATTCCAGAAAAAAACATCAATATTACTATTCTGATAAATAGCCTTAACTAAATTTTCACATGTATCCAAATCAATCCAATCATCTCCATCTAAATACATATGCCATTCACCTTTTACCAATTCAAATCCTGAATTTCTTGCAGAAACTATACCTCCATTTTTTTTATGAAGGACTATAACTCTATCATCCTTTTTTAAATAGGAATCACACAAATCAGAAGTTCCATCAACAGAACCATCATCAACTAAAATAATTTCAATATTTTCATATGTTTGATTTAACAAACTATCTAATGTATCTGGCAAATATTGAATTACATTATAGCAAGGCACTATAATTGAAATCAAGGGATAATTATCAGTCATTTCACCTCCTATTTTATGAACTTGACAAAATTTAAACATCCTAACACTATAATTCTAAAAACAGATGGCATTCTCTTATTTTTTTTCCTCCAATACCTAACCACAACACATCTGGCATCAAAATAAGCCATCTTATCATATAACTCTGGAGCTAATTCTTTCATCATAAACTCCATCCTTTCTACTACACTAGCATCAAATTCAGAGTTAGAAGCTTTTAATAGCATTTGAGTGTATATTAGAATGGATTTTCTACAAATCGTGAAATCAACATACTTTTTTACATTTGTAGAAACTATACTTCTAATATTATTTTTACGATACTCTAATTGGGATTTAAGAACAATCAATTCTTGATTTAGTGATCTTAAAATTACTTTGGGATCCATAGTTTGTCCCTCTCTACCCAAAAGATATCTATATACGTTGGCATCAACCATTTGAACTGTCTTAACATGAAATATAGGCTTAAATATCCATTCTGAATCTGTATAAGAAATTCCTTCTGTTTGTTGATAATTAATTGTTTTTAAGATAATTGTCTTATACGATATCATATGCATGGGCAGAAAAGAAAAATAGTCGGTTGAGAAAAAATCATCTATACCTTGTTCTCTCTCATCAAAATTTAAAGGAAGAGGGCATCTCTGAATTTCATCACTATTCTCATACACTTTTTGATACGGAGTTATTACCATATCGGAATCGCAACATTGCAATTGGACTAATAATTTTTCTAATTCCTCACTATCAACCCAATCATCGGCATCAACTATTTTTACGTATTTACCTTGAACATGTTTAAGTCCAACATTAACACAAGAGCCGTAATTCCCATTCTCTTTATCAATAACTACAATAGCGTTTGGATACTTCGCTTCATACTCATGAGCTATCTTTGAAGACGCATCCTTACTACCATCATTTACCACAATTATCTGTAAATCATCTAATTCCTTCTTAATACTCACAAAAGAACCCAAACACCGTGGAAGATATGTCTCCATATTATAGGTTGGGATTATTACAGAAAGAAGTTTACCCATATATCAATCATTTATAATATTTTACTAAATCTGCTGGTAAAAGTGAATCATTCCAAACGTAACCCAATAAAACCTCATGAGGGAATGAACTAGGATTGCAGAAATATATAAATTTTCTAAGAATAAAAAACGAACAAAACAATAACACTAATAATACCTTATAATTTTTCATCTTGTTCACTAATCCTAAAAACACATAAGAACCAATAATCAAAATAAAGGGTTCAAAGAATCTTGTATATCTTGCAATAAGTTCTATTCCTGAAGATATTGATAATAATATAATTCCCAAAACTGCAACATTATAGATAGGTATCAAATAGCGTTTAATCCGCAATTGCTTATATATAAAATATATAAATATATAATATTGAGACATAGACACAAATGTGGAAATCCAATTTCTCCTAACTAATTCAGCATTTTGGCTTTCACCTGTTAACCAACCAACAGGATCATTTGTATAATGATCAAAACGAACTGAAAACAAAGTCAAATAATCAAAAAGAAAAGCAAATTGTCCTAGAAATTTAGGACTGAATGCGATTAATAAAAATAAGCTTAAAAAAAACAACCATTCAGAAGACATTATAGTATTTTTCTTTTTTAAGAGTGGTAATAAGAACAAAAAAAGAATCAATCCATAATGAACTAAGACAGACAATATTGCTACAAAAAATGCCTGAATATTTTTCCCTTGTAAGAATAATCGAACCGAAATAAATAAAAAAGAAATCCCCAGATACCACCTTATTAAATTTTCCGCGGCAAAAGACGTTATCAAGACAACTAACGGAATAAAAATCTTTAATATTCCTCTAAATGGTTTCGCTAAAAAAAAGATTGAAAAGATATAAAACAACGAGCATAAAAATATTATAGAGGTGTATGGAAATCCTAACATAGAGAAAAAACTCCAAATCAACGAAAACAAAGGCTCATGACCTGTATCTATACCATATCCTAAATCAGCGTATACCTTGCTATAAAGACACCAATCTATACCTCTCCCCCACCTCAAACCTTCTTCCAATGCAAAGGCAAGAATAGGGATCAATGCATAACGCCAATAATACTTTCGATCTACACTATCTATCTTTTTACAAGAAAAAAATAGAACTACTATTAGCAAAACATGAAGAAATATGTATTGTACTGTTATCACCTAAAAAAAAGTTGATGACTATTCTTTGCAATAAGAAACCTTAAATAAATCTTTTTGCGCAAATATATATATGGGAAATATTTAACACATAGAGGTATTATAAAATACAAAATTAAAATTATAACGAGAAATTCTACAAAAACTACCAATTCAACATTGGTCATAAACCTCCATAAAATTCTTGCTAACGAACCAAGGGAAAAATCATGTAAACATAACACCACAATAGAATATCGTCCTACATAAGAAACGATTGGAACATACTTGACTAATTTAGATATTTGTAATATTATTAATGTTCCTAAGAGACCTAAAAGATAGAATAAAATAATATTATTTTTAGAAGAAAGTATATTAAATTCAGGATGTAGCAGAACGTATGCTCCAACCATTAAGAAGAGTAACAGGACTTCTACTTTTACATCACTTTTCTCTAAGAATGAAGAAAATCGCCTTATCAATTCACCAAATGAGAAGAATGGTAAATAATAAATTGCCCGATCTAAATAAGCTGGTAAATCCCAATATTTTTCAAAACACATCCAATACCCTATTAGCCCCAAAAACAATGCTGTAATAGCTCCACACTTTACATTTTCCTTAAAACAAGATAAATAAAGCAATAAATTATATTTACCTCAAATAAACACAATAAAAACCACAACACACATCCTTTGTATTCTTCCTCATAAAAAAAGGCTATTAAGCGCCTAAAATCTACTAAATTATCCTCTCTAGATAAACCCAATAGTCCCAAACAAACGCCATAAAACCAATACAAGAGAACAAAAAAGACAAAAGGAATCAACAAACGATTTACCTTTTTTATAAAAAATGCAATACCTCCGCCATAAGTTTAAAAAATATTCCTGACAAAAAAAGTATAAGGGCATTCTAAACTAAAAACAAATCCTATCTAAAAATCCATAACTAACATTATTCGTAAAGTACTCCTGCACATCCACTACATGCAAATGCACTACTAATAAGATACAAATTCCTTTCGCTAAATCTATATACTCAATTCTTTTTTTCTCCACCTAACAATAATTTAAATAGTTTACGCAATTTAAGAAAAATATTTTTGGGATAAACAAACGAAAGTTTGCATCATTCGTTGCTTTTATTTAATACCTAAATCTTCTTCTATAAGAAATCGTAAATAAATCTTTATGATCTAACTCAAAAGGATAATTTAACAATAAAATATACCTACTATAGACTAGCACTAATATAGACAAAATCTTATCCTTTTTTATACCCTAGCAAATTCTTCAACAATAATTTAACAGAAGGGAAAACCATTCCTAAAATTATTTCCATTTTTTTATAACCTTTTTCTCTCATTAAAATAAAGCCCCTTTTAAATACTGGCTTTTTATACCAATAACAATATGCTAATTGCAAATAATGACGATTTTCATCCGCACAAATTCCGTGTTCTTTAAAAAATTTTGATGACCTTGAAAAAACCTCTATCCTAGTCAAAAGCCTAACATCATCTATTGTACGACTAACGGAACCATTCCTTTTTGTCACACAATATAGAGCTCTTTCATCAACTGATATTTTAGAAGAATAAAAACTGACTAAGTAAGAAAATGTTGTATCATTATGAATTAAGACTTCGTCAAACTTGATTTTGTTAGAAATTATCAAAGACCGTTTTATTAGTTTAGACCAAGGTTCCCCAAACTTATACTTTAACAGATCAATTGCCTTTTTACGTTCTCTATTTTTTTTATACATCAAAATATATTCATTTAGATGCTTTGTCCGATTTTCATTCAAATAGGTTTGCGAATCTACACTATTTGCATTAAAAAAAACTATGTCTGATTCTGAATGAATATACTCGTCTAATATATCATTAATACAATAATTGAAATAGTCATCTGCGTCTGCAAATAAAACCCATTGTCCTTTTGCATAAGATAAACCTACATTGCGAGCATAACCAGCGCCTTTCGATTCCTTTGTGAAAACCAATTGAACATCAGATCGTTCTTTTCCTGGGAAATTATCAAAATCAACTATATTATCATCGCTATTATCATCAACTATAATAACTTGAATATCATCTCTAATAGGAATAGAATCTAAACAACGCTGTAATAGATGAGGAATATTATGATGAGGGATTATTATTGAATAAATAATATTATCATTTTTCACTTGCTTGTAATTTTGTTTAATACAACATAACTTTTTTATTTTTTAGGCAAGATGATCAAATCTCCTAATAATCGACGAAACTCTAAAGTATAATCTGTATCATAGCCTCCAGCATTTGTCATTGTCATTTCTCCAAAATATGGATTTCCCTTATATTCATAGAAATCAATCCTAACCATAGGAATACCCTTCGACAATTTTCTACACGCCTCTTTCATCTTATCAAGAGATTTTGGTCGTTCTATATCGTCTATTGCACCAGACCTATTAATCAAATACTTATTACAACAAACCCAATCTTTATCAAAAAGACTCATCTTACTTTTTTTGGTTATGCAATCTCTGTCATAACAAACACAAATATACTCAGGCTCCCCATTAAAACAATACACCTTAAAATCAACCATAGAGTTTGAAAACGAAAACTCATTCTCCAACAATTCTTCAACAATAATTTTAAATGGAATTTTCAAATAATGAGGTTCTGCTGTTAAAACTCCAAATCGCTCCCTAGACCATCCTTTTAACAAAGACCTTAATTGTACCATATCCAAACGAGACTTATCCTTAACTACAAAATTTCCTCCACAACCGTTATTTGATTTTATAATAAAACTATTAGGTAAATCATCTATAGAGAAATCTTTCGAATTATCAAATACTGCGTATAAATTGACCAACATTGAAGATAAGCCACACTTAGAGACATAATCTCGGACTCGATATTTATCTGCCCAAAGTTCCCATTGAGAAGTATCTGAATAAAATTTTAGCCATTGAATCTTTTCATTAAAATCTCTTACATTATTAAAATCAAGATTCCAACCTACAGACTTCTTAAAATTTATTTTTGCCAATAATTGGGGGTTTAATAAACCTATTATGTATTTAATTACTTTCTTTACTCTTTCCATTTTCTATATCGGTTTTAATTAAAGCTATTGATTTGTACAAATTATTCATTATCACGTCTCTTGATCGATACCTCAACAAAATCCGCCTATTACTTAAGATATCAACTTTAGATAGTTTCCTCCCATTTTCCATTTGGTCCTTTAAATCATCTTGAATAGAAAACAAAATACATCCAATTTTTTTAAAATAAGAATAACACATTGATGTTTTAGAAAGAAACACCCTGGCTCCAGACCATAACGCAATCAAAATATTACCTACAGAAGCCTGCTGTTCATCTCCAAATATAGCAACTTCACACTGCTTAATCAAAGATCGATACTCATGAATCGGCATATAATCAAGCACAGGAATAAAATCTGTCAACCAATACTTTTTCCCGATTTTAATAATCTCATTAACATATCTATCATCTCCGCCATAACTTAATGGAACTAATATCTTTCTATCTGCCAAATTATATTCTAATAACATATCAAATATATCCAAATGATTAGAATACACACTAGCAGAATTACCCACTTGGATATAATTATTTGTAGGTCCTATATTATCATTCAATTTATCTTCTAAAATCATATCACAACTACTATAACTAAAGTATATTTGTTGAGCTTGAAATAGAGAGTTACTACGTTTTATCATTTCATATTCAATTGGCAATACACCAGAAAAATAATCCACTCGTTTTAGAGCTCTTTCAAAATCAATTCGACCAAATAACAAATTATTAAAGAATACAAAAGGATGCCTTACTACACCTTTAACAAAAGAATACCAATCAAATGATTTATAAAATTCTTTTGTTAAAGGTTTTATCCTTTCTACCAAAGGTATCAACTTATACTCCGGCCACTTATTACTATATATATCATAACCCCAAGCAAACCAAACAACCTTTACCTTAAACGGTATAACTTTAATCACGCAATTAGGCAAAACTGCCCAACCATGAAGTACAACGACATCATACTTGTTAAAATCATTTTTATTTAAATTTGTTCTTTGAACAATGTCAACACGCTCCACTCTTTTAATGTATCTCAAAGATTCATTCGATTTATCTCTTACCAAGATATACGAATTTTCAACATTAACAATTGAATCAAATATAGATATCGCCTTATCGACAAACTTATCATCGTTTACAAAATGAACTATTTTCATTATACATTCTTACTTTTTTCACTAACATTTGCTGGCCTTCCATATACAATCGTTTCTGCCTCAACATCTCGAATAAGTAAACTTCCTGCACCTACAAATGCAGATTCGCCAATCTTTTTAACCTTTCCTGAAACACTCAAAACTCCTTGCCCAATAAAAACAAAGTTTTCCATTTTTGTGTAAGCTCCTATTGTACTCCCCCCGGCAATAAAACAATTTTCCCCAATAGTCGTTGTATGAGATATGTTTACATGAGACAACAATATTGTATTTCGACCAACAATACTATCTGCTTGCACATAAGTAAATGGAGATATGCAAACGCCTATTGGAGAAATCTCTGCAAAACGAGATATAACAGCCATTGGATGAATTAATGAAGGAAGCGAACCTCCTTTTTGCAATATTCTATCGGCTAATTCCGCTCGAATTTTATTTGCCCCCATAGTTAACATAAAATTTAATCCTCTCAAATCACTTTTTGAAAATAAATCAGTGAAAGATCCGATAATTTGAATTCCACAACAATACTCTCCAGTCCTCCCTTCCTGAAAATGATACAAACCAACAACCTCAAAACCACAAGCTTCAGCCAAATCAATGAATACTGGCGTATTGTGTCCAACACCTAAAGCATAAATTTGTCCTTTACAATTCTGCATTTTTCCACTCATTTACAACTGGTTTTCTCTTTCCTGAACTAAGAACTGGAATATCATTAACATACTCAACATTAATTATAGCATTCTCCCCTATTTGTTCTTTTAAAGTATTAATAATCGACAATTCATCAACGGCATAACTTAACCTACGAACCACCCTCAAAGTATATTCAGTCTCTGCTTTCTGTATAAATTGCCACTGTAATATGGAATCAAAATGCTTTAATATTCGACCTATAGTCATGGGGGAGAAAGGCTCACCATATGTAGTATAACAAACATCCAGACGCCGTCCATACAATTTTATCAAGATAGGATAACCCTTGCTAAATTTATCAGCAGACTGCATTATCCCCAAATCACCAGTATCATATCTTATTATAGGGAATGCATAATTAGTAAGGTCTGTAACCACTATTCGTCCTAATTCACCATACTCAGCAGAAGTATCAGAATCCAATTTTAAAATTTCAAAATAATAACTAGCATGATTCATGTACATTACATCTCCAAATAAGTCCGTTGGCACTTTTTCCTGAGCCAAAATTCCACACTCCTCATTAGCATATTGACTAATAATTTCGCATCTTAAGTACTTCTTTACCTTATATCGAGTATCCTCATGCAACATTTCTGAACCTGCAATAATAATTTTCAGTTTTGGAAATACATATTCGTTATTTTTAACATATTCTGCCAATATATCAAACGAGGAAGCATATCCCCTAAGACAAATAGCTTTTGAGTCTTTTATTAATTCACATAATTCTCGTAATCTATCGTCCCCCATATTACTAATATCAAATGGAATGATATTTTCGTTTTTTATCTGACAAGGTGTCTTAAATTGCCATCTATTCCACGTTCTCAAATGAATTAATTTCTCATGAGAATTAAATCCAACCACTTTACCATAATACTTCAACTCCGCAATTCTTCGATTCCGCTTATTTGTATCTTGAGGAACTGCAAACGGAATACCGGTCGAGCCAGACGTTGTCTGAATATGTAAATCACCACGCTGTCCTGGAATTTTATCATACGCCACCCTTACCTCATCAAACTTTTCCCTTAATAATACTTTGTTTACAACAGGAAAATCTTTAATTTCCAAAGATTTTATCTCAGAATAAAACTTAGAATTTTCTTGTGCATGAATTAGTAACGATCTTAACTTAGAATTTCTTAACTCCTTACACTCATCAAATGAAGATTCTTGAATTTTTTTTAATTCAACATAATGACTCCTAATGGGGGATCCTTTAAAATAATCCCTTAGCCAAAAGAGACAACGCCTATACATTGCGTTAAAATCAACCATGCTAATCTATTTTTATGAAAACTAAAAAAAGGACTTTATCTAAAATTACTTTCTTCTATCCTTAAATATCATCAACTTAGAGAATATAACATCAAATTATAATTCTCAAAGAGAAAACATTTAAATTAAGGATAGTCGTTTAATCATTTCACCAGAAACAATCGGCAAACATTCTCATGTTTTTCGAACAAATTCATCACTTTATATCATCGACTTCGTTTGGGGACTGTTCTTCCCGTTTTCATTCACGTCTGGAGCCACCACTCCTTTAAAATCGCACTCCATGCGTAAAACACAGAGCCACAAGGTGCAGACTTGCAACTTCTCTATAACGTCCAGATGCGTAAACCTCGTTTTTCTCATCGTTTCAAATCCTTCTTAAAACGATTAGTATATTCAACGCGGTACATACCCTAAAATTTGTTGAAACATATCATCCGCACCATCTGCCTGAAAAACTCTACCCTCTCGTTTATCTCTCATAGCTTCTTTGTAACCACTATATTTAACTAAATCGGCAGAAACAGCTTTAGTTTTTACTACTTTTACTTCCTTTACACCTTTTAATAAAGAACAAGCTTTTTTTATCTGAGAAAGCATGCTTTCATCTTCTATATTTAAAACAATTGTTGCCATCTTATCATCTACTTATTCGTTTAACAAACTTCTATACACTCAACTTGACTAAAACGCCAATTAAACAACAATCAACTCTAAAATTCGTTTGATTTCCTCATCACCTAACTCATGATGCATTGGCAAACAAATTACACTATCTGCCATTTTGTGAGCATTAGGTAAGTTTCCTTTAGAAGAGCTTGGCAATCCACGATAGGTAGAAAACTCGCTAATCAAAGGATAAAAATAACGACGACCTAATACTTTGGCTTCTTTCATTTTGAAATATAATTCATCGCGAGTCATACCATATTTTTCTGCATCAACAAATATTGGGAAATAACTATAATTATGCTTCACCCCCGGCATATCCTCCATAAAAGAAATTCCATCAACATCCCGCAGCCCCTCTCTATACTTAATCGCCACCTGATGACGAGCCTCAATAGCGGCATCCACCTGACGAAGATTGAGCAATCCGTATGCTGCACGCATCTCATCCATCTTGCTATTAATACCGGGCGCCACCACCTCTGTCTCTCCGGCAAAACCAAAATTCTTCAAATAATCAATACGCTTTTTTGTCTCTTCATCATGCATAACCAAAGCTCCACCTTCAATCGTATTATAAACCTTAGTGGCATGAAAACTCAATGTGGACATATCTCCAGCGTTCAAAACACTCTCTCCGTCTACCTCTACACCAAAAGCATGAGCTGCATCATAAATCACTTTCAATCCATATTTATTCGCTATCTCTTGAATCTTTTTTGTATCACAAGGTTTTCCATATACATGCACCGGCATTATAGCTGTTGTTTTAGGAGTAATCGACGCCTCAATCTTATCAGGATCGATATTACCTGTTTGCAAATCTATATCAACAAACACAGGTTTAATTCCATTCCACCACAAGGCATGTGTAGTTGCCACAAAACTATAAGGAGTTGTTATCACTTCGCCAGTAACTCGCAATGCCTGCAAAGCCGTTATCAACGGCAAAGTACCATTCGTAAACAAACTGACAAATGGTACTTTTAAGTACTCCGCCAATTTTTGCTCCAACTGCTTATGAAAACTACCATTATTGGTTATCCATTTACTATCCCAAATTTCTTTCAATAGAGAATGAAATTCATCCAAATTCGGAAGCAGTGGAGATGTAACTGTTATCAACTTATCTTCCATAAGATTTTTTGAATATTATTTTCTAATTTTACATACATAGAACTAGAAAAAAAAGGCTTTTCTATAAAACGAATTCTTATTTGATCTATGAATACACACAAGATAAAAATTACTAGAACAGATAAAGTCGCATGAACCCACAAATACGGAGATTCAAACCAAGACACATTTTCTAATATATCCTTCCATAACCACTGTCGCATTGCATCACTATTGGCATGAATCAACAATACCCCAAAAGTAGAAGCCCCCATTAAATTGATAACCTTACTCTGTTTTATCTTTAAATTCTTAAACAACATAAAAGAACAAACTGCAGTCACTAAAGCCATAATCGAATTTGAATCCTGCATAAATTTATATGGCCACCAAACATCTAAAACCTTTAATAAGATAACACTTAAACACGATAGTATAACAGAACAAAGCGTCAATAAACTCCAAAATTTAACATCTCCATCTCGTTTAATAGGATAAAGACGAATATAGGATGAAATAAAAAACAATATAATAAACCATGTAACATAGTTAAACACAACTGTAAAAGGATAAAATGCCCAAATAGTGTATATAAACAAACAATAAATAATAAGCAATTTATGTTGTCTTTTACTCATGTTTCTCAATAATATGTTAAGAAACGGAATGGACAAATAAAAAAAGATAAAAGAAGTTGTGAAACCACTCCCCACATTACCTATAGGTATTAATGCAAAAAACAAACTTTTCCAATTAAAACTTACTACTCCGCATGATAGAAAAATCGAATAAATAACAACCTCATAGAAAAAAACTTCCAAAAGTAATTTCAAAAATTTACTTATAGAAATATCCGATTTACACATAAAATAACCTGTAATCAAAACGAAACAATTTATACCTGTTTTTCCCCACATCCCAAACAGATACAAAAATAAAGAATTTCCGCTCAACGGAGAAGACTCCATCAGTTGAAACAACCCGGAATTAACTACGTAATGATGCGCTACAATTAATAACATAACAATCACTCTATATAATTCCAGATTGGAACTTCTTTCTTTTTTTACATCAACCATCACATAATTATTTTTTTCGCAATATCAACATCAACTCATCCCACTCTGCAAATTTAAATACTTTTGCAGACAAAATATAAAAAAATGCACCCATTAACAAACCTATTAACAAACCATACAATGGTTGCAAAGTAGAAAAATAAGAAACACTATACACGACTACTCCCATCATTAGACTTAGAGTCAATATAGGAAACAAGTCCATCATTTGCCGAACAAAGCCGACTTTAATCAACTGTCCTGTATAGAAAGTATTAACCGAAAGATTTATTAAAGATGTAAAAATTCCACCTACACACATAGCAACCAATCCCCTGGGTACTGTTATGCACAACACAGAAACACCAATTATCTTTTTTATTATCTCCAAACGCAAAAACAAATCAGAGCGGCCCTTTACTTGTAATAAATTCAAATTAATTGCATGGATGGGATACCACATTTTAGAAAAACAAATAATGAAAAGCAACGTTGACGCAAACAGCCACTTCTCACCTAAAAAAACAAGAATGAGAGGTTTTGCAACCGCAGCCAAACCTACCATCAAAGGAAAAATAACAAATGCTGATAATTTCAAAAAACGCCTATAAGCGCTTGCTAATCTCTCATCATCATCTTGGATAGAACAAAGAACCGGATAAGTAACTCGCTGCATAATCCCCGTCAAATTGGAAGATGGAAATTCTGCAAAATGAGAAGCTCTTGAGTAATAACCGAGACTTGAAGCTGAAAACAACTTACCAATCACAATTTGATAAATATTGTTATACAGAGTATCCAACAATCCGGATGCCAACAACTTAGAACCAAAAGAGAACAACTCTCTGAAAGATGTCCAAGAATATACCCATTGAGGACGCCATTTTGAAAGAATCCATAACATAATGGCATTCAGACCCAAATTTACCAACTGCTGCGCCACCAAAGCCCATACACCAAACCCGGTTGATGCCATATAAAGCCCTACTGCACCAGAAGCAATAGAAGCCACTAATGCAGCCTTGGCTTGCGTTTTAAAGTCTATGTGTACTGTAAGTAATGCTCTTTGTACAATAACAAAAGAGTTTATCAATACACTTAACCCTAAAACACGAGTTAAATCCACCAACAAAGGCTCTTTGTAAAACTTAGCAATTAACGGAGCAGAAACAAATAGCAAACAATAGAACAAAAGCCCCAAGACAATATTAAAATAGAAAACAGTAGAGTTATCTACCTCCGTTCTATCTTGCTTTCTAATCAATGCTTGCGAAAATCCACTATCAATAAATGACTGAGAAATGGCAATAAAGACAGCCAGCATACCCACCAACCCATAATCATCCGGAGTCAGCATACGAGCCATGAATATCATCACCACAAATTGAATACCTTGAACAGAGAATCGCTCAACGGCACTCCACACAACGCCTTTTACTGTTTTTTGCTTTAATTCAGACATAATTGAACTTTCGAGAATGCACCACGCGTGTTTCAAGTGTCAAGTGGCTGACTGTTTGAAACTTTGAATCTTAAATCTTGGAACTGATTACCCCTTAACGTTAGACAAATAGACCTCTTTGAGTCGAAACAATACCACTTTCAGCAATTCCCATTTCTCATGCAAATGATTAAGGGATTCAACAACATCATCAACCTCAAACGGATAATCATGTGCAACTTCGTTCCTTAATTCTCTCAGAGTCATCCACTCTTGAACGGAAGGAAGTAAATTATAACGTTCAAGCATATTCAAAACATCTCGCATGGGAGCATTCTCAACATCCTCATCCAATAATTGCAACGTATATCGAAACATCTTTGCTCCTAAACAATCTTGCAATTTTGAGAATCTGAATATAAATTGATCCAATAATCGAACCTCTTCTGAAGATAAAAAAGAATAAGAAACAGTTGAAAGAGGAAACATATTACTCATCAATGAAACACACTCTTCTATTCGAGAAAGATGCTTTTATGCAATGATAAATTCTCTATGAATTCTTTCTATCAAAATTTTATTTTCAGATTGCATCATTTAACAAAATAGCACCATTAATTATACTTTGAACAAAATCAGACTCTTCATGATCTCCCACTATATCAATCTTCTGGTCTCCAAGAACCATTTTTAACTTCGCTCGCATCAAAACTCGCCCCATAAATCCCAACTTCTCTTGAGTCTCTGTTCTGATTAACAAATCGATGTCTCCGCCTCGCTTCGAATCATCAGTGCGAGAACCAAATAAAAATACTTTAACAGACGAGCCATATACCTCTTTGGCAACATCTATAATCTTTTTTATTTCTATTGATGATAATCGCATTAATAATATAAAGCTTCAATTCACCACGTGCGTTCTTTGTGTCATGTTTCAAATTTCAAGTTTCAAGTGTCTGTATTCATCATTTCAAAGTTCTTCATTACAATGTCTCAACACTAAAACCCTCCATTCAAATAAGCTCTTGTTATATAATACGAAGGTTCATAATAAGCACTTGAATTATAGTTGTCTATGACATCACATAAGTCTGAATTATAAACTTCGATTAACCCATCCACATAATTTTCAGAGACAGAATCTATCAAACGAGAATAGACGCTTCCCATTTCGAGGGGAGTAGGAATCTTATCACACAAATTCTTATCCACATTTGTAATATCAAAAGTTCCATTCTGCAAATTAAACTCCTCTATCCACTCAGCCTCAACTTGCAAAGGATTGGAAGAATGAAGAACCTGTGCCAAACTTAAAAAATGATATAATTTCTCTTTACCTATTTGGTTTACAACGTATGAATTGCGCTGTTTAATTTTCCTTGCAACTCGTTCTACCATATAGCAGACAAAAAACAAATCATTCGTTGATATTGATTCTTCGGGAAAATATTTGTTTTTCATAAAGTGTAATGGCTTTTGAACGAAATAGTTTTTAAAGCATTCTCGGTGCAAAATACAATCTGATGAGTCGGATACTTATATTTTGCCAACTCCCAAAAAGCCTCTCTCGAAATATTCTTCAGAATAAAGTCCTCCACATAATTCCAAATCGTATCATCAGCCATCGGACCCTCCACTATATCATAATCATGCTCTTTCCCAATTCTGCAATTAGCAACAAAATCAAGCCATTCATCATCCATCTTACCAAAAAACTTAGTTTTCAACGTTTCTGAAGGCTCATAAGTATATACATTTACGCAATGAGTCCCTTTCTTTGTCAAAGCCCAACGGACAGCTTGCCTTTCGTACTTAGTGCAATAAAAACCAAAGCCAAAATCTTTATAGAAACCTTGGACTAAAATCTTTGGATTTTTCACCGATTGATTGCTTCCATGATAAATTTCACTCATTTTATCAATACCCTCTTGCATTACAATATAGCAGTCAAATCGAAAGTTTAAACATTTCTCTTCTTTTGAACTAACAACCTCTCCTAATCTCGTCCAAATATATCCCTCGTGTAAACCTTATCTTTAACATCATCCAAAACGGAATCATAACGATTGGCCACGATGGCATTGCTGAGGGACTTAAATTGTTCGAGGTCATTCACCACCTTGCTGCCAAAGAATGTGGTTCCATCCTCCAAAGTCGGTTCATAAATTATCACCATTGCGCCCTTTGCTTTGACGCGCTTCATGACACCTTGAATGGAACTTTGACGGAAGTTATCGGAATTGCTCTTCATCGTCAGACGATAAACGCCGATGGTAACCTCCTTTTCATGCTCCAGATTGTAACCGCACTGGTCTGTATAACTGTAATACCCTGCTTTACGAAGAATCTGATCCGCAATAAAGTCCTTGCGTGTTCTATTGCTCTCTACAATAGCAGTCATCATATTTTGAGGAACATCCTCATAGTTTGCCAACAACTGTTTGGTATCCTTTGGCAAACAATATCCACCGTAACCAAAACTTGGATTATTATAGTGCGTTCCGATACGCGGATCCAGACCTACACCCTGAATGATTGCTTGCGCATCCAGCCCCTTCACTTCTGCGTAGGTATCCAACTCATTAAAATAACTAACTCGAAGAGCCAAATAGGTATTGGCAAACAACTTAACAGCTTCCGCCTCCTTCATGCCCATAAAAAGGACTTCAACATCCTCTTTCAAAGCACCCTCTTGCAATAACCGGGCGAAAGTTTTAGCATAGCTTTCAATATCAGGATGAGCTACTGCCTCTATTGCCCTGTTTTCATCTTCAAAACCATCCGCCTCGATTTTTTTCGGATAACCAACAATAATTCTGGATGGATATAGATTATCATATAAAGCTTTGCTCTCCCTTAAAAACTCCGGAGAAAAAAGCAAATTGAACTTTTTACCTTTTAGAGAAGCTGTTTGAGCAAATTTATCCACATATTTTACATAAAGATTTCGAGTGTAACCCACAGGAATAGTTGATTTGATTACCATCACTGCATCCGGATTTACCTCCAACACCAAATCAATAACCTCCTCTACATGACTCGTATCAAAATAGTTTTTCACCGGGTCGTAGTTTGTCGGAGCAGCAATCACCACAAAATCCGCATCAGCATATGCAGACCTTCCATCTAACGTTGCAGACAATCGCAAATCTTTCTCCTTCAGATACTTTTCAATGTAATCATCCTGAATCGGCGACTTCCTTGCGTTGATTAAATCCACCTTTTCCTTCACCACATCAACAGCCACAACATCGTGATGCTGAGCCAACAATGTAGCAATACTCAAACCCACATATCCGGTTCCTGCAACGGCAATTTTCAAATTTTCGAAATCTCTCATAGTATTTTCATGCTAATGGCACCTTAACGTCCTTTATACATTTCCTCGTAATACTTCTCGTAATCTCCGCTAAGGATATTGTCCATCCACTCCTGATTATCCAAATACCAACGAACTGTTTTTTCGATACCCTCTTCAAACTGAAGGCTCGGTTCCCAACCCAACTCATTCTTGAGTTTTGTAGAATCGATTGCATAACGCAAGTCATGTCCTGCACGGTCTGTCACGTACGTAATCAGATGCTCGCTTGTTCCCTCTGGATTTCCTAACAAACGATCGACAGTCTTAATGATAACCTTAATTAGGTCTATATTTTTCCACTCATTGAATCCGCCAATATTATAGGTATCATTGATTTTACCATTATGGAAAATAACATCGATTGCTCTTGCATGATCAACAACATACAACCAATCTCTCACATTTTCACCTTTACCATAAACCGGAAGAGGTTTTCCCTGACGAATATTATTAATAAACAAAGGAATCAACTTTTCAGGGAACTGATAAGGCCCGTAATTATTAGAGCAATTCGTTACAATGGTAGGCAATCCGTATGTATCGTGATACGCACGAACAAAATGATCTGAACTTGCCTTTGAAGCAGAATACGGAGAGTGAGGATCATACTTTGTTGTTTCGTAGAAAAATCCCTCACCGTATGCAAGATGATGTTCTCCACTTGAAGCCGTGGTTGTAAAAGGAGGTTCAATACCCTCTGGATGAGTCATTTGCAATGCTCCATATACTTCGTCGGTTGAAATATGATAGAACCGTTTTCCTTCAAAATTTCCATTCCATAACTCTTTTGCAACCTGCAGAAGCGTCAAAGTACCTAAGACATTTGTTTTAGCAAAAGTAAATGGGTCACGAATACTACGATCCACATGACTCTCAGCCGCAAGATGTATCACATTATCAATCTCGTATTTCTTAAAAATAGATTGAATCGTTTCAAAATCACAAATATCCGCTTTTTCAAAGAGATAATTGGGAGCAGACTCTATATCTTTCAGATTTGCCAAATTACCGGCATAAGTCAATTTGTCAAGATTAACAATACGATACTCCGGATATTTATTCACAAAAAGACGCACCACATGGCTTCCGATAAAGCCTGCTCCGCCCGTAACCAAGATACTTTTTTTAAAACTTACCGCCATAGCATAAAATATTTACGAAATCACATCTTCCAAGCTAAACTGAAACCTATTCGGTTTACAATCAAACAAACAAGAATCTGCCTTCAAAAATAAGCCACAAAAGATATGCAATATAGAATGTACTATCAAAAGGAATAATCCTAATCCAACCTATTCAGAATCAAAATATTAAGTTTAAAAAAACTCACTTTTTCCCACGCTTCGCGGTTGATAGGCACATACGCCTACCAGCCCCAAGCTGCTCTGAACAACCAGAAATATTTGCAAATATACCACGTTTTTACAAAACAAAAAAGCAAAATAACATATATTTTCTCAAAAAACACAAACACATCAGCATATCAGCAAATTAACAAAAACACAATGCAAAAAAGCAATAATGGCTCATTGAAAATAACTTTTTGTTATTATATTTGCAAACAAAAAATGTCGCTCTAATGAAGTTATTTTTACTAAAGGCTAAGGACATATTGCTCAAAATAGACAAACACATTTTGGTGCTTGCCTGTTTTGGGATATGGATGCTTTTCTTCGACCAAAACAATTTTTTCAAACGCGAAGAGCTGAACACTAAAATAGACGAACTGAACGAGCAGATTTCGTTCTATAAAAACGATATTGAAAAAAGCATACGGGAAACTAACGAACTGAAGTCTAACGTTGAAAACCTCGAAAAGTTCGCGCGCGAAAAGTATCTTATGAAAAAGAGCGACGAAGTAATTTTTCTTGTATCAGACTGACAAACGACATGGAACAGAGAGCAGATTTTCTTAAACAAGCAGGTATCATACTGTGTTTCGCAGGCGTTGTCCTGCAATTTTTCAAAATTAGCATTTTTGACATCGTGCCATTAGCTCCAGTTGTTTACGGCATCGGAGCCATAGCAATGACATTCGGCAGATATTTTGATCCGTTTGACACTACAGACCCTAGGCTGAAGAGGCTGCGGGCCCAGCAGTGCATCAGCACAATATTGTACATTGCGGCTATATATTTCATGTGGAAAAACGACGGATTGTGGATTTATGCCGTGCTAACCGCCTCCGCAATAGACATGGTTCTGTTTTTACGAACCCCAAAGGCTGACAAGTAATCAGCACTCTATCACAAGTCCGTCGTACGCTACAAAAACATTCTCAGGCAATTTTGCCTGCTCCGTTTCGTGCAGACCGAAATCGTGACTAAGATGAGTGAAATAAGTGCGTTTCGGCTTTAACTCGCCAACAAGAGCCATCGCCTCGTCAAAAGACAAGTGCGAAAGGTGCTCTTTATAACGCAGCATGCCAAGTACAAGCACGTCAAGTCCTTGCAGCTTCGCTTTATTCTCACTGTCAATCGTCTTTATATCAGTAACATAAGCAAAATTTCCTATTCTATAGCCCAGCAAAGGTAATAAATGATGATACGCCCTTATCGGCACGATCTCCACACCATCCGCACAGAAAGGCCGCTCGTCAATTTCACAAAGAGAGATATCCGGAATACCTGGATACTTGAACTTTGCGAAACAATATGCGAACATCTGCCTTATAGCGTTTGCCACTCGATTTTCCGCAAAAATTAAGACCTTGCCAAAAGCCCGCAAATCATCAATTCCGCCCACATGGTCGAAGTGTTCGTGAGTCAGCAGCAAAGCGTCGATTTTAGAAATCTTTCCACGTAAAGCCTGCTGCCTAAAATCAGGGCCGCAATCAATTAAAATATTCTTGCCTTCCACCTTCACCATCGCAGAACAACGCAAACGCTTATCCTTCAAATCAGCAGAAGCGCAAACCTCACAATCACAATTGATAAACGGGACACCATTTGACGTTCCTGTCCCTAAAAATTCAACCCTCATACACCTAATCAAAATTCGCTATCCAAAATTTTCACATACCTGCCTTTATCCTCCGACATTCTGATTCTCCATTCCGCAGGATAATTATTATTAGCACGATTACCCAAATTTTTCACAAATCCGAGCGGAGTGCCCTCAAACATAAGCAGAAGCCACCCTTTAGGCTCTTCCGGGAAAAACATATTTTCACGCCTCAAAAAAGCGATAGCCTGTTCCCAGTCCACACTCACACTTTTAAAAACATCACGATTCAACGCGCACGAAAAAGCCAACTGCTGCAGCGGCACCAAGTCCTTCCCCTTTATCTGAGCCAAATAGACACCCGCAGCCAGCACAGAAACCTCAGTCCGCAGCTTATCCACAAAATCTGCAAAATTCTCAAGCACAGCAACGACTGCGTCACCCTGCAGCTGAAAAACATAATCCGAAGCAGAAAGCAGCCAATCTCTCACAAAAGCAGCCTCTTTGCAATCCTTACGCTTCACCGGCTTCACCCTGACAGGCAATTCTTCACGAGATTTTCTAAGAGCCGCAATAAAGAACCCTTCGCCCTTTGCCTTATGCGGATAAAAATGACAGCCAAAGCCAGAATCCACAACATTCCAATCCGGCTTCAGTCCAACTCCAAGCACCTCAGCACCAAGAGAATCCGCAATCCACTTCACATTTTCCTCATTCTCCTGTTCATTATAAGTGCAAGTGCTGTAAACCAGCAGACCGCCCTCCTTCAGCGCAGGATAGACATCTGCAAGAATACGGCGCTGACGCTCCGCGCAAAGACGCACATTATCTTCCGACCACTCCTCAATCGCCTGCCGGTCTTTACGGAACATGCCCTCGCCAGAGCAAGGCGCATCAACAACCACAACGTCAAACAGACCGCGCAACCCAGAAAAATCCTCCGGTTCTCCATTTGTCACCGCCACATTCGCGCACCCCCACTTTGCCATATTCTCTTCCAGAATCTTCACGCGCGAACGGACAACCTCATTCGAAACAAGAAAACCCCTGCCACCCAACAAAGAAGCAATATGCGTGCTCTTACCGCCAGGAGCCGCGCACAAGTCCAGCACAAGAGGAGAATCTGAATCAACATACTGACGGAAAACCTGTTCAAGGAACATGGAACTTGCCTCCTGCACATAATAACAGCCCGCATGAAAAAGCGGATCCATCGTGAACATCGGCCTTTCTGCAAGATAACCTCCAGCCTCGCACCAAGGCACAGGCTCCAAGCCATCCTTCAACACCTGCCCCTTTATCACATTAGCGCGCACGCTCGCCACCGGCTGACCAGCCAAAGCCTCGAATAGAGCCTGCGCCTCACGCTCGCCAAGCGCGTCCGCCGTGCGTTTTTTAAAACTATCCGGCAAAACAAAATCCATTTCCGCCATACCTCCTATAATATTGTTTCAATAAAGAATCATTTCTTGTCATAACAAAAGCCAGAAGTCGTCTTAGTCTGAAAAACGCCCGACGAATCAGCATATATAAAGAACCCCTCCACATCCGGAATCGCCTCTATCATAGCCATGCTCGAATCCAGTCCCACAACCATGCAGGCAGTCGCAAGCGCATCAGCAGTCATACAATCATCCGCAAAAACAGAAGCGCTCAACAGATTGTGTTCAACAGGATAGCCAGTGCGCGGATCAATTGTATGCGAATACTTTTTTCCTCCCTTGTGATAATACTGCCTATAATTTCCAGAAGTCGCCATAGCCTTATCCTGCAAATAGACAACATCATACAATTCAGTTCTCATCATCGTGCTGTCGTCAACAGGATTTGTCACGCCAATTCCCCAAGGCCTGCCTTCATGATTTACGCCCTTCACAGAGATTTCACCGCCAATCTCCACCATGTAATTCTCCACGCCCAAAGAGTCAAGACACCTTGCCACAACATCAACAGAATAGCCCTTCGCTATTGCAGAAGCGTCGAGCATCACACCGGCCTCGTCCCGCACAAGCAGGCCATTCACCAAACGGACCTTGCCATACCCCACATGCCTCATCAGCGAATCTATCAGTTCATCAGAAACATCATCGCGCTTAGAAAAGCCGAACCCCCACGCATTGACCACCTGAGCCACAGTCATGTCAAACGCGCCGCCGCTAATTTCAGAGACCGCCGCGCCCTTTTCAAAAACATTGCGGAAATGCGAATCGACAAGCACACTATCTTCGCCACTGTTAAACCTGGATATTATAGACTCCTTATTAAATGTGGAGAGCGAACTATCCACCTCCAGGAACAAGCGTTTATAATGCTCCGCCAAAGACCGTCCGTCCTTTGCCTCATACTTTATTTTATAAAAAGTGCCGAATACACGTCCGCTTTCCGACAAATACGAGCTGCCCTTCTCTGGCACTCTGAACATCAAAAATATGACAACAGCAGCCAAAGACAACAAAACGAAAACCTTTCTTTTTGAAAATTCCATGTAAAAACAATTTAAAACGTTCGCAAAAATACAAAGTAAAAGAAATTAAAACAAAAGTAGCCGTCAAGAAATGCAAACTTTAACATTTCAGAAGAAAAAAAACGCGATTTGCCATTTTTTTAACCAAACATAACTGCTTTTTTCTTTGATAACTCAATTTAATTATATACATTTGCAAGGAAATTCGACGATATGACAAAAGACAAGAGCAACACGCTTGCAGAGTTTAAGACAAACGCCGGACGTCTGCTGCATCACTACAGGGAGGCGACAGACGAGCTGAAACGTCTTGAGATTCGGCTGAAAGCAGCCTATGCGGAGCTGGAAAGTGCTCGAAGTCGCATCAAGGAACTGGAGAGCGAGATACAGGGAATGAAAGTTGCCATGATGGTGTCAGGTTCAGACTCGGCGTCTGATATAAGCGAGTATCAGAAAAGGTTGTCGAAGATGGTGCGGGAAATAGACAATTGCATTGCGCTGCTAAACAATAGTTAAACACATTTATATGTCTGAAATTAAAATCAACATAACTCTAAAGGAGGTGAACAATCTGAGATTGCCGCAGATTGAAGTTGATAGCGAGGACGAAGGTGCTTACAGGGCGGCTGGCAAAGGAATTGAAAAAAAAGTAAACGACTATAAGGCAAAGTTAATTGAGATTGGGTACAAGAAGGAGAATCAGAACACTCTGCTACTGGCCTTCGCAATGACAGCGCTCGACTACGCCGTTCACCTCAAAAAGGAGCGTGAAGAGGGCGAAAAACTTATGGAAGATTTCAAGGTTCTCAACGATTCTATCAAAGACTTGTTGGCTTGAATCCGTTTTTTTAGACATTACCGCATCAATCTGAAGTCTCTTTTAAGAGATTCGGACTGATGCGTTTATATATATTATTAATTTAATACCAATACCAAAAAAATATGGAGGTTATATTATTTTCGGTTGTAGCTTTCTTGGCAGGTGGAGGAATTACGTGGCTGATAACGAACACTTTGTTGAAATCACGTGCCAACAACATCATAAAAGAAGCGGAAGCGGAAGCGAAAGTCCTAAGGGACAACAAAATGCTTGAAGTGAAAGAGAAGTATTTTTCTCTGAAGAATGAGTACGAAACTCAGGTTAACCAACGAAATGCTAAGATACAGCAAGTCGAGTCAAAACTTAAACAGCGCGAAATGCAGCTGAACCAAGCTCAGTCTGAAGTGCAGAAGGGACGTTCGGAAAATGAAATCATTCGCGACAACTTGAACAAACAGCTCGACATTGTTGACAGCAAGAAGCAGGAGCTTGACCGTCTTTACAGACAGGCGAACGAGCGCCTTGAGGTTATTTCAGGGCTTTCGGCTCAGGAGGCGAAGGACAAACTTATCGAGTCTCTTAAAGAGGAGGCAAAAACCGACGCCATGTCTTACGTGAACGAAATCATGGAAGAGGCCAAGATGACAGCTAACAAAGAGGCTAAACGTATCGTGATACAGACAATTCAACGTGTGGCTACAGAAGCTGCAATAGAAAACTCTGTCACTGTCTTCAACATAGATTCTGACGAACTGAAAGGGCGAATAATAGGCCGTGAAGGACGAAACATACGTGCTCTTGAAGCCGCAACTGGCGTTGAAATAATCGTTGACGACACACCTGAAGCTATTGTGCTTTCTGCATTTGACCCTGTGCGCCGCGAAATCGCGCGTCTTGCTCTGCACCAGCTTGTTACGGACGGACGTATCCACCCTGCACGTATCGAAGAGGTTGTGGCTAAGGTTAAGCGTCAGGTTGAAGAAGAGATAATTGAAACTGGTAAACGCACCACTATAGACTTGGGTATTCACGGGCTGCACCCTGAGCTTGTGCGCCTGATAGGTAAGATGAAATATCGTTCTTCTTACGGTCAAAACTTGCTGCAACATGCGCGCGAAACAGCAAATCTTTGTGCTGTTATGGCCAGCGAGCTTGGATTGAATGCCAAAAAAGCGAAACGTGCTGGTCTGCTTCACGACATAGGTAAAGTGCCAGATGACGAACCTGAATTGCCTCACGCAATATTGGGTATGAAGCTTGCCGAAAAGTACAAGGAAAAGCCTGAAATATGCAACGCTATCGGAGCGCACCATGACGAGGTGGAAATGGAGAGCCTGCTCTCCCCTATCGTTCAGGCTTGCGACGCCATATCAGGTGCAAGGCCGGGTGCGAGACGCGAAATTGTGGAAGCTTACATCAAGCGTCTCAACGACCTTGAGAAACTGGCTCTTTCGTATCCTGGAGTCGTTAAAACATACGCAATTCAGGCCGGTCGCGAACTTCGCGTAATTGTTGGTGCAGACAAGATTGACGACAAGGCGACAGAGACATTGTCTTACGAAATTGCTAAGAAAATTCAGGACGAAATGACCTATCCTGGTCAGGTAAAGATTACCGTTATTCGTGAAACTCGTTCTGTTAGTTTCGCTAAATAAAATTTGCATACAGTCAAAAAAAGAAGAGACGGTGCGGACTATTCCGTACCGTTTCTTTTTATTAGCATAACTCTGCAAAATTTAACATAAAAGCATGGCTGATTAAGCGAGCTGTAATAAAATTTTATTTTTGAACATGAGCAGACGACCTGCCGGCAGACGCATTTCTCGCCTTATATGCAAAGGGAGACTCTCCAGCCCGCCTTTTGAAAAACTTGCCAAACGAAGACTGGTCCGAAAAACAAAGCATAGACGACACATCTTGCACCGATAGA
>CALGHE010000020.1 GCA_937915765.1 uncultured Bacteroidales bacterium | reverse complement strand
TATTCAGCCTTGAGCAATCTCTCGAGTTCCTCGCTGATGACGAGCTTCTTGTCAACAAATACGTCGCACCTTACGAATGGTACTACACTCCATCATCTACAGGTACGCACACAATCAAAATCGTAGCCTACGACAAGCAAGGAAACGAGGTAGAACAGACTACAGAATTATATGTTTGCGCTGCTCGCTCTCCTTACAACGGCGCACCAATCGCAATCCCAGGAACTGTCGAAGTGGAAGAGTTCGACAAGGGCTGCGACGGAATCGCATTCCATGATAGCGACAACGAAAATGAAGGTGATGCTACAATTCAAGATTGTGGTGTCGACATTGTGAAAGGAGGCGATAACTATGCAATCGGTTATACTGCGGCAGACGAATGGCTTGAATATACCGTCAAGGTTCAAAAAAGCGATGAATATAAACTTTCTGCATTCGCTGCCTCTGGATTGGAGGGTTCAGGATTCAAACTCGACTTGGATGGAAAAGCGCTGGTCGAAAAAGTTTCAGTTCCTCAAACAGGAGACAATGATTGGGGCGTTTTCGAGGAAATCGAACTCGGAGAATTTAATTTGACTGAGGGAGAACATATCCTCCGCATGACTATCACCAACCCATATTGTAACATCGACAAACTTGTATTCACTTCAACCACCACACCTGAGGAAACTGGTGTGAAAGAGATTGACGCTATTTCAAACTTCTCCGGAATTTGCAAAGTTTACTCTCTACAAGGGTCTTTGATTACTTCTGCGTACATTGATAATGGAAATCTATCAGCGTTGAAAGAATCCCTCAAGAAGGGAGTTTACTTGGTTCGTTGCGAAAATGGCTTGAACCAATTGGTTGTGGTAAATGATTAATCCATTTTAAAAAGGTTGGAAGGTTTTACAATACTCCTTCCAACCTTTCTCTTTCAATAGAACCATAATTATTTTATTAGTGTCCGATAAAAACTGAAAGGTTTTTTCTGTCAATTCTCCTGCTGCTACTCCTTGCGTGACATTTCCATTCACAAAGTATTAATGCTCTGTGCGATATTTCATGCTTTAAAAATATTTAGTACAATATTGATTGCAAACAATAAAAAGGTTGTAAGTTCACAACCTTTTTGAAAATATTTTGTAATTTTTTTGTTCAACACCGCACACCTTCTTGATTTTGCAATTATATTTACGTTTTGAAAGGTATAAAATTAGGTTAATGAAAAGTTATATCAAGTTATGAGAAATTTTTTGTTCATATCATTGCTCGCTTTGTGCGGGTCTGTTTTTTTATCCATGGCGAGCGTGAGGGCGAATACGATGTCGTCTGACAAGGCTCTAAAAGAAGCAGACTCCTTGGCAAGTGTGAAGGCTGACATGCAACCTTCTGACGAAGAGATAAGAGATACTGACACATCATACTATGACATCACCGTCCTTGACTCTTTTGAGTTGCGGAACATCACGTTTTATCAGATAGCAGTTAAATACGAAAAGGAATATGTTGATGTTGCGATGTCTTTTGCCCTCCCCGTTAAATCTAAAAAAAAGGATTCCGAATTGATTAAAAATCTGCAAAAAGAAATTCTTAGGCAACTGCTGGATTGGGGGCTGGATTTGGGAACGCTGGATTTGGGAACGCCTTACTGCACTCAACTTTCTGACATTAAAGATCTTGTAGAAAGAAATTGGTCAGATATGGACTCAGGTTATTTCGTGTCCGAAGCTGATGTCAGTTTGAAAGAATACGGTTGGGAGGTGTCAACTTTTAAAGATTGGATTGTTACGAGTCATTGCGCGAGTTCAGAGTCAAAGATTTGCGATTTGGAAACGGGTTCGCCTCTGAATCTCACTATTGATAACTTCATAACGGACTATGACGATAAACTGAGAAAAAAACTGTTCGAAGAGGTGAAGGCCGAATTGCCAGGATTCTATGTGGGATCGTCCGAACTCACTGATTTTATGAATAATGGTTATGAAGACTTTAAGATAAGCGAAGACTTTATTTTGAATGAAGACGGCGTGTCTTTCATATACAACGGATGGTACGATTTATGGGTTGGAAATGGTTATGATTTAATTGATGTCACAATCTCTTTAGATGATATGGAGGAGTTTGTGCAAGAAGAGTACCAATATTTGTTAAAACTTTGCAAGAAGCAGAAACGGTTGGAAAAGAGAAGGAATAAGCAGTAGATTTTTAAGGCAACTTCTACAATTTAGGTTTTGTGAAAATGTCTTTCAAAATCATTTCGACTCAATCGCGTTGAAAAGCAAAGGGCGGCCGAAAAGAGATCTTCAGCCGCCCTAAAAATATCACAGCATGAATTACATCATACCGCCCATTCCGCCGCCCATAGGAGGCATAGCAGGAGCAGGGTTATCTTCTTTCTTTTCAGATATTACACATTCTGTAGTCAACATCATGCCAGCGATAGACGCTGCGTTTTCCAAAGCCACACGAGTAACCTTTGCAGGGTCAATCACACCAGCGGCGAAGAAATTCTCAAACTTGTCAGAACGAGCGTTATAACCGAAGTCGCCCTTGCCCTCTTTCACCTTCTGAACAAAAATAGCGCCTTCCTTGCCCGCGTTAGCCACAATCTGACGAAGCGGCTCTTCTATCGCGCGCTTAACAATCTCGATACCCGTAGTTTCGTCGTCGTTCACGCCAGTCAAGCCTTCAAGCGACTCGATAGCACGGATATAAGCCACACCACCGCCAGGCACGATACCCTCTTCCACAGCCGCACGAGTAGCGCACAAAGCGTCATCTACACGGTCTTTCTTCTCCTTCATTTCAACTTCAGACGCAGCACCTACGTAAAGCACAGCCACACCGCCAGCCAATTTAGCGAGACGTTCCTGAAGCTTTTCACGGTCATAGTCAGATGTAGTAGCCTCAATCTGAGCCTTGATCTGAGCCACGCGTTCAGCGATAGCTTCCTTGCTACCCAAGCCGTTAACGATGGTGGTATTGTCTTTGTTGACAGTAATCTTTTCGGCACGACCCAACATTTCTCCGGTAGCCGATTCGAGCTGCAAACCTTGTTCTTCTGAAACCACCACACCACCAGTAAGGGTAGCGATATCCTGCAACATTTCTTTACGACGATCGCCGAAACCGGGAGCCTTCACGGCACAAATCTTCAACTGACCACGCAAGCGGTTTACCACGAGGGTAGTCAAGGCTTCGCTATCTACGTCCTCGGCAATCACCAACAAGGGACGTCCGCTCTGTACGGCAGGTTCAAGGATGGGAAGGAACTCCTTGAGGTTGCTGATTTTCTTGTCGTAGATGAGGATATAAGGATGCTCCATCACACACTCCATCTTCTCAGTATCTGTCACGAAATAAGCTGACA
>CALGHE010000019.1 GCA_937915765.1 uncultured Bacteroidales bacterium | reverse complement strand
TGTGTACTTTTGCCCATGGTTATGTTTTATATGTGCAATTCAAAGATAACCAAAAGGACTGAATCTTGCAAGTCAGATTCAGTCCTAATTTTTTTTATTGCTTAAAAAGTTTTATCGGACACTAATATATTTTTTTGCGTACAGTACCGGATTCAGATTAGGGTCGTTATACATCTTCATCTGTTTGTAAACCTTCATGTATCTGTTTCCGTTTTCAATGTCAGAAATCAGCTGGTCGATTGCAGAAGAGAGGTCTTCTCTCTGTTCAAGAAGCACGTCCAGTTTCTTCTGGCACGCAGATATGTGGTCAGCCGCCACGTCCTTTCTTTCCACTTCCTGACGCATGTGGTAAATCTTCAGTGCAAGAATGGAGAGTCGGTCTATCGCCCAAGCCGGGCTTTCTGTGTTGATAACAGCATCTTGCTTCACGCAGACATTCTGATATTTTTCAAGGAAATAGCTGTCTATCATCTCCACCAAATCTGTTCTCTCCTGATTAGACTTGTCTATCCATCTCTTTATTTTAAGCGCTTCAACAGGGTCTATTTCAGGATTGCGGATAACATCTTCCAAATGCCATTGCACGCTGTCAATCCAGTTTTTCAAATATAGAACGCTTTCTATAGTCTGTGGGGCATAAGGGTTGCTTATCTGAGCGTAGATGTCGTCGGTTTTGTGATAGTCGCATACCACCTGATCAAAAATTTTATTAGCGTCTTGACTGAAGTTCATATATAAAAATTTTAGTTTACAAATTTTCGGCAAAGATACAACAAAGAAATGAAAGGAGTAGCAGAAAAGTTAAAGAGTTTGTTTTCATAAAGGTGTTTTTAAGGGTCTGTTTGTACTTATGGAAGCCTTTTCGCAAGAAATCTTGTCAAGACGGCTTCGCAGTGCCGTTTTCGCTCTATTATTTGTCTGTTTTTTGCTTTTGATGATTTTTTTTGCGCAAAGGGAATAATATTGAATCGTTTTTTTTACGACTATATGATTTTTTGTTAGATTTGTATAAGTTTTTTGAAGATGCTTCTGTAAATGGTGAGGCCTCTAAATAATCGTGTTTGCAGCAAAGTTTGATATTGTATTGTCGTATGAGCAGAATGACGATAGAAATGTCAGAATTGGCCGAATTTGGACGCGTGAGATTTGCAGGAGCTGTGTTGATATAAAGGGAAGGGTTGTGCGTAGTTTTGTTATTTTAGCTTTTGTTCTTCTGGTTAGTTCGTGCGGAAAGGTTTTCGCATGGAGCGATTCCTTGCGTGCGGAGGTCTCCTTTCAAGGAGGTTTCTCGGGCAATAAGTTTATACATCCTTTGTGGAGCTACTCTAATCAGTGGGGAAAATTCGCGCAGTACGAGCAGGGCGAGTTTGTGCTCAACCCAAAGGGCGCGTATTCTGTAACGTTGTCAGACAACCTGAGTCTTGAAGCCGGCCTCTCTCTCTTGGGCAAGTCTGACTTTAAAGAAAGCAAGCTCCATGAGGCTTATCTGAAGGGTTGCGCGTATATGGTTGACTTTGTGGCGGGATTGGAGGCTTTCACGCCTTTCTGCAAGGACGATGGCATAGGGACCGGAGCTTTTCTCATGTCTTCAAACGCAAGGCCGCTGCCTAAGGTTGGACTGGGATTTTTTGACTATAAGCCTGTTCCGTTCACCTTCAATCTGCTTTATCTGAAGTTTGGACTTTATCACGGGCTCATGTTTGACGATGAATACGGCAATTTTTACAATTATCCGAAAAAGGTGCATCTGCACGAGAAATTTCTTTACGGAAAACTTAATCTGCCGTATGTGAAACCGTCGTTCGGACTGACTCACAGCGCTTTGTTGGGCGGAGTTTCAAGAAACGGGGTCGAGATTCCTATAGATTATTGGGCCACCTTCTTTGCGAAAGGTTCTTCTAGAATCGGCGATGCTGGATTTAAGGGAGAACAGACCAATGTGGCAGGCGCTCATCAGGGTTTGTGGCATTATGGTGTAGAACTGGATTTTGACAATGTGGGGGCGGAACTGTATTATAACAGACCTTTTTCGGGCAGAAGCGGAATAAGCCCTGTGTCTGTTAGAAACAGAGACCATCAGGCTGGGGTAATATTGAATCTGAAAGGATGCAAGCTGGTGAAACGCATCAATCTGGAGTATTTCAAGACAGACTATCAGATGGGCAGGGGCACGCCGGACCCGTACGGAGAGAATAAGGACGGAGAGATGGTTTGCGTGGTGCCGGGAGATTTGCCAACGGATAACGATGAAAGAATGAAGTGGCTGCTGGAACATTTTGAACGTGAGACTATAGAGGAGTGGGAGAAGCGAAATAACTGCTCGCTTTATGATGACTATGAGGCTGTCAGCGATTTTTTCCTTGATATGTGGGGACGAGGCTACAGGTTTGGCGGACGTCGGCCGTACCTCTCTAACGGATTGTATTATCAGGGCTGGAGCGCAGACGGACTTTCGACCGGAACGCCTTTGTTCCATTCTGCAAAAACTATGCAAATATATGCAAAAGGAACTGTCATTCAAAACTTTATGTTTTTCACTAACGTGAGAATAAACGCGGTGCATCTGGGCTTGGAAGGCGAGTTCTCCGACATTATTGACTACAGGTTTAAGTTTACTTATTCTAAAAATCACGGGAGCCTTAACGAGTGCTATAAAGGAGGTTCGTACAGCTGGATTCCGTTAGAAAATTACTATTATGCAAAAGCTAAGACAGAGTGCTACACGGCCTTTTTTATAAATTGCAAGTTAGGAAGCAATATCCTTTTCAATGGTGTGGTTGCGTATGATTTCGGACAGCTCTATCATACTTTCGGCGCTCGTGCCGGTCTGACCTACTTCTTTGAAAATGTGAGATGATGTTGAAGAACATTTATGGGGAAAAATCATGATTTGTAGAAGCTGATTTTACTGTTTTTTTAAATTTTTTTGCTGTTAATGTGTTGTTTTTCAAAATAATTACTATTTTAGCGGATGAAGGAAATTTATTTATTAACGAAACAGGTGAATTATGAAAAGAATGGTTATCAAAATATTCGGCGCCGTTCTGTTTGGTTTTGTGAGCATAAGTCTTTTTTTGGGTTGCCAAGAAGAGCCAGACTCTCCAAGTCCGGCACCGAAAGACCAGCTCAATCATGATATCTACGTCTCTTTTTATTATGAGGATCTAAAAAATGGAGGTGGAAATCGTGTTGCTGCGTATTGGCACAACGACTCTATTGTAACTTTGTCCGACAATTCGGTGGACGCTTATGCTAACGGCATATTTGTGGACGGCGAAGACGTTTATGTTGTAGGGTCTTCCGGTGGTGCGGCTGTGTACTGGAAAAATGGAGTGGAGCGAGTTTTGCCTCAGGGTGCAATCGCAAGCTCTATCTATATAAGGGACGGCAAAGTTTATATTTGTGGTTGTAACAATTCTTCCGTAGGCAGTATTGTGCCGATGTGCTGGATTGATGAATCTCCGATTGTTTTGAAGGGTGGTATGTGCGCAAACTCTATCTTTGTGGACGAAGAAGGCTCTATTCATATAGCTGGTTACGGCAAGTCTCAGTATTCTGACGATATAATATACTACTGGGAAGGTCTCGAGTCTGACATTGCAGATAATTATTCTGTGATAGGAGGGACAAAAATGAAGGACCAAAATAATTCTACGTCTGCCTACGGCATATCTGCGACAGCGGACGGCTCCTCTGTAATTGTGTGCGGAGTGGAGACTGACAACGCCGCCAAAAAGTTTATTGCAAAGCAATGGATAAATAGACGCGGACATTCGCTGACGGTCGGAGAGAACGGAACGGAGGCAAGGGCTGTGTTTGTGGAAAAGGATGAGTTTTATGTTGCAGGCAAGATGGCGAGAACTGCGTGTTACTGGCAGTGTAAAGTTAAAAGTGACAAAATGACGGTAGATAAGTCAACCAAAAAAATTAATGAGCTTACTAGCGGGAAAACAGATACTTATGCGACCTCTATCTTCGTTAAGGATGGCTCTGTCTATGTTGTTGGTTACGAGGCAGGGACTGCAATAAATAAGCCGCTGTTGTGGAGAGGAAAGCAAAGTCTAAAATTCTTAGATTCTGAAAAGATGAATCTTGATGTGACTACTACTGGCTTATATGTTAAAGATCGTGCTGAATAGAGAAGACTTTAGTGTGGACTTGTCGGTTGAAATGCTATATAGGGTGGTTTCTTAACATTATTGTCTTTTTTGCGTATCCTTTCAATTCTTTGTTGTATCTTTGCGAAAATTTTAATAAAAAACAATAGATGAAAGAACTGGCATTGAAATATGGTTGTAATCCCAACCAGAAGCCGTCTCGTATCTTTATGAAAGATGGAGAACTTCCTATCGAAGTTTTGAACGGCAAGCCCGGCTACATCAATTTCCTTGATGCGCTTAACAGCTGGCAGTTAGTGAAAGAACTGAAAGAGGCTACAGGTTTGCCTGCGGCTGCATCGTTTAAGCACGTCAGCCCGGCAGGAGCCGCTGTTGCGGTGGAGATGTCTGAAACTCTTAAGAAAATATATTTTGTTGATGATGTTCAGCTTACGCCGCTCGCTACTGCGTACGCGCGTGCAAGGGGTGCGGACAGAATGTCTTCTTACGGCGATTTTATCGCGCTTTCTGACACTTGCGACAAGGAGACTGCGGTACTTATAAACCGCGAGGTTTCTGACGGTGTTATCGCTCCGGACTATACTCCTGAAGCTCTCGAAATATTGAAAAACAAAAGAAAAGGCACTTATAATGTGGTTAAGATTGACCCTAGCTACAAACCTGCTCCGGTTGAGCACAAGGATGTTTTCGGCATCACTTTTGAACAGGGCCGCAACGAACTGAAGATTGACGAGTCGCTCTTCAAATCGTTCCCTACTAAAAATCAGACTATCCCGTCTGACGCTCGCCGCGACTTGCTTATCGCTTTAATCACGCTTAAATATACTCAGTCTAATTCAGTGTGCTACGCTAAGGATGGTCAGGCTATCGGTATTGGTGCCGGACAGCAGTCGCGCATACACTGCACAAGACTTGCCGGAAATAAGGCGGACATCTGGTACTTGCGCCAGCACCCTAAGGTGATGAGCCTCCCGTTCAAACAGGGCATCAGACGTGCGGACAGAGACAACACTATTGACGTTTACATCTCTGAAGACCATGATGATGTGCTTGCCGACGGAACTTGGGAGCTTTTCTTCACAGAAAAGCCGGCGGTCCTTACTCGTGAGGAAAAACGTGAATGGCTGAACACTCTCAGCGGTGTTTCTCTTGGTTCTGACGCATTCTTCCCGTTTGGTGACAACATCGAACGCGCGCACAAGAGCGGCGTGCAGTTTATCGCGCAGCCGGGCGGTTCTGTACGTGATGATAATGTTATTGAGACTTGCGACAAATACGACATTGCAATGGCGTTTACAGAAATTCGTCTGTTCCACCATTAATTTGCAGTTGTTTTTCGAAAGAATAGTGAAGGGGCGTGTCTGTGCACGTCCCTTTTTGTAATCTGCAGGGAAATATGAAGCCTTCCGATAGAGAAATAACAATCAATTTGTTAGAAAGATTTAAGAAGATTCTTTAACTTTGTGAAGTTCTAATAAATTTATCATAAAATTCAAACTAATGATGAAATATATAAAAATACTTGCGCCTCTTTTGGTTGCGTTATTTTGCACTTCAGCTTGCAGTGTTAAGAACGACACGTTGAATGTTATGGGCTACAACTATCTTTTTGGTGTAGGTACAGAAAAAGATTATGCAAAGGCGGTAGAGTGCTTTAGAATTGCCGCGGAAGATGGTCACGCAGGCGCGCAGAACCACCTTGCATATTGCTATGACAACGGTTTTGGCGTAGAGCAGGATTACGTTGAGGCGGTAAGGCTTTACAAACTGTCGGCAGACCAAGGCTTTGCTCAGGCTCAGAACAACCTTGGCTATAGTTATCTTTTCGGGCAAGGGGTTGAGCAAAACTACGAGAGAGCAGTAGAACTGTTCAGGCTTGCTGCTGCCCAAAATGATCCAGATGCACAGATCAACCTTGCATATTGTTACGAAAATGGCTTAGGAGTGGAGCATAATATTGAGGAGGCAATCAGACTATACAAACTTGTTGCAGAACAAAACGATCCGGTAGCACAGAACAACCTTGGTGTGTGTTATGAAAAAGGCTTAGGAGTGGAGCAAGATTATGCAGAGGCTGTTAGATTGTACAGACTTTCAGCAGAGCAAGGGTATGCAACAGCTCAGTTCAATCTTGCCCATTGTTATGAAGAAGGCTTAGGAGTGGAGCAGAATATTGAGGAGGCAATCAGACTATACAAACTTGCTGCAGAACAAGGAGATGAAGACTCTATTGCCAGATTGGAAGAGCTGAAAAAGAATCAGGATGAAATTTAAGTTTCTATAAATTAGGACAGGAGTCACTGACGCTGACAAAACAGAGAAGGGCATGCCGTGAGACGTGCCCTTTTTTGTGGTTCTGACTAAGGTTGGTCAGCACACTCTTGCTTCTCTCAAAGGGCTGTCCCAGAATATCTTACCGCCTGCATTGTCCGCAAATTCGTCTATATGCCGTTGAAGTTCCTGCAGCAGTGCGGACTCGCGTTTTTTTGAGCGCCTGCCTTTCGCTTCGTAAAGAACTTTGCTGAAATATGCGTCGTAAGATATTGCATAGTCTTCGTCGTTTCTGTGCGGAAAGAACGTTACTGCCGCCTCGTAGCGGATCTGCCCCTCTTCGGATGTGGAAATCAGCATTACAAGAGCCCCTTTCCTTTCGTCGCCATTAACAATAAGCGACGCTTTGTAATAACGCTCATAGATGTTTAGTGTTGCCATATAATCAAAATTTTAGTTTTTATGCAAGATAGTTATACGCATTTAAACTGCATTCACATCAAAGATATTAATATTTCGGGAGATAAAAAATCACATGGAGAAAGTCTTATTTTATGTAAGAGATAAAAGTATGATGTAACGTGTTTGTTTTCAGAGATTTAAAGCTTTATTAAACATTTTTATGAAAAAAAATAATAGAAAAATTTGGAGATTCAGAAAAAGTCTGTATATTTGCATTGAAAACAAATTTGAATTGATTACAAGTTTAAAGCAAGCACACTATGGGGGCAAAAGAACATTTAGAAAAATATGACATAAGGCCATCGATACAAAGGCTGGCAGTTATGGATTATTTGCTGAGGCACAAGACGCACCCGACGGTTGACGAGATTTATTCGGCGTTAAATCCAGTAATTCCGACGCTGTCCAAGACGACAGTTTACAATACTCTGAAACTGTTTGCAGAGCATGGTGCGGCGCTGGCTCTGAGCATAGAGGAGAAAAACTTAAGGTTCGACGGAGACACTTCTGTTCACGCGCATTTCAGATGTTCTGAATGTGGAGAGGTTTTCGACTTCTTTCCGGAACAGGTTCCGGAGTTGCTCAGTCTGAACAAAAGCGAGATTGACGGGTTTTTAATAACCGAGACGCAGGTCTATTACAAAGGGCTTTGCAAGTCGTGCGCGGAAAAGAGAAAATAAATAATTACATAAATTCACATTAAAAAGATTAAAATTATGGCTAAATTCATTTGTACAGTATGCGGTTATGTTCACGAAGGCGACGCCGCTCCAGAAAAATGTCCACAGTGTAAAGTTCCTGCTTCTAAGTTTAAGGAGCTTGATGAAAGCGCAGAGTTGTCTTTCGTTACAGAACATGTGATTGGTGTCGCTAAGGGTTGTGACGACGAAATGATAAAGGACCTTAACGCGCATTTCATGGGAGAATGTACTGAGGTCGGAATGTATCTTGCAATGAGCCGTCAGGCTGACCGCGAAGGGTACCCTGAGATTGCAGAGGCGTTTAAGAGATACGCTTGGGAAGAGGCTGAACACGCTGCTAAGTTTGCGGAACTTCTTGGCGATGTGGTTTGGGACACTAAGACTAATCTTGAAAAACGTAAAAACGCGGAGTCTGGAGCTTGCGCTGACAAGATGCGTATTGCTAAGAGAGCTAAGGAACTTGATCTTGACGCTATCCACGACACTGTTCACGAAATGGCTAAAGACGAGGCTCGTCATGGACAGGGATTCCAAGGTTTATATAACAGATATTTTAAGAAATAATCTTATTTACTATTGATGCGGAGCGTGTCATAATTAATGAACTTCATGATATAACGTCTTGCGGTTTGTTAATTCTGGCACGCTTTGCGTTTAAGGCAATTTTGATTAGCAGCAAAAAATTAGCCTCAACCGTAATTGGTGAGGCTAATCAGTTTTTCTCAGCAGTTATCATTTTTCGCTGTAAATGACTCCGCAGACAACTTCTCCTACTTTCCGCAGGGTGTTTTTATCAATGTTTTCCATTACATCGTTGACTGTGTGCCATGTCTCCGGAAATCCTCTTTCGTTGTTAAAGTCAATAATATCTGCCGTCGGAATCATTGTGAGCTGATTGACGTAAAAGTGGTCGTCAGTTATGAATCCTCCTTGTTCCATCTTGAAAACATCATCGTGCTTCAACTCTGCGGCTTTGCTCCAAACCTTATACACAATTGCAGATGCAAAATCATAAGAAACCTTGTCAACTTTGAACTCAGGCATCTCTCCGCCAACCATGTCAAGAAGGATGCCGAATTCCGGACGTGTTTTATAATGAGGGTTTCTGCCCCAGTATTGCGATCCAAGGCACCAAGTGTGTTCCTGCTCAGGACCTTCGTAAAACTGCGGCGTACCGTAATCTTCCGAGTCAAAAAAGACAATGTCAATTCCGATGTTAGGCTCGTTTGCCTGAATCTGCCGAGCGACTTCCAGCAGCACGCCCACGCCGCTTGCTCCGTCGTTAGCGCCCATGACCGGCTTGCGGTGATTGGCAGGGTTTGGGTCGTTGTCGCAGAACGGACGGGAGTCCCAATGTGCAAAAAGCGCAACGCGCCTGTTTTTGTCAGGGTAAAACTGGCCGATTATGTTTTTGGACTTCAGCATCGTTCCGTCGTACGCTTTCAGGTCGGCCTTCTGCTCTATGACCTCAGCTCCGAAACGCTTCAGCTCCGAAGCGAGGAAGTCACCGCATTTGCGGTGCGCCTCTGTGTTAGGGACGCGAGGTCCGAAATCACACTGCTTAGCAACGTAAGAGTATGCGCTGTCTGCGTCAAAGCTTACCTTTTTCACAGCCTCTGTTTCTGCCTTGGTTTCTGTCTTTGCCGGATTTTCGGCAACCGCCCTGCTTTGCTGATTTTGGCACGAACTCATAAGAATGACTGATGCGAGCGCCATCTTCGCCACATAGTAAAAACACTTTTTCATCTTGCTTAGTTTTTAGATTCGTCAATGACTTGGACCAAAGAGCCGTTCTTCGCAAACTTCAGCTCTATAGCAGACGGCTTGCTCAAACGGATACGGTATCCGTATCTCTTAATCTCTATCTTGCGTATTTTCTTTTCCGGATAGTTCTTTGAGATGTAAGCGATTGTGTTCTTAGGCAGAAGAGCCTTGATGGACTTTGGCAGGTTGTCTGTCTTGGCGTCAAGTTCCTCCCATTCGCCATGTCTGTCGAAACACAGTTCCGTGCCGTCAGCGAGCATCACTTCGTAGTCCAAGTCCATGTTCTGCAGAACAGAATATATTTCAACAGAATCTCCAAAATGCTTCTTTATGAAAAGGTTTGCGGCAGACGGCAGCTGTCCGTTCTCCTTGTTCACCTTCCCTATGTCTTCCAGCTCCTCGTCCTCCAGCAGCACGCCTGCCTTGGAGAATTTAAGCTCTATCGCGTTCGGCTTGTTCAGCCGCACAAAATAGCCGTACCTTTTGTTTTCAATCTTGCGAATTCTTTTTTCCGGATAATTTTTTGTGATGTACTCGGACACATTCTGCGGAAGAACGTTGAGGACAGAGCTTGGGAAAATGTTTCTTTTCACATTTATCTCTTCCCAGACGCCATGCCTTTCAAAGCGAAGCTCTATGTCGTTGGAGAGCACAACTTCGTAATCAAGGTCTGCGTTTCTCTCCACAGAGGCTATTTCAACGGAGTCACCGAAATGTTTCGAGATGAACGTCTCCGCGCTTGACGGAAGTTTCTCTGAAGATGAATTTGAGCAGGAGACTAACAGAGCCAGCGCTCCGGTCATCAAGCAAAAAAAGATATTTCTGAGCATATTCATACGTTTAAAATTTTACCAAATTTATACCTGTGATTTTCAACGTTGTCAAAGATATGTTTTTTTCAATTTTAATAAAAATTTAAAAGCGTTAAAAGTTCTTATTTGAGAAAATAATTTTTCAAGAGTTGCCGGACGTCGTTTTTCTGTCCGACTTGAGCGTGTTTGTCGTATGATTTATCCGAGATGATAAAATCCTGAGCAATTTCTTATTACTCAGGATTTCATAAAATGTAATTTATAGGAGCAGCCTAAACGATTTCGTAACTCACATACGCAAATTTCTTGCTGTCTGGCGACCATGAGTTTACGTTTATAGTGCCTTGTCCGCCAAAAAGTTCCACAATTGTTTTAGGAGTTCCGCCCTCGGCAGGCATAATTCGCAGCAGCACATTTTTATTAGGGAGATGTTCGTCTGGCTTCAGGTCGCCCTTATGATATGCTATATAGACCACCAGTTTGCCGTCCGGAGAGACATGCGGGAACCATGAGTTCAGATCTTCGTCGAACGTCATCTGAGTCTGCTCGCTGCCGTCAGTCTTCATTCTCCACACCTGCATCAGACCTGTTTTGACCCAGTTGAACCAGATGTATTTTCCGCAAGGGCAATATTCGGGTCCGTCGCTCAGGCCGTCTTTGCCCTCGGTGAGCGGAGTCTCTTTTCCTGAGTCCATGTCGATGGTATGCACCACATGAGCGTCGCCGCGGAAAGCGCAGTAAGTCATCTGCTTCATGTCAGGGCTCCAGCCATGCAGGTAACTTGGTCCGAGCGGAGTGACCAGTTTCGGCTCGCCTCCCTCGAAGGGGAACGTGTAGATTCGAGAATTGCCGTCTTCTGCCGTGTGATGGCTCACCGCAATCTGCTTGCCGTCCGAAGAAATCACGTGGTCGTTATTGCACCTGACAGCCAGTCCGGACTCTATAAGAGAAGGCTCTCCTTTTCCGTCAGTGGCGATGCGGTACAGCCTTCCTTCTGAGTTATAGACAAGCCATTTGCCGTCTGGCGACCAGTTTGGTGCTTCTATAAGAAAATCAAATTCGCGGATAACTTTGTGTGTGCCGCTTTCCATATCGTATATTTCAAGTCGGCTGATTGTTTTACTCATAATAATTTTTTTTAAGGAAACATTATTTACAAAGCGCTAAATTAAGCAAAAAATATTGTAAAACAAGCGAACGAGCAGCACCCTTTACAAATGCAACCCAATATTGTCCTAAATAATATTATAGTAAAGTCAACCTCTACGAGCATTATAATCAAGTGAATGAGAGCAAGATAAGCAACGGAGAGTTCTGTGGATTCGACGTCTCTCTGCCTGGAAGGCAGCACGAAGCTTAGCGACGGTAACCCGGGACGAAGTCTCGGGTGGAAAAGTATAACGAGAACCTGCCTGGAAGGCTGCACCAAAATTCTTTGCAGTATTACGTCCTTAAATGAAAGAACCGTGCTTCCCTTTTTTACAAAATATTTAGGACAATATTGTTTCAATTCCGCAATTTAAGTTTTTTTAAGAATATTTCTTTTTTGGAAATTTGATAAAGTCAAACTATTTTCTAAACTTTCGGAAAATTTTTCAGTCTAATGTTATAAAACATATTTTTATGAGTAAACTTCTTCCGTTTTTTTTAGAAGATGTGATTGAAGCTGGTTGCGACGAGGCTGGCAGAGGCTGTCTTGCAGGGCCTGTTTTTGCTGCGGCAGTTATTCTTCCGCCCGATTTTGAGTGCGATGAGCTGAATGATTCTAAGAAACTTACGGAAAAAATCCGGTACAAGCTCCGTCCGATTATAGAAGAGAAGGCGTTGGCGTGGGCTGTCGGGGTTGTGTCGGCAGAAGAGATAGACCAGATAAATATCCTCAACGCGTCGTTTCTTGCAATGCACCGTGCGGTAGAGAAGCTCGGCATAGAGCCGGAACACCTTATAATAGACGGCAACAGATTCAAAAAATATAAGGAGGTGCCTCACGACTGTGTAGTTAAGGGCGATGGCAAATATTTGTCGATAGCGGCGGCTTCTGTCCTTGCAAAGACGTACAGAGACGATTACATGAACGAGATAGACAAACAATATCCCGCTTACCGATGGAGCAAAAACAAAGGCTATCCTACGAAAGACCATCGCAAGGCAATTGAAGAGTTAGGACCGACGGAACATCACCGCAAGTCGTTCACTCTCTTAGATAAACAGGTAAAATTAAATTTTGAAGATGAATAAATTTAGATTAGTTATTGCATTTTTCGCTCTGTCTGTGTGTGCAGGGAGTTTTTCTCAGGGACAAGGCGTTCTCTCTTTGGAGGAGTGCGTTAATATCGCGCTCGAACATAATTATGGGCTTAGGATAGTCAGAAATCAGGAAGAGATTCTTAAAAATAACAACACGCTAGGCAATGCGGGCTATCTTCCGGTTCTTGACGCGGCGGTGGCTTACGACGGAGAACTGGTCAACACAGATTCGGAGAGTTCAGGCGGACAGAAAACCTCGCACAACGGTGTTTATAACGGTGGCTTTGATGCAGGGCTGGATTTGAACTGGACTATCTTCAACGGCTTTAAAATCAAGGCTACCAAAGAGAAATTGGAACTGCTTCAGAAGCAGGGAGAATTGCAGACAATCATAGCGGTGGAAAATCTTGTGGGAGATATTATTTCAGAGTATAACAATCTTATTTACCAGAATTTAAAGCTGAAAAGCCTTAAATACTCCATTGACTTGTCGCAAGAGCGCGTGCGTGTTGTCGAGGCGCGCTATCAGACCGGGGCAAGTTCCAATCTTGAACTTCAGCAGGCTAAGGTTGACTTAAACACAGACAATTACAATTACCTGAAGCAGCAGGAAAAGGTCATTGCGTCTCGCATTGCGCTGAATAAATTGCTGGCGGCAGATAATTCGGCAGACCTGTACGCTCCGGTGAACCTTGCGGATACCGCTATTGTGCTGCATAAGATAGACAGCCTCAACGTTATGCTGGAGAAACTGTACGAATACAATACAGAACTGAAACTTGCGGCAAACGAAATCGGTGTGCTTGAGAAAGAGCGAATTGCCGTGCGTTCGCAAAATCTTCCTTATCTGAAGTTTAAGGCCGGGTACGGATACAATCAGAGAAGGTACGAAGTGAGCAATACGAAGAAGAACGAGACGCTCGGACTGAACTACGGGCTGACTCTCGGCATGAACCTCTTCAACGGGCTTAATACGAAAAGGGAACTGCGCAACGCTCAGCTTTCTATAGAAAACAGCAAACTTGAGGCTGAGAGCAAACTGCTTAATTTGAAAGAGGCTTTTTTCAATCTCTATTTGCTCTACGAAAATAATGAGAAGATATTGAACATGGAGAAGGAGAACCTTGTTGTAAGCAAGGAGTATTTTGAACGCTCCATGGACAAATACAAGTTGGGCGCTCTGTCTGGTATAGAGCTGCGCGAGGCTCAGCAGAATCTGCTTAATGCGGAGAGCCGTTACCTCACCGCAGAGTACGAAATCAAACTTTGCGAAGTGTCGTTGAGGCTTCTTTGCGGAGAGTTCTCGGAACTCTTTATTAGAGACAACAAGAGCGCAGAATAGGCGCTGTTTGTAAGTCTCCGTTTTTTTTGCGAATAGATATATTTTAAGCATTAAATTCTTTGTTCGCATATTGTTTTTAAAGAAATATAGATTTTTATGGAAACACTGTCGTCAATGCAGCTTGCTCTTGTTGGCACAGGCATCACGTTCTTGTCAACGGTGCTTGGAGCCTCTCTTGTCTTCTTTTTCAGGAGGCAACTTTCGGACAATGTGCAGAGGATATTTTTAGGCTTTGCGGCTGGCATCATGATAGCAGCGTCTGTGTGGTCGCTGCTTATTCCGGCGATTGAGATGGCGGAGGAGCAAGGCGGGCAAGGCTGGATTCCGGCGGCCGGCGGCTTTGCTTTGGGAGGTCTTTTCCTATGGCTTCTTGACAGTCTGCTGCCGCATCTGCACATCGGGAGCGACAAGCCGGAGGGGCTGCCGTCTTCTCTGAAAAGAAGCACCATGCTTATATTTGCCGTGACGCTTCACAACATTCCTGAGGGTATGGCCGTAGGGCTTTCCTTCGGAATGGCAGGACTTGAAGGCGCGGGCATCACGCTTGCGTCCGCTTTTGCGCTTGCTGCAGGTATAGGGCTGCAAAACTTTCCGGAAGGTGCGGCTGTGTCGCTGCCTTTGAAAAAGGACGGATTCAGCAACAAAAAGGCGTTCCTCTTCGGAGCTTTGTCTGGTATCGTGGAGCCTGTCGCAGGGGTTCTGGCGGTGTTGCTCATTGGTTCAATATCTGCCTTTATGCCTTGGCTGCTCGCCTTTGCCGCTGGCGCGATGATTTATGTTGTGGTGGAGGAGCTTATTCCGGAGGCCCATCTCGGCGAGCATTCAAACGTAGGGACTATGAGCGTGATGGCGGGGTTCCTGGTGATGATGGTGCTGGATATTGCTTTGGCATGAAAACAGCAGAATCATTTGTTTTTTCGCTTTTTATTTATACCTTTGCCGAGAGAGACTTTCGGATGAGGTTTCTTTGTTTAAAAACATTTAATAAATTTTATTATGGATAAAAGTACGATAGATCAGTTTGTTGCAGCAAACTCAAGTAATTTTAAAGCAGAAGATTTGCAGTCGATTATAACTAGGCTGGAAAACGTTCCGGACCACAGAACAGATGAGATAATGTCAACATCTTTCAAGTCTCCTGTGCTTGCGTTGGTATTGTCTATTTTATTGGGGTCATTTGCCATTGACAGATTTTATTTAGGAAAGACAGGAACTGCTATTGCTAAGTTGCTGACTTGCGGCGGTTTCGGAATTTGGTATGTTGTCGACCTATTCTTGGTGATGGGAAATGCAAAAGAGTGCAATGCAGAAAAGATGGAGGAACTTCTGAAATAACATTGATGCGCAATTATTAAACGGAAAAGGGAGTGAAGTCGTTTAAATCTCTCGGAAGCTTTAAGGCTTTTATGTGGGGCGGCTTGTTTCTCGCATATTTCTGGATACTTTATAATTTGCTAAAAGACAAAGGGACAGACTTTTCGGTTTGTCCCTTTCGTAATGTTACGGGCTTGCCCTGTCCCGGCTGCGGAATCACAAGGTCTGTCTGCTTTGCGCTAAGCGGCAGTTTTGAAGAGTCCGTTGCAATGAACCCTCTGGGTCTGGCGGTTGTTATGGTGCTTTTTGTTTTGCCTTTCTTTCTGCTGTTTGCTCCGCAATGGTCATACTCACGCTGGATAGATATGGAGAATTTATTGGCTAAACCATCTGTCACCGCAGTAGTTATTGCTTTTCTTATTGCCTTGTGGATATATAACATTGTCAGGGCGACCTCTGTAAGTTAGAAAAAGGTCGCGGCACCTAAAAATAAAGAGACGTCGCTCAGAAGCAACGTCTCTCTCTTTTTGCGGTGCTATGAAATGTAAATCAGCACGTTTCCAAATATCTTTTCACAGACTTGGCAGGCTCATCCCTGTTATCTTTTTATACAGGTCAAGAGCATAGATGTCTGTCATGCTTGAGACGTAGTCAAGCACAGCCTGAATTTTTCCATAAGGAGTTTCGGCCGTGATTTCATATTGTTCCGGAATTCGGGCAAGCAGCTGCTTTGAATAGGCCTTGTCTGTATTAAACACAGCGTCGGTGAGCTTGTCTATAAGAGTGTAAATGATATTGTAACCTGCTATCTCTATATCTACAACATCTTTAGATTTATAAATGCTCTCCAATGATTTTTTTGCGCATTTCCTGTAAGCGTCGCCTACAAAATCGTCGATTTTATCCACGAGCGACCCTTCGAATGTCCCGTTCAGTATGCTTTCCTCGTTATCAATAAATACACCAGAGCATTTATCCACAAGCACACCAATAACCGAAGAGCGTATGTAAGCTATCTGTTCGTTTCTGTCTTTGACATTGTCGAGGCGTTCTTTTTTGCGTCTCTTCGAATCTTCGTCAAAAAAGTTGAGGAGCAAATCCAAAGTCTCTTCGAAAGAGAAAATCTTAAGTTTGTAAGCATCCTCTATGTCCATAATTTCATAACAAATATCATCTGCAGCCTCCACGAGGTAAACAAGCGGATGTCTTGCATATTTATATTCGTCAAGTTTAATGATGCCCAAATCATTTGCAATCTTTGCAAAATCCTCCTTTTCGCTTTGAAAAAATCCAAATTTCTTTTTAGAGCCTGTGATGTAATCTGCCGCGTACGGATATTTTACGATAGAGGCAAGAGTGGAGTACGTCAGCACAAAGCCTCCAGCTCTGTGTCCGTTGAACCGGTGAGTAAGCAGCCTTAGTGCGTTCGCGTTTCCTTCGAAGTGAATAATGTCGTTCCACTCGCTGTCGCTTATATTGTATTTGCTTTTGAGAGTCAGTCCGTTACCTTCCGAAAAGTAGGTTGAGATTGCGGTCTCGCCAGAGTGTCCGAACGGCGGATTGCCCATGTCATGAGCCAGACATCCGGCAGAAACGATGGAGCCTATTTCGGAAAGAAAGATAATATCATCGCCATATTTTTCTATCAGTTTTTTAGAGACAATATTGCCTATGGAGCGGCCCACGCAAGAGACTTCAAGGCTGTGTGTGAGACGGTTATGAACAAATATGTTTCCAGGCAAGGGAAATACCTGTGTCTTGTTTTGCAGTCGTCTGAATGGAGCCGAGAAGATAAGCCGGTCATAATCGCGCTGAAATTCAGTGCGGTCATGTTTTTTGTCGTCATAATAATGCTCTAGTCCAAAACGTTTGGAGGAGAGCAAATATTTCCAATCCATCATAATTGTAAGAATAAGTATGAAAACACCCGCAAAGGTAAATAATGAAAATGACACTGCAAAGGAACATATCTTTTTAGCGGCGGATAATGCGCTTTCTGACAAAACATAAGCCAGAAGGTTATGTGTATAGACAGAGGTTGTTGTATGTGTGTGATTTTCAGCATATTAATATTAAATTTTGCAAAAGGCTCATTATTGCTCTTGTCTATGGTGAATTTATATTGATTTTATTTATACTTTTGCGGAAAAGTTTTAGATAAAATATGACACGAGCTATATTTCCAGGGAGCTTTGACCCGTTCACGATAGGACACTATTCTATAGTGAACAGAGCCTTAGCGTTTGTAGATGAGGTTGTTGTGGCAATAGGAGTCAACGATGCTAAACGTACAACCTTCTCCTTAGAGACGAGAATAGATATAATAAAGAAGGCTTTTGACAAAAATCCGAGAGTGAATGTGATGAGCTATGACTCGCTCACTGTTGATTTCGCGAAAGAGATTAACGCGACAGTGATTTTAAGAGGCATACGCTCAATTGCAGATTTCGAGTACGAGAAAACCATTGCGGATGCTAACAGGCAGCTTTCTGGTATAGATACTATATTGCTGTTCACTGAACCGCAGCACTCTTTCATAAGTTCAACAGTTGTGCGTGATGTGCTTAGGTACGGGAAAGATGTTTCTAATTTTCTGCCGCCAAACGTGGAGCTGTGCGATCTGAAAATGCAGAAAGCGTAATTTTTTGTGCAGAAAAGCGAGTTTTTTTAGTTTTTTATGCCCATGAAGAACAAATGTTGAAAATTAATACTTGCAAATCGCTGTTTTTTGCCCAAAAATAATTATGTTTGTGATTGCTAAATTACGAAAGGACTGTACACTCGCATATAACGGTGCCGATTTAGGCTCCTTTTTTATGGTATTCGCAGCTTTGGGAGGGCATGTTTTGCTTTTCTCTGACCTGAATTATTTAGCATGGAGTTAAAAAATTTTTAAATAACATAATAAGACAGTAGGGTTTTGTTTCAGTTTTGAAAAAGATTCTTTTCATATTGCTTAGTTTCTGGTTGATCCTTGGATTGCCGGCTTTGTCGCAGGATGATTTGTCGTCTGGTGCGGAGACGGAGAGTACGGAAGAAGAGGAAGAGGATTCCCGGGAGAGCCGTCGTGAACGTCGCGAGAGGGAACGAGAGGAGCGCCGTAAGCGAAAGGAAGAGGAGGAGAGGAAAGAGAAAGAGAGACAGAAAAGAATTGAGGCTGAACGTCAGAGGCGCATAAGAGCGTCAATAGAAAGAGAAAGGAAGGAAAGGGAGGAAAAAGAGGAAGCTGAGGAGGCAGAACCTCAGTATGCAACAGAAGAGGAGAGAATTCGTGCTGAGTCTCGCGAGCGTGAGGAGAGAGTGAAGGCGGAACAAAAGGCCAGGGCCGAGCGTGTGGCTGAAGAGCAGCGACAGAGAAGAAAGCGTGACCAGGAACGTGCTGACCATGAGCGCGAAGAGGCTCGCAAGGCAATAGAAGCGGAGAAGTCCAGACGTGCGGAAGCGGAAAAACGCGAGGAGGATATACGCAGAGAACAGAGGTCTAAGGCTGAACGTGTTGCAGAGGAGCAGAGGAAGAGAAGGGAGCTAGAACGCGCACGTATAGAGCAGGAGCGCGAAGAGGCGCGCAAAGTGCTGGAAGAGGAAAAGGCCGAACGTGCTGAAAGAAGAAAGGCAGAGGAACAGAAGCGTGCTGAACTGCGTGAAAAGAGCAAACAGGCTCAGGAGGAGAGAAAGAATAAGATGCAGGAAGAGCGTGAAAGGCAGAAGCAGAAACTGCGCGAGGCGCGCGAGGCTTTGGACCAGGAACGCAAGGAACGTGATGAAAAAAGAAGGCAAGAGGCTCTGATTCGTGAAGAACAGCGCAAGAGAAATCGTGAAATTCAGGAAGAAAAGAGGGCTAAACTTGAACAAGAGCGCGAAGAGCGTAAAAGGAAACAGGAAGAGGCGCGTGAAAAACTGAAGCGTGAGCGTGAGGAGCGTGAGGCTCAGAAACAGCGTGAACGTGAGGAACGTGAAGAAGCAAAGAGATTGTGGAACGAAAAGAAGGAACAGCTTGCTCAGCAAAAGCAGGCTGAAAGGGAGGCGCGTGAGCTGAAACGTCAGAAAGAGCGCGAGAAAAAAGAGGCAAAGGCTGAACAGAAAAGATTGCAGCGCGAGAAAAAAGCTCGGCAAAAAGCTCGTGAAAAGGCTCGCCGTGAGGAGATTAAGGCCCGCAAAAAAGCTCGTCTTGAAAAGGAAAGACAGAATAAGAAAGAAGCTCGCGCAAAGAAAGAGGCGAAAAGGATTCTGCGGCGCGAAAGGGAAATAGAAAAAAGAAAGGAGGCCAGAGAAAGGAAAAGGCTTCGTATGGAGCAAGAGATAGAGGAGCGAAAACTGCGCCGCGAAAAGGAGGCCGAGGAGAGAGAAAAACGTGAGGAACTTAGGCTGCAGTACCAGGAAATTGCCGCAAAACGCCGTGAACAGGAAAAAGAACGCGAGATTCGTGAAAATGCGAAACTTGCGGAAGAGGAAAAGGAAAGGCTTATTGCGGAACAGCGCGAAAAGGCCGAAGAAAGAGCAAGAAAAATAGCAAAGAAAAGGGTGCGCGCGGCGGAAAAGGAACGTAAACGTCGTGAAAAACAGGAACGGAAAGAGTCTGAGGCGGAAGAGAAAATGCGACTCGAGTATGAGCGTATGGTCGCGGAGGATTCTATCAAAGACCTGAAAGACCGTGGCGTGACGGTGGACGAGGAGTTTGGTGACGACGGATTTATGTTTGATGAGGATGGTGAAATAGTTGACTCTACTGGCTCTAACATGGAAACTTTCAGAAAAAGAAAGAAGAAGGGAACCCGAAGACAGCAGCAACAGGCGCTTGAGAGGGAGAAGGCCAGAAGAGATTCTATTGCAATGGCAGAGGGCGACTCTTCTTACTTTATGAACGACTCTTTGGCGGCGGACTCTGTTAATTTTGAAGAAGATATAGAGGAGGTGTCGTCTGAAGTTGACAGTACGCTGCTTGCCCAGCAAATTGCGGAACTTGAAGAGGAGTTGCGAAACTTGCAGGAGGTGAAAGAGGCCGAACGTCTGCAGAAAGAGGGTAAGAGCGAGGAGATTGTGCTGAAGATAAAGGTGCCTAAGTGCAGGTACAAAAACGAGGTTATTTATACGCGTGAAAAGTTTAAATTCATTTATGAGTATGACTTCTTCATGTATTATTTTCACCAGCGTTTCTTTCATAAGCGTAAGTTCTATGATATAGTGGATACGGCTCAGATCATGGTGAAGCCGGCTATGGATATCGTAGGCAGGACTATGTACAGAAAGGTTGACTTTAACGAGGTGGTTGACTCTGTCAGCTCTATGTTGCCAGACCTTCCGGTTGAAGATTTCATGGACTCTATCATAACGGAACTTAACCTCGAATATCTTGCTACTGGCGAGATTAAAGTCAAGTACAGAAAGAGAAACCAGAAGAAGATTGTGGCTAAGTTGAAGCCTACGGCGCTTGAGGACAGAGACCTTGGAAATATTAAGTTTTACACCAGAAACAGACGTACGGTTATTGAACAGCTGGACGGCTCCGACTGGGAGTGGACATTGCCTCCGGTGGATTCTACGGAACTGCTCGCTCTTGGCGACTCGATAGCGAAGATGAAAGCGGCGTTGACAGGGAAAGCCGACACAACGTTTGTGATAGACTCAATCACAGGTGACACAATTGATATGATTGTGACTCGGCCTAACAGCCAGTCTCCTCCGGCAGGCAACTCTGACGAAAGCCCTTCTGACGAGGGCGACGGAAGCGGCCCTGAAGGCAACACTGATGCAGAAAGGTCTGAAGAAAACGAAAACGACGAGGCCGTGAAGGAGGATGAAGAGGAGAGCGAGGAAGAGAGTGAAGAATAAGTGTTTAATTTTTGATTTTAGTATATGTTGAAGAATTTTATTATCAGGGCTTTATCTGGTCTGACGTATGCAGCGCTTATGCTGTCTGCGTTTGCGTATTATGGCAAAGTGTGGTCTTTCATTGTCTTTGCTCTGATATTGATACTTGCCTTGCGTGAGTTTTATGAACTTACATCTGAGAATAAGAGACTGGAGCTGCCGCATTATGTGGCAATGGTGCTGGCTGCTGTGTTTTTTTGCTTGCTGGCAAATGAAGGGGTGGAGTTTGGTTTCATTGTAAGCGCTGTGTTGGCATTTACGACAGTGGCGGTGATGGAACTTTTCCGTAAAAAGAATGATCCTATTAATAATATAGGCTTAATAGTGATGGGGTACGTATATGTGTTGCTTCCGGTTTTTTGCTTCATGAATTTCACTTCGGCATATCTGCTGTTGTTTTTCTTTTTGATGATATGGGGGTCTGACACAGGTGCTTATCTTGTCGGAATGTGCATAGGAAAGCATAAGATGTTTGAGCGAATATCACCTAAAAAAACTTGGGAGGGCTTCTTCGGAGGTCTTGCTTTTGCCCTTGCGGTGGGTTATATAGCTTATCTGCTGCAAGGTAATGAATGGATGAGAAGCACGTTTGGAGGCTTTTGTTACAGTGAGTCTGTCACTATCAACTGTTATGAAAAGTTTGAATCTTTTACTCTTTGTCAGTGGCTTGCGCTTTCTGCTGCAGTCTTCTGCTTAGGAACTCTTGGCGATTTGGTGGAGTCTCTTTTCAAACGTCATCTTGGAGTGAAGGACTCAGGAAATATCATGCCGGGGCATGGTGGCATGCTGGACAGATTCGACAGCGCTTTTTTTGCCGCTCCTGTTGCGCTGATTATAGCTAAGATTTTTTTTCTGTCAAATTGTTGATTTTTTGAAGAGCATTTTGATTAGGCTGATTATGTTCGCGAGGGAGCGACGCGTGCATCGTGACAGAGTGAATATGAGCAAGGCAAGTAAGATGGAATTAAAAAGCATCTGAAACAGGATTTATGACAAGAATAATAAATGAAAAATCGTAGTTTATAGAAGTTGCCATAAATTACTATTTATGAACAAGGTTTGTTTTGATCTGCTTTTTGAAATGATTGTGCTATCTTGTTCATATTTGCGCAGTTATGAGGCGAGTGCAGCCTGTTTGCAAATGCGGGCGAATGAGTTAAGAAGTTTCTTGACCTAAGTTTACGTGTTTTTTTAGCAAATAAGAAAAGCGTTAAAATTTGGTTGAAGTGTATTAATTTATTATATTTGCGAGGTTAAACATATTAGTATGACTATACATAAAGAAGGAAAAGGTATTTTGATAACGCTGTTTGTCGTTGTCGCTGTTGTGAGTCTGGTCGCTTATAAATGTATGTATGAGCAGTCCCCGCTTATGGCAAAGGTTGTTATTTGCCTTAGTTGGTGCGTGTTTCTTTTCTTTCTTAATTTCTTTAGAAATCCGAAGCGAGTGTTCGAAGGGTTCGAAGACGGCATGATTGTCGCTCCGGCGGACGGGACGGTAGTGGTGATAGAGCCTACTGAAGAGCTGGAGTATTTGAAGGAAAAGCGCATTCAGGTCTCTATCTTTATGAGTGTGTTCAACGTTCACGCCAACTGGTACCCTACTAAAGGCAAGGTCGTTTATTATACCCATAATAACGGACGCTTCATGGCAGCCAACTTGCCAAAGTCAAGCACAGAGAACGAACGTTCTACGGTAGTTATAGAGACACCGAACAAAACTAAGATTTTGATGAGGCAGATAGCCGGAGCTCTTGCGCGGCGTATTGTCACTTATTCTCGCGAAGGTCACGAGTGCGGAGTGAACGAACAGATGGGCTTCATAAAGTTTGGCTCCAGAGTTGACCTGTTCCTGCCGATGGATGCTGATGTGAAAGTGAAAATGAAACAGTCGGTTGTGGGGAACAAAACTATTATCGCAAAACTGAAAAATTGATTTTTAATTGTTATATGCGGGAGGAACGGACTTGTCCGTTTCTCTTTTGTTTTTAATCTAAAAAAATAAATTATGGCTATAAAGAGACATATTCCAAACACGATAACTTGCATGAATCTCTTCTCGGGCTGTGTGGCTTGTGTTATGGCTTTTAAAGGCGAACTGCTTCTCGCGTCTTTGTTTATATATTTGGGTGCGGTGTTCGACTTTTTTGACGGTATGGTGGCAAGATTGCTTAAAGTGTCTTCGCCGATAGGGAAGGAGCTCGACTCGCTTGCCGATTGCATAACGTTTGGTATGGCTCCGGGACTGATTATGTTTTCGTTCTTGCAGACCTATTGCGAAGCTCCATGCGTCTATGTTCCGTATGTGGCGTTCCTTATCCCGGTGTTCTCAGCGTTGCGCCTTGCTAAATTTAATATAGATGAGAGGCAGACCTCGTCTTTCATAGGACTGCCGACTCCGGCCAATGCGGTGTTCCTTGCATCTTCTGCGGCGTTGTTTGATATAGAGGGTTATAATGTTGAGGCTTTGAAGCCTTTCATGCAAAACGTATATGTGGTCATTGCGGTCATTCTTGTGATGTGCTATCTTCTTGTTTGCGAGTTGCCTATGTTCTCTCTTAAATTCAAGAGCCTGAAGTGGGTGGACAACAAGAGCCAGTTTATACTTATAGGTTCCTCTGTGATATTGTTGGCTGTATTCAGATTGGCGGCGATACCTATGATCATATTGCTGTTCATATTCATGTCGGTGATTTTGTTTTTTATGAAAAAAGGTAAATGATAAATTTCTAAGGGAAGCGTATGGTTCAGTTTTTCAAACAGGTTTTGGGCACCGTTGTGGGGCTTGTTATTTTTTCGGTATTGTCATTTATCTTTCTGATGGTGATAATTGCGAGCGCGTCGTCAAGTATGGTAAGCGTGCCGAAGCGCTCTGTCATAGAGATTAACATGAGGGGCGTGATGAACGAACGTTCGGAAGAGGATTTGTCTTCATTGATAGATAATAATGCAGAGCAGGCTATGGGGCTGGACGATGTGCTTGACGTTCTGAAAAATGCGAAGGATGACAATCGTATTTATGCCGTTTTGCTGAAAATGGACAATTTTCAGGCAGACTATGCAATGCTGGGCGAAATCCGTACCGCTCTGGACGAGCTGAAAAATTCAGGCAAGTACGTGTTTGCATATTCTGACAATTATTCGCAAAGTGAATATTACGTTGCGTCTGTGGCGGACACTGTTATAATGAATCCTTACGGGTCGTTGGATATTCACGGGTTAGCTTTGAAATCTATGTTCTACAAAGGGCTGATGGATAATCTTGGGGTTGAGATGCAGATTGTGAAGGTTGGTGAATACAAGTCGGCAACAGAAGTCTTCACGGAAGTGAAGATGAGTGACGCGAATCGTGAGCAGTCTGCCAAGTTGGTCGAAGACTTGTGGGGCAATATGAAGAAGGATATCTCTGCGTCAAGAAGTATAGAGGAGGCTGATGTTCAGGCGGCGGCAGATAGTTTTATGGCTTACAGGCCGGCAGAGTCTGCGATGCCGAAGTTTGTGGATTTGCTTCTTTATGAAGATGATGTCTATGATTTCGTAGAAAAAGAGACTGGCGTAGTGGATAAGGTTTCTATGGAGGATTATCTCTCTTGTTTGGAAAAAGAGTCGGGAATGTCGTCAGACAAGGTGGCGGTTGTTTATGCCGTGGGCGAGATTGGAGATGATTTAGAGGGTGTTAACTATAAGAAATTGGCAAAGGAGATTGACAAGATAGAGAAGGACTCTAGCGTGAAGGCTATTGTTTTGCGCGTTAATTCTCCGGGCGGAAGCGCGTTTGGCTCTGAGTTGATATGGAAGGCTTTGAATGATGCACGCAAGACGAAGCCTGTTGTTGTGAGTATGAGCGGATATGCGGCCTCGGGAGGATATTATATCTCGTGCATGGCGGATAAGATAGTCTCCAGTCCGTACACTCTCACCGGTTCTATAGGCATCTATGGCATGATTCCTAATCTTGAAGGCGTCACTAATAAGGTGGGGCTTTCTACTGATGTGGTGAAAAGCAGCGAGTTTGCTGATTCGCCGGATCTCTTCAGACCTATGACGGAACGTGAGCGGCACATAGTCCAGCAGAATGTCAACAGAGGGTACGACCTTTTCATAAAGCGATGCGCTGACGGACGAAAGGTTAAAGCGGAAGACATCTCAAATTTGGCGCAAGGACGTGTGTGGAGTGGTGTTTCGGCTCTTTCCAACGGACTTGTGGACACGCTCGGCTCTTTGGATGATGCTGTGAAAATTGCAGCCAAGATTGCAAATATAGAAGAGTATAGCATAGCCAAATATCCGGCTAAAAAAACTTTGATGGACCGGTTGTTGGAGAAATCTCAGGTTAAGATGGGTCCTGGACTTGACATTGAGAGAGAGGTGCTGCATAAACTTAAAAGGATGGAGAAGCTTCAGGCTAAAATGCCTAAGGTTGTGGTTGAATGATAATCTTTTTCGTATGAGTCAGAGCTGGAATTCGAGAACCTCGTTGCTTTTTGGAGAGGGGGCGCTGGAGTCTCTTGCAAAGAGCAGTGTGCTTGTTGTCGGCGTGGGCGGTGTAGGAGCTTATGCGGCGGAGATGATATGCAGGGCGGGTGTCGGAAAGATAACTATTGTTGATGCAGACTGCGTTAGCGAAACAAATATCAACAGGCAGCTGGTGGCTTTGCATTCTACGGTTGGCGAGCGTAAGGTTGATGTGCTGGGGAGGAGGCTTCTCGATATTAATCCGAAACTGGAACTGACAAAATACTGCGAATTTCTGAAAGATGAGAGGGTGGAGCAACTGCTTGATTCTGACAGATTTGATTATGTGATAGATGCGATAGACTCGTTGAGTCCAAAGGTTTTTCTTATAAAAAGCGCTCTGGAGCGTAAAATGCCTCTAATATCGTCTATGGGCGCAGGGGCAAAAAGTGATATAACCCAGATAAAAATAGCGGACATCTCAAAGTCTTTTAACTGTAATCTTGCGAAAGCGGTGCGCAAAAGATTGTCAAAGTTGGGTATAAAGAAGGGCTTTATGTGCGTGTTCAGCACTGAAATTGCCGATGAAAAGGCCGTTTTGCTTATAGATAACGAACAAAACAAAGTCTCTACAACAGGCACCGTCTCTTATATGCCGGCAACGTTTGGAAACTACATCTCTTATTATGTGATAAGAAGCCTTGTCTTACAAAACAGAGAGCAAGGGGAAGAGTAACGTGCTTGCCGAACCTATCACAAAACCTCCAAGAAGCTGTTCTTCTGTGTTTTTATGTAAGTAAAGGCGGGCAGACGAGATTAGTCCGGCGGCAAGAATAACGGAATATATCCATACAGACGGAAAGACCATCATCTTTAAGCTTGCGAACAGCAATCCGCCAAACAGGCAGCCTATGGACGTGGTGTGTGAGCTTATTTTCCATTTAAAATTGAGTATCAGGCATATAAGGATGGCTATAGAACTGGCAAACATAGTTTTATAGACGAAGCCTGGCATATAAATTCGATAAAGCAAAATGGTGCATATCATAAAGGACAAGATGGTGCAAGAGTAGGGTAGAATGCGGTCTGACGCATTGTTTAGTTTCATATTGTCTATCACATTCAGTTTCGACAGCACAAAAATTGTGAGCATTGGCAAGAGGGCGGCGAAAATCACAACGAAGGTGAATGCCAGCCGTATCATTTCCAACGGGTAAAAGCGGAATAGGTCGAAAGTGAAAAATATCAGAATGCCGTAGATGGGCATAAAAAAGGGAAAAAACAATACTGAGATTAAGCGGGCAATTGTTTTCATCTGTCTGAATGTTAAATTAATTTTAAATCTCCTTTCTCATTCGTGCCACAGGAATGTTCATCTGTTCTCTGTACTTGGCCACTGTCCGTCTGGCTATCACGTAGCCCTTGTCTTTCAGGATTTCAGCAAGCTTGTCGTCTGTAAGCGGCGACCTCTTGTTCTCTCCTGCGATGCATTCCTCTAATATTTTCTTTATCTCGATGGCCGATACCTCTTCGCCTTGTTCGTTCTGCATAGACTCAGAGAAGAAAAACTTAAGAGAGTATATGCCGAAGTCTGTCTGCACGTATTTGTTGTTGCTGACACGCGAGATGGTTGACACGTCGAATCCTGTGATGTCCGAGATGTCTTTAAGAATCATTGGCTTCAGTTTTGTCTCGTCGCCAGAGATGAAAAACTCAGACTGTTTGTTAACGATAGCTTGCATCGTTGCCATAAGAGTGTCCTGGCGCTGTTTAACCGCATTTATGAACCATTTTGCAGAGTCAAGTTTCTGTTTGACGAAAAGCACGGCATCTTTCATGTCTTTGCTTTGGTTGCTTTTGTTGTTAGAATACTCTTCGAACATTTCAGAGTAATTGCGGTTAATTTGCAAGTCTGGAATGTTTTTGCTGTTAAGCAATATGTTCAGAACTCCGTTGTCATTTTCAACCACATAATCCGGAATGATGGTGGCGCTGCCCAGTTCGTATTCGGACTCCCACGCGCCGCCGGGCTTCGGGTTAAGTCTGGTGATTTCCGTTACTGCAGCCTTGAACTCATCTTCAGAAGCGTTTGTGTATTTGAGTATCTTGTCAAAGTGTTTTTTAGAGAACTCTTCGAATCGTGAGTCGAGTATCTTGTAGGCGAGCTTCACAGCGTCGGTTTGCTCCTTGCGTTCCAGCTGAAGCATCAGACACTCTCTGAGCGTCATTGCCGCAACGCCTGCCGGCTCGAAAGACTGCACCACCTTCACGGCTTCGCGCATTTCGTCGTCCGAAACGGTTATGCCCACATGGAAAGAGTAGTCGTCCACCATAGACTCCACGTCTCGTCTCAAATATCCGTCGTGGTCTATGTTGCCAATCACATATTCAGTCAGAGCGGACTCCCTTTCGCTGAGCAGTTTCAGATTGAGCTGATCCAGCAAGAAGTCTCTGAAAGAAGAGTCTGCGGATACGCTCATGCCCGGAGTGTTGTCTTCTGAATAATTTCCAGACCTGAGTTTGTAGTCTGGTATATCGTCCTCGCTTCGGTAGTCGCCGAGACTCAAGTCTTCGTTCTGTTCGTTGTTATAGAGAATATCGTCAAAGCTTTCCTCCGGATTAGACTCGCCGCTGTCCTCAAGAGCCGGGTTCTCCTCCAGCTCCTGCTTGATACGCTCCTCCATCTCCAAGGTGTTGACCTCAAGCATCTTTATAAATTGAATCTGCTGAGGCGCGATTTTTTGCTGTAATTTTTGCTGTAAGCCTTGTCTCATAACATTATAGAATAACTTGCCACAAATGTAAACAAAAAAATCGGTAAATTTCAGGGATAGCCTTCAAAATATAATACATCGCCCAATATTGCCCTAAATATTTTCAATGCATGAAATCATGTGCAGAGTATTAATACTTTGCAAAAACGTCGCCTCCTCCCCTCCTAAGCAATCACGGTTGTGTACGGAGGAGGTGTAGAAAGTTCGTTCAGCCACTTTTCGAGGTCTGTTTTAGTGAGATGGAGCATATGTAGGATGTCCCTGAACACGCTGCTGCGGTTTGAGTTTTGATACGCAACCGTAGATTTGCTCGGGGCGCGGCTTATCCCCAGGTGATTGAGGTTGCCGGTCGCCGATTTTAATCCGTTGGAAATGTCACGCACAGAGTCGCAGCAAGAGAATTGACAAAAACCATGCCGACGAGCTGACTCCACGTGTCAATGTTTGTCAGTCCCTGCTGTCCGAATAATTTTTCTGATATTTCTTTCGGCAATTTTGCCGATTGCTTGAGCGAAAAGTGTTATATTTGCCATAAGGAAGTTGTTTGATGGGGGTCATTGTTAAAATAGCACTTTTATTTTAGCGCTCAACTTCCTTTTTTATTTTTTCTTATAAATTATTTAGGACAATATTGAGTGCGACAGAATTATTTGAGGATTCTAACATAGAGAAACTTAGATGTTTTTATAAACAACATGAATCTGGTTATGTCTCTATAGCTTATAAATTGCAAGATATGATTGATTGTTTAGTAATAGATTATGTTGAATCGCAAATCCGAGTATTTGTAGTAAAGGGGGCAGATTTTTTAGTTGATAGTGTAGAAAAAAAATATTAAATGAAAAGGAAAACATATTATGGAAAATTTAAAAACTAAGATAAAAATTTTCAAGATAATCATAGAAATTATAACACTTATCGTTCTTATAAATTACCAAATAGAAAATGTATATTATTCATACATTATTGAAGGGGGTAAAGGATGTATTGGAGTAAGTGGCTTTTTGCTGCTGATTATATACGGTTATATTTCAAGCGAAATAGCATTAATGTTTTTCAATTTTAAATATGGAGAGTTGCTGTATTTGATATTAGTGTTTGTTCAACCACAAATTGTCTTTTTTTATATATATCCAAAATATTTTAATGAGTATTCCAATAATGTTAAACAAGAGATGTTAGAGGATTCCCATGTCAGAATAGGATATGTTTACAGAATAAGGCAGCCTATAGGAAAAGGTACGTATCATGAAGAGGTATATTTGGGTATAGATAAAAGTTATATATCATTACATAATATTTCTAATGAAAAAAGGATTAAGGTAGGAGATACATTATTACTTCGTGTATCTGATGAATATCATCGTGTATGTGAGGTTTTAAAATGGCATCCAACCCATGAAGAAATAGAGAGATATAAAACACCTCGTAAGTTTAAGTCGTTTGACTCTCGGACTGGAAAAATAATAGAGGAGGAAGTCCCTGATGAAGTGGAAGGGAAAGAGGTTGTTCCTTCGATATCAGTAGAATTGGATGGCGTTGAGCAGGAGTTGCAGTTAGAAGAGCATGAACATGATGAGGGAGTAGAGTCAGCTGATATTGTGGAAATTAGGAATGAGGTGGAAGATGAGTCTATTGAGTTGGAAGAATTTGAATACGAGTTTCAATCAGAAAAAAAACCGTGTTATTGACGTTCGATTAAATGTTATTGAGAAGCATGAGTAGGCACGTCCCTGCAAACGTGCCGTCCTCTGTAGGCTGTTGCAAGTGTCTTTCATGATTAGAATTTCAGATTCCAACAACTTGCCAGACACGCTGAATTTGTATATCTTTGTAAAACTTAAAAGCAGAAATTATGGGCTTATATCTGAATCCGAACGCGGATGCGTTCCAAATGGGCTTGAATACAGAGATTTATGTGGATAAGTCTCTTA
>CALGHE010000018.1 GCA_937915765.1 uncultured Bacteroidales bacterium | reverse complement strand
TTGTGCTCTACCAACTGAGCTATTTCCGCAGTTTGATAGGAGTGAGATTTGTTATAAATTGTAAGAAATTAAGTTGATCTAATGACTTAGATACATTTTCTTTAATAGCATCAACAATTGGGCTCTTTCACGACTATTGCATAACAATTTTATAACAATCGGATAGGTACGAATCCTTCAATATGCTTTTCAAGAACAAAGCCTCAAACATCAATCTTTGCCTTGTCAACGAGAACCACCATTATATAGAATAATGGGACATCCGACTTGACAAATACTTTCGCGCAAAGGCAATGTCATTTGAAATTTGTTTACCCATAATTATTTGATTGTATTAATAAGTTCTTTAATTTTAGATCTATATACAAAATATACAAACACAAAAAAAAACAATCCGAGAATCACGAAACTAAAAGAAATAGATTTCGATTCATCAGGATCAATCATTTGAAAAAGATCAGACAATTCACTATATGCAGCATACATAAAAAACACAAAAAAGATAAAAGATATAAGCTGCAACCAAAACAAATTTACATTAAAACAAACAGACGCAATTGGCAATATTACATATGACACAAAATATAGTACAATAGAAATAATTGAGAATTTATCATACCGATCAAATGAAGCAACCGCTTTATCATATGCATCATTAACTAAAAATCCTCGATTATTGAGCATATCAATACTCACACCTCTTTTTGTTAATATTTCAATACAATAATTTCGGATTTCATCCGAATAACCATATTGTCTATAATTTTTTACAATATCCTTTAATTTATCAACAGACAATGAAGATATTTTGTTTTTTAATTCTAAATCCATATTTACTAGAAGCTGTTTAAATTTAATTAAAAATTAATATGAGAGACCTAAAAAAATCTCTTAAAAATTACACTTAAAATATTGATTATCAGTTTGATAAGTGGATAATTTTCCGTAACTTTAAGGGTACAAAGAAATGAATCATTATCTATCAGATCTCACCGATAATCAGTGGCAAGTTATAGAAAAACTTTTAGATGTGCAAGCGCGAAAGCGCAAATATTCTCTCAGAAGTATAGTAAACGCAATCATCGCCGATGGCGGTTACAGAGGCAAGCGTTTGTCCGACACGCTAAAAGCCACTCTGGGGTGCGAGTTGGAAGTAGTGCTTCGTCCTGACGAGCGCCCCTCGAAATTCCAAGTGATGCCCAAACGGTGGATTGTAGAAAGGTCTTTCGCTTGGCTGGAAAACTTTAGAAGGTTGACTATCGACTATGAGTTTCATGCGGAAACTGCAGTGGCAATGATTCAATTAGCCTTCTGTTTTCTGACGCTTAACAAAATATTTTAGATAAATTTAAACAGCTTTTAAATTTTTTCGCTGTTTTTCTTTGGAACAAGGCGAAAATTTACGGCCTTTGCCCTTAGGTTAATTAGTTTATATTTCATAAAGCAAAAATAATTAATCTGCGGGAGACTTCGGCCTCCTTTTTTATTTTGCTAACTGCCTTTATTATTCCAAATTCTGCATAAAAATACTTATTTTAAAAGAAAATTGTAATTTTTTTCTCTGTTTATGCGTAATTATTGAATAATTGTTTGTATTTTTGCACCGAAGTTTTTAGGATTTTCTTTTTTTAGCAGACAAAAGTCTAGAAGTTATGAATATCTTGCAAACTTCTATCGAATTGAGATTATTTAAAAGCAATAAGGAAAATGGGTTACAATTTCATGACGGCCGACGAAGCGGCTCTTTTTGTTAAGAATGGTTATAAAGTTGGATTTAGCGGTTTCACTGCGGCCGGGACTCCCAAAGAGGTGCCTGCCGCTATAGCGCGTCTTGCCATGGCGGAACATGCGAAGGGTAACGAGTATCAGATCTCTGTGTTCTCCGGAGCTTCTACCGGCGACGCCCTGGACGGCAACCTTGCCCGCGCTAACGCTATCAAATTCCGCACTCCTTATCAGAGCAACAAAGACTTGCGCGGACTCATAAACTCCGGCGACACCATGTACTCGGACATGCACCTTTCTCATCTGGCTCAGGAACTTCGCTACGGTTTTTTCGGAAATATTGATGTGGCTGTCCTTGAAGTTGCAGACATTACAGACGACGGAGAAATTGTGCTTACTGCCGGAGTTGGCATCGCTCCTACTTTGGCACGCATCGCCGACAAACTTATCATAGAGCTTAATCATACGCAGCCTAAGGAACTTAAAGGCATGCATGACATATACGAGCCTTGCGACGCACCCCACAGACGCGAAATTCCCATATATTCCGTGAAAGACCGCGCCGGCTCTGCTGTTGTCAAGATTGACCCTAAAAAGGTGGTGGCTGTTGTAGAGACTGACTGCGAAACAGTTGTGGCCGGCTTCACTCCTGTAGATGAAGTTACTGCTAAGATTGGAGAAAATGTGGCAAACTTCCTTGCCGAACAGCTTAAATGCGGCAAGATTCCGGCTGAGTTCCTTCCTATCCAGTCCGGTGTGGGCAACGTGGCTAATGCGGTCCTTGGCTCTCTTGGCAAAAACACTGAAATACCTCCGTTCACAATGTACACTGAGGTTATTCAAGACTCTGTTATTGACTTGATGAAACAGGGCAGAATTTCGTTTGCAAGCGGTTGCTCTCTAACTGTAAGTTCTCCGGTCATGAAGGAGATTTACAGCAATCTTGACTTCTTCCGCGACAAGATCGTGCTGCGTCCTATCGAGATTTCTAACAATCCTGAGGTGGTGCGCCGCCTTGGTCTAATCACTATAAACACCGCTCTTGAGGCTGACATCTTCGGCAACGTGAATTCGACTCACGTCACAGGAACTAAGATGATGAACGGGCTGGGCGGCTCTGGCGACTTCACCCGCAATGCGTTCATATCAATATACACCTGCCCTTCCACTCAGAAGGACGGCAAGATAAGCCCTATCGTGCCTATGGTGAGCCATGTTGACCACAGCGAACATGACGTGAAGGTTATCGTTACAGAGCAAGGCGTGGCTGACTTGCGAGGCAAGTCTCCTATCCAGCGTGCTGAAACTATCATTGAGAATTGCGTGAACCCTGAATACAAACAGCTTATGTGGGATTATCTGAAGCTTGCAACTAAGAAAAGCCATACACCACACACGCTGTCTGCAGCCTTTGCAATGCACATCGAATTCCTGAAGAGCGGAGATATGCGCAACACTAAATTTTGAATTTTACAGACAAAAGGCGGCTTTAGCTGCCTCTAAAATAAAACGCATCGGCGGGGTTCCGCTGATGCGTTTTGGGTTCTATAACTCTTATAAATTCTATCTACTATATACCCCAGACAAACTATATCTTGTCATATACAAATTCTATGATTATCATTTACTTTAAAAAGCATGTCCACACGGTTTGGCATCTCCCTCAGCATAAAGCGAGTAAGCCTTTCGTAATGCGATATGAAACGGCGAAGCTCCAGCTCGTCCATCACACGCAGATTCTTCTGACCCAAAGTTGTCATCTTCAGTTTTCTCTCCTGCAAGCTGCGCCATTCATAAACTTTCTCGAACGAAGGCACTTGCAACATAACCAGCAGGTCTAAACGGCCAAAAAGATCACGATATCTCTCTTTAAGCTGATTGTTCACATATTTCCTCCACACGCAATCTTTATCCTCCAGCTCCTCCAAACTGTTGATAGGCTCCGTCAAATCGCCGTCAGGCTGTTCGCACGCGCCCATGAACCAGCCGTCAAAAAGCACAACGTCCGGACGTCCCTCAAACTTGTCCCAGTTCGCCTCCGGCCACTGGTCGTCCGTTGCCTTGTTGAAGCGCGGAATCTTAGTCACCGTCTTAGGCGAAGCCTCCGCCAGCGAGTCTATTGTTCTGATGCCCAGCTCCACGTCATGAGTTCCGGGCACTCCGCGCGTTATCAAGAGCGGATGCACCTCCTTTGCAAGCTGCTCTCTCTTGGCTCTTGTCAGGTAAAGGTCGTCAATGCTCAGAAGCAGCACCTTCATCTTGAATTTTTCTTCAAGAACCACTTTCAGCAGATTGCCAAACGTGGTTTTGCCTGCTCCTTGCGCTCCATTCACGCCAATAAGCTGCATTTTATCCTCTATGTTCAAGCCCTCGGCAATCATATTCGCCAACGGCACATATATCCTGTCCAAATCTTCCATCAAGACCTCGTCGAGCATCAACTCCTGCAATTTCCTGAGAAAAGAAAAACGTAATTCTGTCGATTCCATAATCAGTCTTTTAAAAAATGTGAATAATGCGAGACTATGTATTTATTATCCCTTCACAAAATCAATCTACCAAAGCCGCTTCAACACGGATGCTCCGCATACGGCATTCAAAAAACGCATAAACAGTCTCTTAATTTCTGTTTTGTTCTCGGTTAAGCTGCGTCCTTTTACGCAATTAATAATTAAACACCAAACGCATCAATCTCCGCATTGCGGAAATTTAGACTTTCTTCAATTAAAAAATATAAACTGTTTCCTGTTATTTACAAAAGCATTATCTGTAAGGCTGCAGGCAATTTCCGCACCCATTACACCCCGTAAAGATAATAAAATAATCAAAAACAACCACTTTTCAGCAAAAAAAATTTAAATTTCATAGATTCGGGTCTTTCTTTTTGTGTTTTGCCTTTTATTTGGCAGTTGTCAGTTTTGCGAGTTGGGAGGATTTCTTCAACAGCAAAAAAGCCTGAGACACAGGTCATCAAATGTCTCAGGCTTTACATTCTTCACGTCAGTTCTGTTTATTCAGAAACATACGCGGCCGACTTCTCTAAAGCTTCGTTTATGTTTGAGCAGATATTTTCCACCCCTATTATCTTTTCAAAATTAGCCTTTATCAATGTTGAGCGCACGTGTTTGTTCACGCCAGACAGCACAACCCTGATTCCGGCTCTCTTAGACTGCTCGCAAAGCGTCTCCAAGTTGTGCAGCCCGGTAGAGTCTATGAACGGCACCTTGCGCATACGAATCACACGCACTTTCGGAGTTTCTGCCACCTCCTGCATAATTTCGTCGAATTTGTTTGCCACACCAAAGAAATATGGCCCGTCTATTTCGTAAACCTCCACGCCTTCCGGAATGTGCAGCTTCTCCTCGTGAAGCGCGACATCAAGATTCTCTCCCGGGTCAATCTCGTTGTGGAACACACGAATCACAGACGCCTCGTTTGTACGTTTCAGGAACAGCACGATAGCCAAAAGCAAGCCAATCTCTATGGCGATGGTCAAGTCGAAGATAACTGTCAGCACAAACGTCACGATAAGGACGGAGAAATCCGACTTAGGGCTTTTCCACAGGGAGACGAACGTGCGCCAGCCGCTCATGTTGTAAGACACGATAATAAGCACCCCTGCCAAGCACGGCATAGGAATGTAGCCTACAAGATTACCAAGGAACAGAAGCACCAACAGAAGCACCACTGCGTGGACGATTCCAGCAACCGGCGTGCGTCCGCCGTTATTTATGTTAGTCATTGTTCGCGCTATGGCGCCAGTAGCCGGGATTCCGCCGAAGAAAGGCACCACAATGTTAGCAATACCCTGCCCAATAAGCTCAGTGTTAGAGTTGTGCTTGTCGCTTATCACACCGTCTGCCACCATTGCAGAGAGCAACGACTCTATCGCGCCGAGCATTGCGATTGTGAACGCCGCAGGGAAGAGCTTCTTCACCAGGCTGAAAAGGCTTTCGCCCTCCGCCATCTCCGGCATAGACGGCATCGGCACACCCTCCGGCAACTTGTACAGGTCGCCAATGGTCTGTATTCCAGTCACACCGCAGTACGTTTTCAGCACATAAACGCCTATTGTCACAAGTATTATCGCAACAAGAGAGCCCGGAATTTTCTTTGAGAACTTAGGCGTGATGATGATTATAAGCAAGCTTGCCAGACCTACGCCAAACGCCCACCAGTTTATGTTCGAGATATTCTCAAAATAGCAAATCCATTTATGGATAAAGTCTGCCGGCACTTTTTCTATGCCAAGCCCGAAAAGGTCGTTCATCTGCGTAGAGAAGATGGTTAGCGCAATACCTCCTGTAAAGCCCACAATCACAGGATACGGCACAAACTTTATGATGCTTCCAAGTTTGCACACTCCCATGAGCACAAGCATAATGCCGGCAATGATTGTCGCAATCATCAGCCCTGACAGGCCAAACTCCTGTATTATGCCGTAAATGATGACGATAAACGCTCCGGTAGGCCCGCCAATCTGCACCTTCGTGCCTCCAAACGCAGAGATAAGGAACCCTGCGATGATTGCCGTCACCAAACCCTCGGTAGGGCCAACGCCCGACGCGATTCCAAACGCAATAGCCAGCGGAATGGCCACTATACCAACAATAATCCCGGCCATTAGGTCGGTCGTAAAACGCCCCTTGTCATAACCCTTCATACATGAGAAGAGCTTAGGAGCAAACACATCTGACAATGATGCTTTCATGAATCAAAATGACATTAAAATTTTATAAATGTTTTTAATAATATCAAATCAAAAACAGCGCGTCTCTTGCGGAAAAAGTTCCGGACAACACGCTCCCAATGGTTTTATTGTTGGAGATTTCGGCGCTTGCGCAAAGAGTCTGTCTGCAAGCACTTAATTTTCAGCGATAAAGCCGTTGTTAAAAATCGCGCAAAATTAAGACTTTTTTAACAATTACACAATATTTTTGTGTTATAAAACATATTTAACGTTTGAAATATTGTTATTCCGCTATGTCTCTGCTTGTTTATTTTATTTACTTTTGCAAAACGCAGAGAATCAATTTTGACGGAATGGTGTCTAAACGCCATGCAGACCTGCAAGTGTGCCCGAACGGACCTGAGGTTGGCGGCTGCACCTACTTCGAGTTCAAGTCTGTGAAAAAGCTTCCGCCACCCAACTTCGACGACCAGTTCGTGAAAGACCTGCTGAACAAGGATGTCAAAGACCTCAGCCATATCAAGTGGATTTTTGACGGTAAGAAGTTCCCGGAAGGGTATGACTTCAAAGGGAAGATGAAGGAGGCGATAAGAAAGATGGATATACCGAATGAGGCGTTGGAAAAGTTTGGCAGAAAATCTGTCAATGAGTTGAAGAGTGACATAATTAAAAATTTTGATAATATATTTCAAGTTAAGTAAAAATGAAACTGATAAAAAAAGTAAAAGGGTTAATGAAATTTTATCTTTGGAGAGGACAGGAAGTTCTAATCTATAAAGATAAAATACATATAGGCGACAAAGTTTTAGACGTGAATCCTAAAGATGATTATTTTGCGAAAAATGACTGCTTGACAAATGGCGTGTTAGGGAAAGATGAGCGCCAATTGTATAACGGCGAGTTTTTCGAAGATGAGAAGGTTGTGTATGGAAGTGTTAATGTTCATTTATCACCAGACGTTTATTATTCGGATGAAAATAAAGGAGGCGTGTCAAAATACTCCTTTATGGAAAATGGCAAAGAATACCTTTTTGAGGTAGAGGCTGAAGATTCTTTTAAAATAGCAAAATATGATTTTAACCATTCAATTCTGATGTTGCCACAATCAGATGACAGAAAACTTTTCTTCTACACCAAGACCGGCGAGCGTCTGTGGGTTTTCGAGGAAGAAGAGGTTGTTGATGAGATGCCTATGAAAATTGTTCGTGAATTTCCTGTTGTGGACGATGTCGTGGTGATAGTAAGCCACATCACGACGGAAGGCATATACAAGGCCCAGGGCTTTAAGATACGCACAGGAGAGAAACTTTGGGAGCTCCGCGATAACGATTGTCCTAACGATCTGTTTTTAGGTGAAGACAAGAAACTTTACGGCTGCTATTCTTATTATGA
>CALGHE010000017.1 GCA_937915765.1 uncultured Bacteroidales bacterium | reverse complement strand
AACCCTCTACAGAATCAAAAATAGCATCTCCTATTTCAAAACTGATAGATATGACAACATACTGCTCAGACAAGTTTCTGAACAGAGCCTTCAGCGTTGTGGTCTTGCCAAACTGTCGCGCACGGTTGATGGTGAAGTACTTGCCGCGAAGAATAAAATCCTCTACTTTAGCAAGTTTTCTACTTATGTCAACCATATAGTGCTGGGCAGGGTTACAGCTGCCAGTGGTGTTGAATTCTTTAATCATGCTCTTTTATTTTTTTGCAAAAAAAATTTAGATATTGCGAAAGACGATTATATCACCGCCTCATAAATCCTCTTTCCGTCATGTTCAACCCACTCCGGCTCTTCCTGAACGGTCTTGTTTTTCAGGAAGGAGAATGTGACCAAGTAACCTTCGTTCAGATTGCGTGTTTTGAGGTATTCCGCAAGCTGTACTTTTCCTTCGACCTCGTATTTCTCGCCTCGCCAGATTTTCAGTTCGATGACAAATTCCTCACCGCCGAAACTCACCACCAAGTCCATCCTGCCGCCGTCGCGCGTCTCCGGCTCCACGTAGTAGAAGCCTGTGCCGTTGACAATGGGTTTGAGGAAGCAGAGGAACAATAGCCTGCCCTGACGCTCCAGAAACTCGTTGTCCTCCTTGCGGTATTCGTTGTGAATGAGTTTCTGGAAACGCTCTATGACGTAAGGCATGTTGAGCTTGCCGTTCTGGATGTACACACTTGAGTTTTGCCGAAGTGAAGTGTATTTGCCTCGCAATTCCTCCAAAACATAAAAGTTGTATATCAAATCCTCAAATATCAGATTGTGGATGCGAACTTTATTGTTTTCAATTTTTATGATTGAGAACGTAAGCCCCAATTCAATCATCGGATCGATGGCAGAAAACGGATACTCTTTGGAATCGAACGAAACAGAACGCATGAAGTCATTGAAGTCTTTGTTATTCAGCAAGTTCTGTCCAATACTTTTGAAAAGCGTGTTCGGCTCAGTATTATTCAGCATCAGTTTCACTGCCTCCTGCACACCCCTTTCGCTCCAGTCCTTTTCTAACTTTCTGTCTATCAGCTCGCATATTTTGCTCACAAGGAAAGGGTAACCACTGGTGTACTTGTATATTTCATTAGAAACAAATTCTTTATCCATACCGATATGATAATCCGCCTCATACTCGTTGAGCATCGTTATGATTTCGTCCGGGTGGAAGGTCATGTCCACGTTGAAGTCGGCGGCGATATTCCAAGGCGAGTTGTACTTGCGTTCCTCGTCGGGACGAAGCTTTATTTTGAGGTTCTTCACGTCGTAAACGCCGGCGAGGATGACGCTGTGGAAAGTGGAGGTCATGCCTCGTCTGGAACGTTCCAGATATTTGTTGCGAAGCATGCCGAGGAAGTTCAGAAACAGCTGGTTGTCTGAACTTTTGTCCACCTCGTCAATCATCAAAAGAACAGGCCTTTCAATTTGCATGCAGAAGTCCGTCAACGAGTCAGAAAGTTCGTCTAACGAATCCGTTCTTACGGAAGAAATCCACAAGTTCCTCTCCGATTGCCATGGCGTATATTTCAAAACCTTTGCAATCGACTCCTTAAAACGATCGCAAAAAGTGACTTCATCCCTAAAATACTGTTCTCCAGCCCCTTCAAAGCTAATTTGCACAACGAGATATCTGTCCGACAATCTGTTAAACAGCAAATCCATCGTCGTTGTCTTGCCAAACTGTCGCGCACGGTTGATGGTGAAGTACTTGCCACGTAGGATAAAGTCTTCTATCTGAGCAAGTTTTTTGCTCGTATCAACCATATAGTGCATAGCAGGATTGCAACTGCCGGTGGTGTTGAACTCTTTAATCATGCTCTTTTATTTTTTTGCAAAGATAATGTTTTTACTGCGTGCTGCAAAACTTGCCAGATATTGCGAAAGACGATTATATCACCGCCTCATAAATCCTCTTTCCGTCATGCTCAACCCACTCCGGCTC
>CALGHE010000016.1 GCA_937915765.1 uncultured Bacteroidales bacterium | reverse complement strand
CTGTTGACACAAGTCTATGCATCAACGCAGTTTTATCTACGTACAAGTAATCTTCTTTACGCAGTTTCTCAAAATCCTGAATGCCGATAGGCAAGTTTTTTAACGTCTGTTCCATACGCTGAATTTTTCTTTCTGCAAAGATAATGTTTTGGTCGTGATTTTGTGTGGTTAAGGCGAAATTTAATGAAAATGAACTCATTCCATCTGCGATATTTGCAACACCTTTTCCCGACACTTCGTCACGAATAATTTTTCATATCGTCACCCTACTTCAGGAAAGGAATCTGTCCCACACTGTTCATACGCTTCATCACAATCTCCTGTTTTCTAAGCGTACGTTTTGACGGATTTACGACACTGAATTTCAACGGATTAGGAAATACAGCTATAAGTCTTGCCGCTTCCCACTTAGACATTTTCTTCGCAGGCTTTTTAAAATATATTTGCGAAGCCATCTCCACACCATAAATACCGTGCCCAGTCTCCGCCACATTCAGATAGACCTCCATAATACGCTCTTTACCCCACACCAGCTCGATAAGGAACGTAAAATAGACCTCAAGCCCCTTACGCACCCAAGAGCGGCTTGGCCACAAAAAGACATTTTTAGCCGTCTGCTGAGAGATTGTGCTTGCGCCGAGCGTCCGTCCTCCCTTCATATTATGAATAGCCGCATCTCTGATAGCCGCATAATCAAAACCGTTGTGAGACAAAAACTTAGCATCTTCCGAAGCAATAGCGGCACGCACCATGTTGGGCGAAATTTCCTCTATCGGCACCCAGTCTTTAGAAAGACGCACCTCCTCATCGCCAAGCACCTGCTTCACACAATTGATAACCATAAGGGGCGTGATAAAGACAGGCACATACTTGTAAATCACCGCAACAGTAAAAGTAGAGACGAAAAAGAAGATTACAATTTTTTTGAAAAAGCGCAAAAAGCCGTCTAGCAGCCGCCTCAAAACGGACGAGCCGCCACCTGCGACCGACCTCTTTTCCAAAGTTGCCGAGCCGCCCTTCTTTTTTATCTTTGCCAACGGATTTTTTGCCATATATTCCAATTTCTTGCAAAAATAAGAAGATATTGATTAAACAAGACACGCAACACGGTTTATTTTTCAAAATTCAGATTAAGAACCTCACCTTCTAATCCTCAGAAAGTGCAAAAAGGAAAGGTCCGACCCTTCTGGATCAGACCTTTTAGACATTCCCAAACAGGATTTAATCCTAGTATATTATATATCGAAACAGTTTAATTCGTTTTTATCTATCGAAACCTTTTAGAAATTCTATTATTTATCTTCCTTTTCGACACTACAAATATAATACACATTTCGATTACAAAACACTACTAAAATCTGTAGTTTTAATACCACTCAAAACATTATAATTCAACACATTACAAAAAACGCCGATTAAAAAAGTTACCGAATGGTAATTAAACAGGACTTTAATCACCAACAACTACAGACTTTCCGCCATCCGCACCGACGAATTCCGGCGAGTACATACACTGCACAGTGGCAAGCCCATTTCGGTAAACACCATTCTGCGCCACCGTCACATCATACGCAAAAGAGAACGAGCCTTTTCTAAGATGCTCTATAAAAAAAGTCACAGACGCATCCTTTATGCTTCTATAGAAAAAGCCGCACGATTTGTCTATGAACACTCCGGAAAACTTATCCACAGGCTCAAAGCAGGCCGCTCTCAAATCCTTCAGAACCACATAATCCAAGTCACGGTCTGACTTAACCTCAAGTTTAATCACAAGCTCTTCTCCAACCCTAAGTTTGCTCTTCTCCGTAACCTCTTCCTTCTCAACCTCGCCATTCTTGCCAATCACTTTGCGATAAATTTTTCTGCAGACCGACAAACCGGAGCCGTTAGTTACGACACGGTCCAAATCCTCCTCATACTGCCAGTACATCGAGCCGAAAGAGAGTCCTTCGCCATGCTTTTCAATCTTTAGATTCGCCTTTTCCGCCGTCACCTCAGGCTTAGCGAAAACAGTCTTAACATAACCAGAACCAGCAAGAGCGCTATCATTTCTCAACAGTTCGCCACCTACAAAAACATTCAGCGAGTCTTTATCCGACAACCAGTCAGGACCCAAGGAAAGCAACGCATGAACCGCATCAATAGAACCAAACTCGCTGTTCCACATCAACGTCTGCTTTTTACGCAACAGCCACAACTTCATAAGTTCAATCTCCTTTTCCTTATAATCAATCAGAGAGAAAGCCTCAAGAAGCGCGACATCCTCATAAATATTTCCACGTTCATTGAAAAACATTCCCAATTCATCGTTCTTTTTAGCATACTCGCGCAATGACGCCAGCAAGTTCTTCGCCTCGTCCACCTTGCCGCAACGATACTTCACAACCGCCGCTTTCGCCTTATATTCAAAACTAAAGTTCTTCATATTCTCCGGCGTGACAAGACTCTCGTAAGCCTTGAACTCCGACAGCACGCCGCCGAGCGGAATATCGTCAAACATCTTTCTCGTGTACAAATAATCAAGCACATAGGCAGAGAGCGACAATCCGTCCAAACCCTTATCTGTTTCGTAATGCTCCTTAAAGCTATTGTCAATAAACCTCAGAGCAGAGACAATCATCTTGCTTTCCGCCTCATCAAGGTCTGCAAAGCTGGACGCTTTGCCCAGAAGCATAAGCACCCTGTTTGTAAGATAATAGCTGCCCCTAATGCCTTCGAACCAACAGAACGAGCCGTCAGGCATCTGCAAATTCTGCAATGTCTGCAAAGCCAAAGCCTTGCGTTCCTTAATCTTCTCCTCATCAAAAAGGTTAATCAGATTGCACTTTTGCAGCGACTCGCCCTCAGCGTCCAGCACCCAAGGCGTCTCCTCCAGCATCACATTTTTCAGGTGCTGGTTTTCATTTAACCGCGACAAAAGCGAGCCGTTGAGCTGTCCATCTTCACTGCTCCATGCCTTTATCACATTATAGATGTCCGGATTCGACCTTAAAATCTCATCAGCCACCACATTCACATAATAGCTTGTCACCGCGCAAGAGACGCACTTTTCGCGCATATCAGGATTGGCAGCCATAGCCTGCACTGCGTACCATGACGGATTTTTCGACACTTCCACCACAAGTCTCTTGCTTTCGAGACTCTTCGAACTGTTTTTCTTCAGACTTTCAAAGACAAATGAGCGCGTCGTATCGCCAAACGCGAAGAACGGCATAGTCTCCGTAACCAGAGCGCGACTCGGCAGCACCAAAACCTGATGCGCCTCACCATCAGAGAATTGTCCCGACTCAGCCTTGACACAAACCTTAGCCAGCGCCATATCTTCCGGCACATCAAACTTAAACGCCACACGCTGAATGCCCATTCCATCGACAGAAAACGGCTTTTCCACAGCACGCACAACCTTATCAGTCCGCGCGTCTATAAGTTCCAATATCACACTGCCCGACTGAACTTCGTCGCAAAGATTCGACACCTGCGCCGCAATCTCGCACTCATCATTGCAGCGCAAGAACCTTGGCAAGTTAGGTCTCACAGTAAATTTCTTCTGAGAGATAATCGTAGCCTCAGTGTAACCGCCCCTCATATCTTTAGTGTGCGCCAGCGCCTTGAAGTTCCATCGGGTCATACTTTCCGGCACATCAAACTTGAAGGTAACCTTACCATCCTTGTCAGTCAGCAAATTAGGGAAAAAGAACGCTGTTTCAGAAAAATCAGAGCGCAGACGAACCTGATTACTGCCACTGGACCTGCGAGACCCATAAATTTCGTCATCTGACATTGTTACCCCTGCAACTCGACCTTGCAACGCTGCATCAATCGCAGACACTCCTCTGACACGAACAGAAGCCGTTTTATCCTTCCTTTTATTTAAACTTTCATCTGAACTTTTATATTTAACAGCGTTCGGATTTGAGTTCGGCCTCACATAAGATTGACAAAAAAAGAGCACGTGCAATGAAGGGAAAATATATGCAGTCTTGTCAAAAGAGAGTTCACTATCGTCAACATCAGACACAAACAAAGAGTAATAACTCGGAATTTTCCTACAACGAGAAAACTCTTCTTTCATCTTGTATTTCCAGCTATTCGCATATCTTTCAAACTCATCCAATGCCGCATCAGACATACAAACAGCAACTTCAGCCGTTTGTCCGTCAAGTCCATCCACCGTTACCGTCCACTCCTCTTCAGCTCCGGCAACAACCTTGTTTCTGAAAGAAGATAGTGTAACGTTCAAATTTTTCTCTTTCTGCCTTATCTTTTTTTCAACCTCGTACGCCCTTCCGTTTTTAACCAAAACAAAATCAATATGAGTCTCAGGCACATCCTGATCAAACACAAAGCTCAGGCTCTTCAGTCTGTTCTTTTCCAGTCTATGCCACTGCGTGCTGTACTTCGGACCTTGCGAAATAGAAACCAAGACCCAAGCGTCGTCAAAAGCGCTGCCCACCTTCAGATTGACAGAGTCGCCCAGTTCCACCTCACTGCGCTCTTCCGTCACCCACAAAGCGAAAGGCGCCGGCATCAAATCTTCCGATTTCATCGACAAAAACCGCACTCTGGCAAATTTGCGTTCTCCATTTTCAGCTTCCGCCTCAAATATCACTTCAATCTTTCCTTGCGGCAGCTCATCGCTCATCAGAACCAGAGAATCCTGCGTTTCCGTATCCACCACACGTTCAAAAAGCAGTTTTCCAGTTTCCGCCGGATTTCCCTCATATATAACCTCAGAACCAGAGAAATAATCTTCGACCGTCTGCCCCATCAACTGAAAAACACGACATTTAACCTTTTTCCCCAATGGCTCGCCATTAAATTTCATCGTATTCACAGATATAGAGACACGCTCGCCGCTCTTCAGCAGAGATTTATTTGCTTTGGCTGCTATATAAAAAGTCTCATCACAAGTCTCATTACTCATCATAAAAAACTGAGCCTGTTGCGTTTCGCCCGACATCGAGGTCACATCTGCCACAACAGTCATAAATTTCGCCTCACGACTGCTTTTCCTACCCCTATCACCACCTCTCTTTTCAACGAACTTTACAGAAAAACAGCCGTTACGATCAGTTACAGTCTGCATCTGAACAGAAGAGGCAGACAGATAGTTCACCGACACGGAAACTTTAGCTCCGGGCAACGGCAGACTGTCGAGCGTCATAGCCCTTCCGGAAATTGTCAGCGTATCTCCAACTTTATAGATATTATCCATCTTATCAAACACCACCTCAAACGACGGCCTTTTGTACTCTTCCACCCTAAAAGACGTCACCAGACCTTTTCTAAAAGACATCGCCAGACCTTTTCCCTCATACAGATAGTACGTCCCGGCACGGCAATTGCGAGGCAATTCAAAAGAGCCGGACACAGAGCCAAACTCGTTCACCTTCAATGCCATCTCCTTAGAAAAACCACGTCGCTCATCAAGCACATGCATCACAACCTCCTCCGATTTGCGGAAAGAGGTGTCTGTCAGCAGTGCCTTAAAAAACACAGTTTGTCCCGGACGATAAACAGGCCTGTCTGTAAAAACAATCCCTTTCAAACGGTTCCGTCCATACGTTGAAGCACTCCAATCCCCTTCAATAAAAGAGCCATCCCTTTTCACAAGATAGTCAAAATCTGAAATATTTCGAACAGTCACCTTGCCATCCGCGTCGGTCAGCAAATCCATCTCCTTGCCATCTTTATCATCATTAGCCGAAATATGCACAGACGCATCCTTCACAGGCTTCCCGCTCTTCAGATCAACAACAAACAGATCCAACGCGCTTTTCAGGCTGTCCTTTTCATCATAAATTATTCTGCCAACGAAAGATTTGAGAGCAGTAACCTCAAACACATCAGACTCCTCAAATTCATCAGACCCCTCTTTTCCGTATTCAAAATAATAACTACCCGGCTCCAGACCCGTCACAACAAGCTCAGTATCTTTCGGTATGTAAAAATTAGACTCCTGAAGGTCAAAAACCAATTTCTTCTTTCTTATTTTTTTATCATCTTCTTTGCACAATTTAAGTTTCAGCTTTGTGATATTTGAATAGCGCACCTTCAATTTGACCGGCTCTCCGCAATAATTCACATCTTTGACACTCAGGTACAAAATTGGCTTTCTAACCTCTCTCAATAAAAGATCAAGAAGGTAACGATCAAATTTATTGCATTTACGAAACTTCGCTTTCAAATTTGTGCAGACATCGAAAATTTCGCGCGGCAGCTCTTTGTCGAAATCTTCAACTCTGCAATTTCTACTTTTCTCATATCCGTACTTTCCGCAGTAATAGCCCACAGCTATTTTCACCACAGTTTCGCACTCAGAATACTGTTCCATCATATTTTTCTGAGCCGCCCAAAACTCATCTTTTGAAGCCTCGTACCGAAATTCTTCATAAAGCAGACGCTGATAATCTGCCGCAGCCAAATCGTCATTATTCTTTATATCCTTCGACAATTTCATCTTCAAGGACTTTCGCATCTGATTCAAAATCTCGTCCTCTCCATCTTCTTGCTTAATAAACTCAGACAAAGGCAAGAAAGGCACATGCGCCTGGTCTATTTTCGCATCAGAGCCAAAACAACCGAACGCAGAGTAAGTGAACACATCATGCAGATTTTTCTGCAAATTCAAATGTGACGTTTTAATAATGTGATCGGAATCAACCAACTTGCACAACCAACCTTCAATAGGCGTTTCCATCAGCGTTTTTTCGTCTTTCATCGCCAATTTAAAAAGCACGTCGAGCGAGTCCGACAAAGACTTTCCCGCTCTATTCTTAAAAAGTTCTTCTCTTTCTTCATCATAATCGTTTTGTGCAATTTCACGAAGCATACATGCAAGCTCGTAGTTAATCACAGCTTTGTCCACAATGCTGAAAACGCTGTCTCTGAAAGCGTGCGTCTCTTCAAAAAGCGCCATTTCATCGGCAAATTGAGTCTCCTCGTCCTTGTCAGGATTTTCAACGTCATTAAAAATTATGAGAAGTTGTTGCGCTTTCAAATAATACAGCACATTCTTCTCTTCTTTCGCTTTTACCTTTATCTCTTTCAATTTTTCCATTGCGGATTTCGGCAAATCTTTCTCCCAAAGTTCTGCGCAGGAGTCTAACATCTTTTCAAAATCTGCACTTTTAGCCAGAACCGTCATAGGCAACAAACTTGCAATCAACAAAATGATTTTCAAATTTTTTATCATAAGCTATTTTTATAGGTGGTTTCTATAATATTGCGGCAAAGTTATGAAAAAAAAGAATACAAACGATATAAAACCTTTTTTTTTGCAACTGATTTCAATGTCACACCTCTCCGTTGATCAGCTTATACGCAACGGAGCCGGGCGGCGGTGTAGCCGGACACTCGTCGCGGTCAAACCAGCCTGCGTCCGACAGTTCATCCTCCTGCAGTTTCAGCTCTCCGGAATCATACTCCGCCGTGAAGGCGAGCATCAGCTGACTAGGGAAAGGCCAGCTCTGGCTGCCTCGGTAACGTATGTTTTTCACCCTGATGCCAGTCTCCTCCAGCACCTCACGCGCCACCGCCTGCTCTGCGGTCTCGCCAGCCTCCATAAACCCGGCGATGCAGGCGTACACGTTCTGATTACGCTGCACATGCCGCGCGAGCAGAATCTTATCCCCCTTATTCACAAGCACAATAACGCACGGCTCAATCCTTGGGAAGAGAAGCTTATTGCACCCCGCGCACACCTTTGCGGTCAGAGACTCGTGGTCAGACATCAGAGTTCCGCACTTAGGGCAAAATTTAGTCTCTGCATGCCAAGTTAAGATTGCGCGAGCTCTGGAAAGCGTAAGCACAAGGCTCTCGTCGGCCTCCGCAAACACCTGTCGGACAGGCTTTGCAGAAAAGCCATCCGGAAGCGTGCCATCCGGAAGCCCCACAGCACAGTAGCCAAACTCTTTTTCCTCGATGAAATCGGCCTTTTCATGCAACGCTTTCAGTTTTTTCAAGTCACTGAAGGCAAGCGGCGAGCCGTCCGGACGGACAATCAGATCTCGCCCTGCAAAGGCAAAGCACCGTTCTTCAGAATGCTCAGGACAAATCTTCACTGCCATAGTTCACATCACCTGAAAAGTTCCACAAAAGCGGTGTACCATCTGTCCAGCACCAATCCCGACGACAATATCAGCATCAGATTAAAGCACTTCACAGCAGTGCCCAGCAGCTTGTTCTTAGAGTTGCCCAGCTTGGCCAGCAAGGCGACAACCAGCGAGAAGAAAAGATAGATGACCACATGCACCAAATAGTTCCAGCTCACAATCTGAGTCTGGTGCAGATCGTCCAGAAAGAGGCTCCATACGTTAGTAGGAAGAGAGATGATAAACGAGCAGAACAAGAACAACTGCCAGAACTTAATCTGATAGTCGCCGCCGTCCGTCCCTTTAGCGCCGCTGCGAGTCTGGCAAAGGAACAGATTAACAAACACGACGTGCCAGCCCGCCACCAAAAACAGCGCCGAGATTAGCAAAGTCAGCAACCTGAACCCGATCGTAGGGTTACCCAAAAAAGTGGCGATACCGAATGTCAGCAGCACCAGCGCCACCAGACTGAGCACATAAAAGCCCGACAAAAGAGCATACCTGTCCTTCTTATTCATATCTTACAAATTATTCTTTTTAGCTTCGTTCCAATATTTGTCCATCTCTTCGAGCGACATCTCCTTCAGGTTCTTTCCCTGCTTCAGCGTCTGCTGCTCCACGTAGTTGAAACGGCGGATAAACTTGCGGTTAGTGCGTTCCAGAGCATTTTCAGGATTAATCTTGTAAAGTCTCGCCGCATTTATCATGCTGAAAAGCAGATCTCCGAACTCCTCCTCCATCTTGTCCGCGTCCATATTTTTTATTTCAGCCTGCAGTTCGTCAAACTCCTCCTTAACCTTGTCCCACACCTGCTCCTTTTCGTCCCAGTCGAACCCCACGTTGCGAGCCTTGTCCTGAATGCGGTACGCTTTTATTAGCGCCGGCAGAGCGTCTGGCACCCCACCGAGCACAGTTTTCTTGCCGCCCTTCTCCTTCTGCTTCAGCTGCTCCCAGTTCTGCTCCACCTGAGCCGAGGTCTCCGCCTCAGTTGTGGCAAAGATGTGCGGGTGACGGTAAACAAGCTTGTCGCAAAGATATGTGCAGACATCGTTTATGTCGAACTGCTTCTCTTCCGAAGCCATCTTTGCGTAAAAGACAATATGCAGAAGCACATCTCCAAGCTCCTCCTTTATGTTGTCCATCTCTTTCTTAGAGATTGCGTCGCACAATTCAAAACACTCCTCTATAGTATTAGGGCGAAGCGAGTCGAACGTCTGCTTTTTGTCCCACGGGCAACGCTCGCGCAACAGATCCATAATGTCCAGCAGACGCTGAAACTCATTCTCGCTCTTTCTTTTACATTTTTCTACCATATCTATATTTTTTTTATCTTTTCCAAATAACAAAAGCCGCATCTAAGCATTTTTCTTCCTAAGAAGCAAAAATACAAAAACAAATGTTATTATTAAGAGTATCATTAAAAAATCGGTTAAAAACTCTGCCTTGCCGGCGTCTGCGCTGTTCTTGACTTTTAAAGCCTTCTTTTCTGCTTTTTGAGACAGGTCCTTGATGTTAGCTTGCTTCCAGCCCTCTGCGCTTTTATACTTCTCCACGCTCTCTGCCGGAACGTAAACAGACACGGATTTGCCGAGGATGCGAGGAATCTGCTCATTTGCGCTTGATCTTACTAGTTTAGGCGGAGTTGTATTTAATACAGTTATGCTGGATAGACTGTCGCAATAGTCAAAAGCCTCCACATCAATCGTCGTCACTCTCCATGGAATAATCACTTCTTTCAGTCTGTAACAACCGCAAAAGGCCCTATATCTAATCGACGTCAATTCGCTCGGCATAACCACCTCGGTCAAGTTTCTGCAATTACTAAAAGCGGCTATGCCAATTGAGGTCACACCATTCGGGATAATTATGCTCGAAAGTTTCTCACAGCCGGAAAAAGTCCAGTCGTCAATCATCGTCACATTATTAGAGATATTAACGCCAACCAGTTCTCTGCAATTATTAAAAGCGGCTCTGCCAATTGAGGTCACACTGTTAGGAACAGTCACGTTAAATAGTTTGTCGCAATCAGAAAAAGCATATTTGCCAATTGAGGTCACGCTGTACAGTTCTCCTTCGTACTCTACTGTTGAGGGTATAGTTATGTCGTTAATATAATACAAGTCAGCCGGACATTTTTTTTGCAAATTTACTGTTGAGGGTATAGTGTTAATATAATACCTACTCTTGTTTCCTTTAAACGTCACTCTTGCGGTTTTTTCTTTTTCGTTGAAATCATACCAGATAAAATCCCCTTCGCTGTTCATTACCCATGTGTCGGAAGCTGTTGCGCAAAGGCTAGTCATGACAAGAGTTAGTATTGATAAAACTGTTTTTTTCATATATAAATTTAATTTCCCACGCAAATTTAAAACAAAGGAACGAAAGTTAGAGTAAAATGAGAGAAGAATGTTATCGGTTGCCAAAAACTTTAAGGCAACAAAAGACAAAGCGCATCCGGAATAACTTCCGAACGCACTTTAAAAATATACTTTAAGACACCGTTGTCCCAAATAATTTGCAAAGAAGTTGGTGCTGCCTTCCAGGCAGGTTTTCTTCACATACACCTTCACCCGAGACTTCGTCACGGGTTACCGCCGCTACGCTTGTGCTGCCTTCCAGGCAGGGATTTTCCATCACTCAACTTCTTTTTTTACAATAAATTCATTTAAGACGACATGGCTTTATGACACTCTTTTCATTACTATTTTCCTATCGCCTTGATTTTATCCGCATACTCGCTCCAACCTTCTGCGGTTTTATATTTTTCCACGCTCTCCGACGGGACGTAGATGGTTATGTTTTTGCTGACTTCATCAAAAGCGCCGCCTCTTACATCAGGAGGCGTGGCATTTTCAATTGTTAAAATGGTTAGACGGGAGCAACGCCAAAAAGCCTCACCGCCAATCGTCGTGACACTGTTTGGTATGGTGACGCTGGTTAGACCGGTGCATTCAGAAAAAGCCCCCTTGCCAATCGTCGTAACACTGTTTGGGATGGTGACGCTGGTCAGACTTGCGCAACCAGCAAAAGCCCTCTCATCAATCGTCGTAACACTGTTCGGGATGGTGATGCTGGTTAAACTTGCACAACCGGCAAAAGCATACTCGCCAATCGTCGTAACACTGTTTGGAATGGTGATGCTGGTTAGACCGGTGCATTCAATAAAAACATTCTCGCCAATCGTCGTAACACTGTTGGGGATGGTGATGCTGGTTAGACCTTTGCAACGGCCAAAAGCCCCCACGCCAATCGTCGTAACACTATTGGGGATGGTGACGCTGGTCAGACCTTTGCATTCTTCAAAAGCCCACTCGCCAATCGTTGTAACACTGTTGGGGATGGTGACGCTGGTCAGACTTGTACATCCATAAAAAGCAGCCTTGCCAATCGTCGTAACACTGTTGGGGATGGTGACGCTGGTTAGACCGTCGCAACTATAAAAAGCCGCCTTGCCAATCGTTGTAACACTGTTGGGGATGGTGACGCTGGTTAGACCTGTGCATTCCCTAAATGCTTCCCAGCGAATGCTCGTCACACTATATTTTTCACCTTCGAATGTCACGCTTTCAGGAATTTTCACATCGCCTGAAATTTTTGCACTTTGTTGCTTTGAGACCTTCGCTTCGTTTCCATCTGCAACCACATACTCCAACGTCTGTCCTTCGTAAGTAAACTCAAACGTCTTGCCTACCTGCACCTGCGCACAACTTGTGCAGAACAGTGCTAATAATATAACATTAAAAATCTTCTTCACTACAATTGATATTTCGTTAAAATTTATTTTCCTTTCGCCTTGATTTTATCCGCATACTCGCTCCAGCCTTCTGCGGCTTTGTATTTTTTCACGCTCTCCGCCGAGACGTAGATGGTTATGTTTTTGGCAACACCAGATAAAATATGACCATATATTTCTGGAGGTGTGGCTTTTTCTATTGTCAAAATGGTTAGACCGGTACAATCGGAAAAAGCCTTCTCGCCAATCGTTGTAACACTGTTGGGGATGGTGATGCTGGTTAGACCGGTGCAATGAGAAAAAGCCCACCCATCAATCGTCGTAACACTGTTGGGGATGGTGATAGTGGTCAGACCATCGCATTCCCTAAAAGCAGACCCTCCAATCGTTGTAACACTGTTGGGGATGGTGACAGTGGTTAGACCAGTGCAACCCCAAAAAGCCGCATCGCCAATCGTTGTAACACTGTTGGGGATGGTGACGCTGGTCAGACTTGCACAACTATGAAAAGCAAACTCGCCAATCGTCGTAACACTGTTCGGGATGAAGACGCTGGTTAGACCTTTGCAATGAGAAAAAGCATACCATTCAATGCTCGTAACACTGTTGGGGATGGTGACGCTGGTTAGACCGGTGCAATTTGCAAAAGCAGACACTCCAATCGTCGTAACACTGTTGGGGATGGTGATAGTGGTCAGACCTTTGCATTCTTCAAAAGCCGCCTCGCCAATCGTTGTAACACGATATTTTTTACCTGCGAATGTCACATTTTCCGGAATCTTCACGTCGCCTGAAATTTTTGCACTTTGTTGCTCGGACACCTTCGCTTCGTTACCATTCGCAACCTCATACTTCAAAGTCTGACCTTTGTAAGTAAACTCAAACGTCTTGTCTCCCTGCGCCTGCGCAAAACTTGTGCAGAACAGTGCTAATAATATAACGTTAAAAATCCTCTTCATTACAATTGATATTTTTGTTAAAATTTATTTTCCTATCGCCTTGATTTTATCCGCATACTTGCTCCAGCCCTCTGCGGCTTTGTATTTTTTCACGCTCTCCGCCGGGACGTAGATGGTTATGTTTTCGCTGACTTCTTCAAAAGAGAAGTCTTCTGCATCAGGAGGCGTGGCATTTTCAATTGTTAAAATGGTTAGACTGGAGCAACCCCAAAAAACCGCACCGCCAATCGTCGTAACACTGTTGGGGATGGTGACGCTGGTTAGACCTGTGCAACTATTAAAAGCCCACCCATCAATCGTCGTAACACTGTTGGGGATGGTGACGCTGGTTAGACTTGCACAACCATAAAAAGCAGAATGGCCTATCGTCGTAACACTGTTCGGGATGGTGACACTGGTTAGACTGGTGCAACCCCTAAAAGCCTCAAAATCAATCATCGTCACACTATTGGGGATGGCGACGCTGGTCAGACCTCGGCAATTTCTAAAAGCTTTCACTCCAATGGTTGTCATACTATTAGGAATGGACACACTGGCTAAACCTATGCAATCCTCAAAAGCAGACACTCCAATCGTCGTCACACTGTTTGGAAGGGTGACGCTGGTTAGACCTGTGCAATTTGCAAAAGCAGACACTCCAATCGTCGTGACACTGTTTGGGAGGGTGACACTGGTTAGACCGTCGCAATTGTAAAAAGCCCGCTCGCCAATCGTCGTGACACTGTTGGGGATGATGACGCTGGTTAGACCGGTGCAATTATAAAAAGCAGTCTCCCCAATTGTTGTCACACCGTTTGGAATGGCATATTCGTCATTTATTCCCATGGGGCATAAAATCAATGTTTTTTTTGAGGAATCAAACAGTGCTCCGTTTTCGGAGCTGTAATGTGAATTGCCTGTGGACACATTAATATTTTTGAGGTTTCTGCACGAGTTGAATGCATATTTCCCAATCGTTGTCACACTGTTGGGGATGGTGACGCTGGTCAGACCTGTGCAAGATGCAAAAGCCCCCTTGCCAATCGTCGTAACACTGTTTGGGATGGTGACGCTGGTTAGACCAGTGCAATTATAAAAAGCAGACTCTCCAATCGTCGTCACACTGTTTGGGAGGGTGACACTGGTTAGACCGTCGCATTTGTAAAAAGCCGACTCGCCTATCGTCGTAACACTGTTGGGGATGGCATAATTGCCTTTTATTCCTCTGGGGTATTGAATCAACGTCTTCTTTGTGATGTCAAACAGCACTCCGTTTTCTGATCTGTAATGTGAATTACCTTTGGACACATTGATATTTTTGAGGTTTCTGCACGACC
>CALGHE010000015.1 GCA_937915765.1 uncultured Bacteroidales bacterium | reverse complement strand
GAGCCTGCTTACGCGAACTATACGGCTTTTGCCATCGCGGCTGGCGCTGTTGTGAAGCCGGTGGTTTCTACCATCGAAGAGGGATTCGCGTTGCCGCCGATAGAAAAGTTCGAGGAGCTTATAACTCCGCGCACAAAGGGTATATTGATTTGCAACCCGAACAACCCGACTGGGTACCTTTACACGCGCGAAGAACTTAATAAAATCAGAGACCTTGTGAAGAAGTATGATTTGTATCTTTTCTCTGACGAGGTTTATCGTGAATTCTGTTATACCGGAGCGCCTTATATCTCTGCGTTCCATCTGGACGGAATCGAGAACAATGTCATATTGTTCGACTCTGTGTCTAAGCGTTACAGCGAGTGCGGAATCAGGGTGGGCGCGCTTGTTACAAAGAACAAAGAGGTGTGGAAGAGCGTGATGAAGTTTTGCCAGGCTCGCTTGAGTCCGCCGCTTATCGGACAGATTATAGCTGAAGCTTCTGTAGATACGCCGCAGGAGTACATGCTTGAGATGTATAACGAGTATGTGGAGCGACGCAAATTCCTCATCGACGGTCTGAACCGTATTCCGGGTGTCTATTCGCCTATCCCGATGGGCGCGTTCTATACAGTGGCTAAACTGCCTATTGACGATGCTGATAAATTCTGCACATGGCTGCTCTCCGAGTTTGAGTATGAGGGGCAGACTGTCATGATGGCGCCGGCATCTGGTTTCTATACGACTAACGAGCTGGGCAAAGACGAGGTCAGAGTCGCTTATGTGCTTGAAAAGGAGGATCTGGCTAAGGCTCTTTTTGTGCTGAAAAAAGCTCTGGAGGTTTATCCCGGAAGAACGATATAAATTGCAGGAGACGGCCGAAAGTTCGTCTCCTGCTGATGTTTAAACGTTTTAAGTCCAAATATTTGAGTTTTGAATTATTCATAGCGAAGAGGCTGCAGTTCCATAAAAGGGACGGCAAGGAGGTTTCGCGTCCTGCGGTTCGCATTGCGGTAGGCGGCATTGCGGTGGGGCTTGCTGTGATGATTCTTGCTGTGGCTATTGTCATAGGTTTCAAGAAAGAGGTGAGGAATAAACTGATAGGTTTCGGCTCTCACGTCCAGATTGTCTCGATGGTTGGCAAGAATTTCGAGGCGGTTCCTCTCTCTTTTTCAGATGATTATATTGAGAGAGTTAAGCACGTGCCAAACGTGAGGCATGTGCAGAAATTTGCCTTTCAGGGTGGCATCCTAAAGACTAAAGAGAATTTTCAGGGTGTGGTGCTGAAAGGTGTTGACGATGGCTTTGACTGGGAGTTTTTTAAGACAAATCTCGTAGAAGGTGATGTGCTTAATATCAGTAAAGATTCTATCTGCAAAGATATTCTTATTTCTAAAAAACAGGCCAATTTGCTGAACTTGAAAGTTGGCGACAAATTCCAAACTTACTTTATCATAAACGGAAAGGTTCGAGTTCGCCCTTTCACGGTCAAAGGAATATATTCGACAGGATTTAACGAGTACGACAAGATGATTGTGCTCAGCGATATAAGGCACATACGCAAGCTTAACAACTGGGGAGAGGATATGAGTGGCGGTTTGGAGATTCTTATAGATGATTATGATAATCTTGACGTCGCTTATGATGATTTGTTTTATGCGGCAGGCAACCAAGTTGACGCGAATGGTTCTCTGTACATGATTCAGTCTATAAAGGATGTTAATCCTCAGATTTTCAGCTGGCTGGATTTGCTGGATATTAATGTTGTGATAATTTTGCTGCTGATGGTCCTGGTCTCAGGATTTACTATGATTTCCGGCCTTCTGATTCTTATATTGGAAAAGACAAATATGATTGGTCTGCTGAAGGCTATGGGATGTCAAAATTGGAGCATACGAAAGATTTTCCTGATACAGTCTTTCTTCCTTATCGGAAAAGGTATGCTGATTGGAAATGCGGTGGCTTTGGTTTTGTGTTTTGTCCAATGTCGGTATGGATTGATTAAGTTGGACCCCGATGTCTATTACGTGTCTGCAGTACCGGTTGACCTGAATGTGTTTACTTGGCTGTTGATAAATGTGTGCGCTTTAGCTGTTTCTCTGCTAATGTTGATAGGGCCTTCGTTTATAATAACGAAGATAAGTCCGGCTAAAGCTATTCAGTTTGAGTGATGATTGGGCCAAATTTGGCATGACAATGTCGAAAAAGAACGGCAAGGAGAAGTTTTTTGAAATTAAGGCTGTTTCTTTTTTATATCTAAGATTAAAATGTGTAACTTTGCACGACAGAATTTTATGTATTCTTTTTTAGATTGTAATTTTAAATGTAGATAGCAATGAGTGATCAGAGGTATAACATGCGCGGTGTGTCAGCAGGAAAAGAAGATGTGCACAATGCGATTAAAAATATAGATAAAGGTATTTATCCTAAAGCATTCTGCAAGATTATCCCTGACATATTGGGCGGAGATGCGGAGTACTGCAACATAATGCATGCAGATGGCGCCGGCACAAAGTCTTCCTTGGCTTATCTCTACTGGAAAGAAACCGGAGATCTGTCTGTATGGAAGGGCATCGCTCAGGATGCGCTAATCATGAATATCGACGACCTGCTTTGTGTAGGTGCAACGGATAATATTTTGGTTTCATCTACAATTGGCAGAAACAAGCTGCTTATTCCCGGCGAGGTGATTTCGGCTATCATTAACGGTACGGACGAGCTGCTGTCAGAATTGCGCGAGATGGGGGTAGGTGTCTATGCAACTGGCGGAGAAACTGCTGACGTCGGAGACCTTGTGCGCACAATTATTGTGGATAGCACAGTGACTTGCCGCATGAAGCGCTCTGATGTTGTCGATAACGCTAATATTCAGGCTGGTGATGTTATTGTAGGTCTTGCGTCTTACGGAAAGGCTACTTACGAGAAAGAGTATAACGGAGGAATGGGCAGCAACGGATTGACTTCGGCCCGCCATGACGTGTTTGCCAAGTATCTGGCAGAAAAGTATCCTGAAAGTTATGATGCGAAAGTGCCGGCTGAACTTGTTTATTCGGGTAATTTGAAACTTACAGACAAGGTTGAGGGCTCTCCGCTTGATGCCGGAAAATTGGTGCTCTCGCCTACGAGAACATACGCTCCTGTCATAAAGAAGATTCTTGACGAATTGCGTCCTGAAATCCATGGTATGGTTCACTGTTCGGGTGGTGCGCAGACTAAAGTGCTCCATTTCATCGACAATTTGAAGATTACAAAAAACAATATGTTCCCTGTGCCTCCTTTGTTCAAAACTATTCAGGAGCAGTCTGGTACGGACTGGAAGGAGATGTACAAGGTGTTCAATATGGGACATCGTATGGAAATTTATCTTTCGAAGGAAAATGCAGATAAGGTGATTGAAATTTCTAAGTCTTTCGGCATAGATGCGCAGATTGTGGGCTTCGTAGAAAAGTCAGACAAGAAAGAACTAGTTATAGAGAGTGAGTTTGGTAGATTTGAGTATTGATTTGTATTGGAAAATTTTGCAGGGACGGTTATAGCCGCCCCTGTTTTTTATTTTCTCATGATAATCTTTTCTGAACTGTTATTTTTCTTGATGATAAAGATGTGGTTGTCTGATTTTTTGCAGTCGGAAGATCTTAGCTTTCCGTTTACATCGTAAATAACATCACCCTTTGGATTCGCAAGCATAGGAACTGGTATTTGCGGCAGTGACGTCTCTTCATTCTTAGGGCAGATGATGTCTTCTCCATCTTCGCCTTTCTGATATACCTTTACAAAATTCACATACATTTTTGCTTCACTCTGTTGCAAAGCGGTAATCTCTTCTTTGTTGTACAGTTGCGGGAAATTTCCTCCAACAGCCAAGTTGAACAGAAGGAAAAAATCGTGATGGAAATAGTTTCCTGGACTCATGTTTGAGCTTTTGTCGTTAATAAGCATTTCGTAATAAGGCGCAACGTTAGGGTATTTGTCCTGATCCACATACATAGCAACCTTTTCATTGTCCCAGTATAAAGTGAACAGATGAAATTCGCCGTCTTGTAAAGAGTAGCGGTAAGCAGTTGATTTTCCGTAATTCGGATAACCTCCATTTTCGTAATATCCCCAGTGGCAAGCACCATTGAAGTATCTGTCCTGACAATTGTTCCTTATACCGTCGGCATGTCCCATCTCGAGTATGTCAATCTCTCCGCAGGCAGGCCAGCTTACAGATTTGATGTCTTCGCCAAGCAGCCAGAACGCAGGCCACAGCCCATTGGCCGTTTTAGGCAACTTGATGCTGGCTTCTATCTTGCCATGGCAGAACGAAACCTTTCCTTGTGACGTAACCCTTCCGGATGTGAAGTGCGAGCCGCCGTATTCTTCTTGTTTGGCTGTTATAACAAGGCAGCCGTTTCCGTGGTTGTCTGCGCCTACGGTTACATTTTCTGTTGTGTAGTACTGCAGTTCATTATTTCCGCACCCGTCATTTCTCACTTCGATGTTCCATGCAGAAGAGTCAAGTTCACCATGGTCGAACAAATCTTGCCAAACTATTCGGTATCCGTCTGTTTCGCCGGTACCTTTTTGCAACTCGGCGGCGTTAGAACTGGAACATAAGAACAACAGAGAGCAGAAAGATAAGATATGATTAAAAGATGGGTTCATTCGCATAGAGAGTAAATGAAATGAATAAAAAAGAGCGGAATGGAGTAGTTGCCAGTTCCGCCCTGTAAAGCTATAGATGTTATTTCAGCATTTCATCGGCAAGAGCTTCCATAGCAGCCAAGTCAGTCTGTTTCATGCGGGACATGATAGTCACGCTATTTTCTGCAATTTCAATATCTTTCATAGATTCGAGCATGCCCTTCATCACTCTTCCGGCACAAGGCGCCCAAGAGCCATTTTCCAGTATTCCGACCTTTCTCTTCTGGAAGTTCTTAATTTGCAAATGATGCAAGAAGTCGTGCATAGGAGGGAAGACCCCGCCGTCGTAAGAGGCTGCGCATAGCACAAGTTTGCTCATCCTGAACGCATCTTCCACAGCCTCGGCCATATCGTCGCGGCAAAGGTCTGCAACAGAGACTTTCGGAGCGCCTTTAGCGCGCAGCATGTAAGCCAGTTTATTAGCCGCAGCAGCCGTACCGCCGTGAATAGAAGCATACGCTATGAAAATTCCGTCCGTCTCCACTTCATATTTGCTCCAGCAATCATACAATCCGATATAGTAACCAAGGTTATCCTTCAAAATTGGTCCGTGAAGAGGGCAGATGCAGGCAACGTCAAGAGTGGCCAGCTTTTTCAGCAACGCCTGAACCTGCACGCCGTATTTCCCACATATATTGAAATAGTATCTTCTTGCCTCGCAAGCCCACTCTTCATCGTGAGCCAAAGCTCCAAATTTGCCGAATCCATCGGCAGAAAAGACAATTTTTTCAGTCTCTTCATAAGAAACGATAACTTCAGGCCAGTGCACCATAGGAGCTGCGAAGAACTTCAGGTTGTGCTTTCCGAGCGAAAGAGAGTCGCCCTCTTTCACAGAGATGACGCAGTTGCTGAAATCGACGCCTTCAAAAAACTGAGGGAGCATCTTGGCAGCTCTGTCAGACGTCACAATTTTCACATTCGGATATAACTCCAAAACTTTCGCAATCAGAGACGCATGGTCAGGTTCCAGATGATGCACCACAAGAAAGTCCGGCTGACGGCCGTCAAGTTCCTTGTTCAACAAAGGCAGCCATTCGTCGCCTTTACGAGCGTCAACCGTATCCATGATCGCAATCTTCTCGTCCTCAATAAGATAAGAGTTGTACGATATTCCGTTAGGGACAATGTACTGACTTTCAAACAAGTCGATGTCATTATCGTCAACACCGATGTATTTAATAGACGGGGTAATGAATTTATTTGTCATAATCATTAAAATTTTTACATTGAGCAAATGTAGCAAAAAAAGATGTTCGGCACAAGAAGTAAGCGTGTCATAAATTTCTTTTTTTTCAAAAAAAGCACAGAGAGCGAGCAAGACAACAGCGGATAGAGGATAATTGTTCAGAATTTAGAAAAAGGCAAAGGGGAGCCGGAATTTTATAATTGATTTTTTTGGATAAAACAAAAAAAAGTTGTTCTTTTGTGAAGAAATTCTGCGGAATAGTCAGTCTTGCTATTTTGCAGGTTGAATAGCTGAAAACAAAAGAATTTTTCATTATCAAAAAAGAATAATTATGGTTTATTCACACGAAGTGAACAACATGTGTGTTGTGAAGAAAGGGCCAAACCATGGTCCAGCTCCAATTCCTGAAGAAGGAAAGTGGATTAAGTCAAAAGAAATCAAGGACGTTTCAGGTTTGACTCACGGTATCGGTTGGTGCGCTCCTCAGCAGGGTGCTTGTAAATTGACTTTGAATGTCAAGGACGGAGTTATCCAGGAAGCTTTAGTGGAAACAATCGGATGCTCTGGTATGACTCACTCGGCAGCTATGGCGTCTGAAATCCTTCCAGGAAAGACAATATTGGAAGCGTTGAACACAGACTTGGTTTGCGACGCAATCAACACTGCTATGCGCGAATTGTTCTTGCAGATTGTTTACGGTCGTACACAGTCAGCTTTCTCAGAAGGCGGTTTGATGATTGGCGCAGGTTTGGAAGACCTTGGTAAAGGTTTGCGTAGCCAGGTTGGTACATTGTACGGCACATTGGCTAAGGGCCCTCGTTACTTGGAGATGGCAGAAGGTTACATCAACCGTGTTGCTTTGGACAAGAACGACGAGATTTGCGGTTATGAGTTCGTGCACCTTGGCAAATTCATGGATGAGATTAAGAAAGGCACTGACGCTAACGAAGCTCTTAAGAAGGTTACAGGTACTTACGGTCGCTTCACAGAAGAGCAGGGTGCAGTTAAACATATCGACCCACGCGTTCAGTAATTAATTTTAAATTAAGAATTTAAGAATTAGGGGCGGATTCCTGTTGACGGTTTTTGACTCCTGTTTTCTGATTCACTTAAAAATTTCATCATTATGATAAGAGAAGTAAAATTCGAATCTCAGGACCGTCGTATCAAGCAGATTCTTGCTGCATTGAACGAAAACGGCATCAAATCTATAGAAGAAGCAAATGAAATTTGCGAAAAGGCAGGTCTAGATCCTTATTTGACTTGCGAAGAGACTCAGCCAATCTGTTTTGAAAACGCAAAGTGGGCTTACGTTGTAGGTTGCGCTATCGCTATCAAAAAGGGCTGCAAGGTGGCTGCTGACGCTGCTGAAGCAATCGGTATCGGTTTGCAAGCATTCTGTATCCCTGGCTCTGTGGCTGACGACCGTAAGGTTGGTATCGGTCAT
>CALGHE010000014.1 GCA_937915765.1 uncultured Bacteroidales bacterium | reverse complement strand
TGCCCAACATTCCGGCAATGGTGATAGAGTTGAAACACAACAAAAGCGCAGGAAGCGCATTGCAGCAAATAAAGGAGAAAAACTATTGTCAGGCGTTGAATAACTACAAAGGCGATTTGCTTTTCGTAGGTGTAAATTACGACGAAAAAACGAAGGAGCATAGTTGCAAGATTGAGCGGCTGGTGAATGAGTAGGTGGGTGTTGTTTTAAATGTTTTGAAAATATTGTATTTGAAATAAGGGGTTTATCTTTCATGACACAAAAACAGAGATATGAATATGTGCTGAAGTGGTTTATGGAGAATTGTGAGGAGGCTGACAGTGAACTCAACTTCTCCAATAATTTTGAGTTGCTTGTGGCAGTGGTGCTTTCTGCACAGTGTACAGACAGGAGGGTGAATATGGTCACTCCTGCGCTTTTTGAAAAGATGCCTACGGCAAAGGTTATGAGCCAAAGTTCTGAAACGGATATTTACGAATTAATAAAGAGCGTGTCGTACCCAAACAGCAAAGCGAAGTACTTGCGCGAGCTTTCGTGTGTGCTTGAACAAGAGTTCGGAGGTGTTGTGCCGGACTCGTTGGAAGAACTTAGGCGTTTGCCGGGAGTGGGGCAGAAGACTGCAAACGTTGTGCTTGCGGTTGCGTTCAATAAGCCGGCTATGCCGGTGGACACCCACGTCTTCCGTGTCTCCAACAGAATAGGTCTTACCAATAATTCGCCCTCGCCCAAAGAGACCGAAAAGGTGCTGGTCAAAAACATACCGCAAGCGATTCTGAGCAAGGCTCATCACTGGCTTTTGCTTCATGGCAGGTATATTTGCACAGCCCGGAGTCCTAAGTGCGGCGAGTGCGGGCTGAAGCCGTATTGCAAGAACCCGGAAAAGATTGCGTGAGCCGTCACTTCTGCTTTTCTCTTTCTCTTTTTGAAAAGACGCATCCGCAGTAGTCTTGTCTGTAAATTTCGTACTCCTTCGAAAGCTCTACGGAGCGTTTGTAGCCGTTTTTTTTCTTGAAGTCGGACGGAAGATGCCTCACCCCGTATTTTTCCGCAACCTGTTCGCCAATCTTGTTCAGCACGTCAGAGCTCTTCAGCGGACTGATGCTCAGTGTTGTGGCGAAAAAGTCGAAGCTGTTCTCTTTTGCAGTTTGCGCAGCTCTTTCAAGTCGCAGATTAAAGCATATGCGGCACCGATCCCCGCCTTCTGCACATTGTTCGAACCCTTTTACCGCATCGTAAAACTGTTTTGGCTCAAACTCGGCGTTCATGAATGTCACCTTGTTTTTTGTCGGCAGCTTGTTTATAAACAGTTCCTGTTCGGCTTCCCGTTTGAAATATTCATCTTCGGGGTATATGTTCGGGTTGTAATAAAGAACGGTAATCTCAAAATAGTTGGAGAGATACTCCAGCACGTAACTGCTGCACGGCGCGCAGCAGCTGTGGATGAGCAGTTTCGGAACAGTGTCTGTTGCGGAAATGTCTGCTATTAGTTTGTCAAGTTCTTTTTGATAATTGCGTTTTTGCATAAAAAAAATCGATTTTTTTGCAAAGTTACATATTTTTTGCTCTCTTTGATTGTTATTGATTCGGATTTTGGTCTGTACACATTAGAGTGCGGGAAAGTATCGCAACTCGTCAATGGAGGTAGCAACCTGTGACGAAAGTGATTTGCATAAATAGTATGTAAAGTTGTTTTTTATGTGCGTTTGCAATATTTTTGCAGAGTTATTTTTGCATAGGTGCTGAAATTGAATAATAAAGATTGGAACAGCTTAGCGTGTGAATGTGATGACAATTAAGTGAAGACGGATAAGCTGAGAGTTTCCGTAGGTCTTAAATATTCAGCTTACGCGAAAAAAGAAACTGGGAATGTTAAAAAATGTTAAAAAGCGTAAGGGTGTTTGGATGTAATTTGAAATTGTGTTATATTTGTAATGAATTTAAATAAGTAATAATTTTAAATACTATTAGCGGATGAAGAAATTTTTTATTATTTTGGCTGCGTTTGTTGGTCTAAACAGTGCTTATGCCCAGACTCCGGGCGATGACAACGGATTTGGTGTTAGAGTTGGTTTTGAATTTCCTGCTGACGGATATGGCTTTCCAGATGAAGCAGGAAGTATGTTTAAGGGAGATATGAAGATGCCTTCTACAAATGTGGCGTTCGGTCTGGCTATAGATAGTCGTTGGTACGTGTGGAGCAACGATATGTTTGGTGTGGCTATAAACGCGCGATGGGCGGACGTCTCTTACGGTAAGGGAGAACGCAACAAGGAGAATGCTTTGTTAGACTATGAGTACGAACTTTCTACGGTAGCTTTGGACTTCTGTAGCCCGGGACTTATGTTCACGTATTATCCAAAAAGCAAGATGGCGGTTGACGTGTATTATAATTTATTGCCAAGTATGATGTTCTCGGTTCATGACGTGGATATTGAGGGCGTTGGCGTTAATGTGGTGGATTCGGAAAACAGATACAGGGCGGCCGGGTTATCTCATGCGTTCGGAGCTGCGTTTCGCTACGGGATTCTAAACGCAGGTATGGAGTACAAGGTCGGTAACCTTGGCATATACTCGTCAAAGTTGGAAGAAGAGCTGGGTATGTATGATTGGGAGAACGAAGATTATTCTCTCAAGGCGAATAAGTTCAGAATTTTTGTCGGAATGAAGTTTTAAATATTGGTGAAATATAGTGCAGAAGGGGGCTTTTTCAACAGAAGAAGCCTCCTTTTAGTCTGAAAAAGCATGAGAAATCAAAAAAAAGTGATTTTTTTTTAAAAAAACTCGAAAAAAATTTGGAGGAATAAAAAAAAGCCGTACCTTTGCATCGCAATCGGGAAACAAAACAGCGGTTGAGTTGAAGAACGGTTGGTAATGCGGAAATAGCTCAGTTGGTAGAGCACAACCTTGCCAAGGTTGGGGTCGCGA
>CALGHE010000013.1 GCA_937915765.1 uncultured Bacteroidales bacterium | reverse complement strand
GAGATTATACCTGAATCCCGTATTCTACATTTACACAAAATTATGTACAGTGCCGCTTTATTTGAATATTGCGGCATATTTCTGTTTGCGTTCTCGCCTTTTAGCTCTCTTCTTTCGGTCTTCGTTTTTGTATTTGTGAAACAGTTTCACACATTCGTCAATGTCAAAGCCGCGGGCCATGGCATAATGTTTTGCAAGCAGGTCAAAATACTCGTCGTTTCCCTGCAGCCTGCAGAAGTTGTAGCAGCCCATGTCTTGCGTGACTTTGCAGAACTTCATCCTGTTGATGTCAATGAGCAGGAACTTGTATTCGCCGTCAATCTTTTCGTATAGTATGTTGCCGCCGGAATAGTCGGTGTGCAGCACCTCGCTTTCGTGCAGAGAGGCGGTGTATCTGGCGAATGATTCTATCAGGTCGTATCTGCCTTCATTAGACTCGTCGGTGTTGGAAAAAGACCGGAAATCGCCGCTGTAGTCTGAATGTATGCTGACGAAGAATGACCTGCGCAGTAGTCCGCATTTGTATTCCTCTATCACAGCAATCGGCTCGGCCGTGTCGAAGCCTTTTTCTAAAAGCTGCAAGGCGTATTTGTACGACCTTTTTGCTTTTGACGGACGAAAAAAGCTATAGGCTATACGGTTTATGAAAATAGGTATCTTGTAAGATTTCACATTTATTCTAAGACCATTCTTTTCGAATATTTTAATCTCGTTCCGGAGTTTGTGAATGGATTTGCCTTCCTTCTCAAACGTGTCAGGAAGCGAATTTATGAAATCAGATAAAAAGTCGTACTTCGGATTTATTGTTATTTTCATTTCTATCTTTGTTTGAAATTCGTGCCAAAGTTACTTTTTTTTAGCATACGAATTTAAGAAAGTCGTTATTTTTTCTTGTTTATCTCGCTAAATTTGACATTTGTCAAGCTGTAAATTTAAGTCATCGATATAATAAATTTGATTCACGAAAAATTAAAAAAGTCCCATTTCATCGAATAAAATAGACTTTCGGTAATTTTTAGAACATTATTTTGTTTGGATTGGGCGCAATGAGAACATAAAAACAAATGTTAATATTTGTTAAGCGTTATAAAAATGGCTTACTTTGTATCGTTGAAAAACAAAAGAGGAAGAAACAAGAATTACAAACTAAAACCTCAAAAGAAAAAAATATTATCTATATATAATGCGTATCGTCTCCCTCAACCTATTTAACGTAATTCTTGTCTTCCCGTTTGCTTCTTTTTTTTCAAATAAAATAAACATTTCCAAGTGCAAACTTGAAAATGTTTTTTTATTTTTAGGCAACACATGATATGGCTTGGCGGAATTCGGCTCGCGATTTGTGTCAGTTGCTTTATTTATTATATGTTTTTACTATGGGTAGTTTTATTAATCAGCAAATAAGAGAGACTCTCTTAAAAAAGGCGGAGAGCGATTATAAAAAGTTTTCAGCATCATTGATTCCGGGAGTAAACAATATGTTAGGCATAAGGCTTCCGTTTTTACGTGATATGGCCAAAGCTTTAGTCTGCGGAGACTGGCGCGCATATTTGGAGGAGGCGGAATGCGACTATTTTGAAGAGGTTATGCTTCAGGGGATGGTTGTGGGGTTCGCAAGCCGTAAAACGACGGAAAGAACGTGCGCCTCGGCTGCTGAGCCGGATTTGAACGAGACTCTTTTGATGGTGGAGCAGTTTGTGCCAAAGATAAGCAATTGGAGCCTGTGCGACAGTTTCTGTGCCGGATTGAAGTTTGTTAAGCGGAACAAGGCTGTTGTGTGGGATTTTTTGCAAAAGTATCTGGAGTCGGACAAGGAGTTTGAACTGAGGTTTGGTGTGGTGCTTCTGCTGGACTATTATATAGACAGCGACTACATTGACCGTGTTCTTGACGTTTTGGGCAATGTCAGGCACGACAGCAGATATGTGAAGATGGCTGTTGCGTGGGCGTTATCTGTGTGTGTTGTGAAGCAGAGAGAGAAGACGCTGACGTTTTTGCAGGAGAGGCGTATAGATAAGGAGACGCTGCAGATGACGAAGCAGAAGGTGTCAGACTCGTTCCGGGTTTCGGAAGCCGACAAGGCCATTGTGAGAGGTCTGGCTTGAACTATAGCCGCAGAGATGTTGCGAGCGGCATCTCTGCGGCATCTTTTTATCTCAGAAGTGTCACATGCCCTGTATATATCTTGTCAAACCCTTCGATGTCTATTATGTACCAATAGTCGGATGATGGAAGCGGATTGCCGTTAATGTCCTTGCCGTCCCACCCGTTAGCGTTGTTGTATTCCTCAATAACTCTGACAATCTTGCCGGTGCGGTCGTATAAGCTGACCGTAGGAGCCGGCACTTTGTCTATGTTTGTGATAAACCACGTGTCGTTAAATCCGTCGTTGTTAGGGGTCAGGAATGAAGACGGAATAAGTTCGTGGTATTCCGGAGTCAAAACCAAGGAGATTGTGCTGTCGCAGCCATTTTCGGCAGTTAATTTGAAAGTGTAAGTGCCGGGCGTTTTTATCGTGGTGTCTTCGAACGTGAAAAATGAATCGACCGGTATCTTTTCGTGAACCTTGATATTTGGAGATGACAGCACAACAACCTCGGTCTCGCCAGCTTTCACCTTTTGGTTGTTTACGTTCAGGAAGCAGGTGTAAGTCCCTGAATTTTGCGGTTTGGCGTTATTCACGGTTGGGCTTACAGATTTAGAGGAGAAGCCAGCCGGCCCTTCCCAAATTAACGAAGAAATTTTTCCCGGCAGATTTTCCGCAGTGATACGTACAGCTTCGCCTTCGCAGTATGGCCCTGTGTTGGACACTTTTATTTCGTTATTTACAATTAGGTTGAGTCTTACGGTGCTGTCGCAGCCTGTGCTTGCTGCAAGAGTGTCAAAGTAAATGCCCTGAGAGTAAAGCCTTTGGCTGCCAAATTTGAAAGATTCTCCAAGGTTGATTGTGACTGTCGTGTCTGTGTGCTTTTTTTGTTTTACTTCTACGTCAACTTCAACAATAGGAGAAAGTATTCCGTCAACTTCAAGTTGAACAGAGTAAATTCCGTTATTTAAGTAAGTGGCATTTGGAATAACGGGGTTCTTCTGATTTGAAGAGAAGCCGTTAGGCCCGGTCCAGTGAAATTTAGCATTTGGCGGAGCGTTATTTATTTTTAGCTCTACGTCGTTTCCTTCGCAATAGGCAGCTGGCGAATAAGCGTCAAAAATAATGTCGCAATTGGTGCTTGCTGTGCCGCTGTGTTTCGTGAAGTTTATAAATCCGTCTTTGCGAGAATAGTTTGTTATAACTATAATGTACCATTCATTTTCCTTTGTGTCCGGAATGTGGCAATACTCTGTTATACCGCCTTTTTCATAACTGCAGTCTATCATTCTTCCTTTTGGATAATCGGTGAGGTGGCCTGGGTCTTCAAGAAGGGAAGGGTCTTTCTCTATGGCTTTAAGCACATCTAATTTTGTTTTTCCTTCGAAAGGACCCCAGCAAACAAAATCGATGTCTTCATTTCCTGAATGAGACATTTCAAGGGTCAGGTCGCCTCCATTTTCTATTTTCATAGCGAACCATGCGGGAGCATGAGAATAACTTAGACAGCCGACTCTGCCATAAGGGTAATAGTCTATCTTGCCTGAGGTCCCTGCGTTGAAAGTTACGCCCAATTGATTGTTGCCTGTACAAAATGATGTGACGTTGTATATATCGTCAATAGGGCATTTGTCGGACGCTGCAGACTTGTGGAAAGTACAGAGAATGCAAAAAATCGCAAATGCGAACGTGCACATTTTAAAAAGCATAAGCAATAGTTTTTCAGTGAAACATAACAAAGAAACTTCAATCACAAAAATAGGAGTTTTCCTTTCTCTTTCTTTTGCTTTTCAGGAATATACATAAATAGCACATAAAGTGTCCACCTTATTTGCGGGCGGCACATTCTAAAATCAAACAAGTCAACTCCTAAACATCAATATCCATGGTTCCTTCAAAGCCGCAAGGTAATTATAATAAAAATTGCGGCAAAAATTTAAGCTATGTTTGATAGCATAAAAAAAGAGGAATATTCATATTCCTCTTCTCTTGCGGTATGGACGGGACTCGAACCCGCGACCCCATGCGTGACAGGCATGTA
>CALGHE010000012.1 GCA_937915765.1 uncultured Bacteroidales bacterium | reverse complement strand
GCAGCTTGCTGTTGCAACTAAAATCGTTAAAATTAATGCGAGTTGTTTCATATTTTTAATTATTTAATTATTTAATTTCTGTTTTGAAAATTTAGCAAAATTTATATCAAATCGTCTTTCTTTTAATATTAAGGATATTCTGCAAAGATAGAATAAATACCTTTAAAAAAACAAATATTTAGCATCTGTTTCCTTGGCTCTTTCACTTAAAACATAATGCTGCAAAGAACTTTGGCACTGCCTTACAGGCAGGGTGAAGACAAGGCGGTAGGCCTCAACTTTTAAAGGAAAAGCCGCGCTAAACGTTAAAAAATCTAATCTGACCACAGAAAATAATGCGGAGCTTGTGTTTAATTTAATATTTTGTACTAAATTTGCCGATGTGCGTTTGCACTTTATCTTTTGACTATACATATATGAGTGAAAATTTTTATATAGCAGGCTCTGAAACGTCCCGTTCTGTATTGCGCACAGAAAATCTTGTGAAAAAATACGGAGAGAGAACGGTTGCAAACAAGGTCTCCATAAACGTTACGCAAGGGGAGATTGTTGGTCTGCTGGGTCCTAACGGAGCCGGAAAGACAACCACGTTCTACATGACGACAGGGCTTATTGTTCCGAACGAGGGCCGCATATTTCTCAATGACGAGGACATAACTAAATTTCCGGTGTACAAACGCGCGCAGAGCGGCATCGGGTACTTGGCTCAGGAGGCTTCTGTCTTCAGGAAAATGACGGTGGAGGACAATATCAAGTCGGTGCTTGAGATGACAAAGTTTCCTAAAGATTATCAGAAGGATAAACTTGAAAGCCTGATTGCTGAGTTCAACTTGGGCCATGTGAGGCACAACCTTGGCGACCGCCTTTCGGGGGGGGAACGCCGACGCACAGAAATTGCAAGATGCCTTGCGATAGAGCCTAAGTTCATCATGCTGGACGAACCGTTTGCCGGGGTTGACCCTATTGCTGTGCAGGACATTCAGGATATTGTATGGAAGCTGAAGGACAAAAACATCGGCATCCTGATTACAGACCATAATGTGGACGAAACTCTGACCATTACAGACAGAGCCTATCTGCTTTTCGAAGGACGAATTTTGTTTCAAGGGACTCCGGAAGAGCTTGCAGAGAACGAGATTGTCCGCGAAAAATACCTCGGCAGAGACTTTGAACTGAAACGCAGGTCGCAGGGCTGGCAGGAAGATTCTGACGCAGAAGATACCGATGCCGACGATGTTTAAGCGATTCGCACAAGGCAGTTTCTATAATTAGTTACAAACCAATTTATAGAGATTGCCTTAACTTTACAAACGCGCAGAACGCGCTTTTTTGTTTACGTTTTCATCACTTCTGCCCTGTTCTTAATTATGACGGAACAGTTTCGGAAGTTAATTTTTGTATCAGATATGCTTGTTAAAACATTCGGGGCAGCCGTGCAGGGTGTCCATGCCAAGACAATCACCATAGAGGTGAATGTGTCTCAAGGCATCAAATTTTTCTTAGTGGGGCTGCCAGACAGCGCAGTGAAGGAGAGCCATGAACGCATAGTGTCGGCTCTTCAGGTCATAGGGCTGAAACTGCCTAAATATCAGACAGTGATAAACATGGCGCCGGCGGACATACGCAAAGAGGGCGCCGCATACGACCTGCCGCTGGCCATAGGAATACTTGCCGCCGCCGGCAAAATGAAGAGTTCCGAACTTGACAAATACGTAATTATGGGCGAACTGTCGCTCGACGGAACCTTACAGCCAATAAAAGGCTCGCTGCCCATAGCAATCAACGCCAGAGAAGAGAAGTTCAAAGGCCTTATTCTTCCAAAACAAAACGCCAACGAAGCGGCTGTGGTGAACAACCTTGAAGTGTATGGAGCAGAAAACCTGAAGGAGGTTATCGACTTTCTTAACGGAGACCTGACCATAGAACAGACAGTGGTGAACACACGTGAAGACTTCTTCTCCAAGCTTGACCTTTTTGACGTAGATTTTTCGGACGTTAAAGGACAGGAAAATGTAAAGCGCGCCTTTGAGGTTGCGGCAGCCGGCGGACATAACATCATACTCGTGGGGCCTCCCGGAGCCGGCAAGTCTATGCTTGCCAAACGCATCCCCACCATTCTGCCCCCGCTCACCCTTCACGAAGCGTTGGAGACCACAAAGATACACTCCGTTGCAGGGAAAATAGACCGGGAGACCTCGCTCATGTCACAACGGCCGTTCCGTA
>CALGHE010000011.1 GCA_937915765.1 uncultured Bacteroidales bacterium | reverse complement strand
TCACCGTCCACGAAATTGACAAAGTATATACCGGCCACTTCACATTGCTGAGAAGGTAAGGCCATGTCTCAATACTAACAAAGGTGCGTATAACAGATGCACCTTTGTTTTTTTGTTGTGTGTTTATTTGTTTGCTTTGATTTTCCATCCATTTAGACTTGATTTTCCATATTGGGATAGTTTTTTTTCATTATCTTGCGAAAAAAATGTAGAACTAAATTTAGATGTGATGGTTAGGTTTATTTCCTCTCTTAAATTTGTGTTCCTTCTTCTGTTGTGCGCTTGGAATTTTGGAGCCGGCGCAATGGAGAGTAATTATTCCGCCTACCTTTTCGCCTATTTCAAAGGTGAGGGGTTGGCGCAAGGCGAACAGATTTATTTTGCGGTCAGCAAGGACGGATTGCATTGGACGGACTTGAACGAGGGCAGTCCGGTTTTGACTTCGTCGATGGGCGAGAAGGGCTTGCGTGATCCTTTTATCATGCGCTCTGCGGAAGGCGACAAGTTTTTTGTCATCGCAACTGACTTGAAAATCTATGGCAATGGTAATTGGACGGCAGCTCAGACTACTGGCAGCAAGTCGATTATGGTGTGGGAGTCGGAAGACCTCGTGAATTGGTCGGAACAGCGAATGTGCCGTGTTGCCCCTGAGGGTGCTGGCTGTACATGGGCACCCGAAGCCTTTTATGACGATGAAAGCGGCAATTACATAGTCTTCTGGTCGTCCAAAATACCTAACTCGCAGAATGTGCAGAATAATGACAATACCCATCGTGTCTATTACGCAACAACAAAAGATTTCAAAACTTTCAGCGAGGCTAAGGTCTGGATTGAACTGAAAAATGCGAATGGAAGAGTCATCAGCGCGATAGACGCAACGGCAATCAAGGTGGGCGACACCTATTACCGCTTTAAGAAAAACGAAGCGACGGAGGCGCATAAGGCGGGCTTGCCATCTTCTGGAAAATACATAATCATGGAGAAGTCTAATTCGCTTTTGGGCGAATGGACAGAAATTGCAACCGACATGAGCCGAATCTCTGGTGTGGAGGGACCAACCTGTTTCAAGTTTAATAACGAAGACAAATGGTGCCTCTTTTTGGACGATTTTGGAGGAAAGGGGTATTATCCTTTAGTCTCCACAGACCTCTCTTCTGGGCAGTTTACGCAACTGGCTTCGGGCGAGTATTCTTTGCCGTCGGTAATGCGTCACGGCTCGGTCATCAACATTACGGAAGAGGAGTATTACGGACTTTTGGCGAAGTATGACCCTAACCGCAAATCTACAGCTTGTCTCAACCCGGCGGCTCGTCAGCAGACAATCGAAGGTTGGGGCGTTTCTCTCTGCTGGTGGGCAAATATGTGCGGCAAATGGAGCGAGGATAAGGTGGATCATCTGGTCGAACTTCTGACGGCGGAGGATGGCCTTAACTATAATATCTTCCGATACAATATCGGTGGCGGTGATGATCCGTCGCACTATAACGGACACATGACGACCGGCAAGGGAAAGCGTGCGGAGATGGACGGCTTCAAGGCGAGTGAGTATGCTCAGTACGATTGGACAAAAGACCCGGGACAGCGTAAGGTGCTGCAGAAGATAAAAGAGGCGCGTCCGGACGCAATCTTTGAGGCGTTCTCAAACTCTCCTCCGTACTGGATGACCTACAGCGGTTGCTCGGCTGGAAATAAGGACGCTAATTCGGACAATCTGAAGCCTGAGTATTACGGCCAGTTTTGCGACTATCTGATTGATGTCTGCAAACACTTCAAAGAGGAGTATGGTATTGAGTTTAAGACGCTCGACCCGTTCAATGAGCCTAACACAAACTACTGGGGCGCGAACGGCGGTCAGGAGGGTTGCCATTTCTCTCCGGCTTCTCAGGTTAAACTGATTCGCACTTTGTACCCTAAATTGCAGCAGTCGGGCTTGAATACGGTTATGTCCGCTTGCGACGAGACCAGTGTCACAACCGCCATCTCTGAGTTGCAGTTGTATATGTCGGAGGGAGACATTATTTCGATGCTGGGACAGTTCAATGTCCACACCTATTCGGGCAATGTGATGGATAAGGCTAATTTGAAGGATTTGGTGAATAAGTCGGGCTTGCCGTTCTGGATGTCGGAGACTGGCGCGGGCGGCACCGGAATCGCAGGAAATCTTTCTCTGGCTCAGCGTATGTTCGACGACCTGAACTACCTGATGCCGCAGGCTTGGATTGACTGGCAGTTTGTGGAGGAGGGCAACGACCAATGGTGTCTGGTGATGGGTAATTTTTCCGCTCAGACCTATTCCATCGTGAAAAATTATTATATCAGAATGCAGGTGACCCGGTTTATCAAACAAGGTTATACAATGCTGATGACAGGTCGTCCGGACCTCTTGGCGGCTCTAAGTCCTGACGGAAAAGAACTGGTGATTGTAATGCTGAACACCAATACGGAGGATAAGTTTGTAGATGTGGATTTGTCGCTGTTTAAAGACGTTTCGGAAAATGTGCAGCTCTATGTGACAAACTCTTCGAAGAATTGCGAACGTTTGGACGGGGCGGTTGTGAAAGATGGGCAGTTCTCGTATGTGCTGGGCAAGCAGGAAATCGCTACGGCGATTCTTTCTGTGGAGAGTGGCGACGGTGTCAAGGCGTTGCAGCCTGATGTGGCATATATGATGATTCCGAGGGCGGCGACCTCTGTTGTCTCTGCGGCTTCGGACGGCGGTTTGTGTCTGGCGAATATTGCGTTGGGCGATTCGCTTCAGCGTTGGTATTTCAAGTTGCTTCCTAATGGCAACTATATGATTTGCACAAAGCAGGACGGGGCAGTGAGTGCCATAACGGACGATGGTTCGTATTTCTTGAAATGGTCTCCAGTGAATACTGACGATATTTCTCAGCAGTTTGAAATCAAGCCTGTTGGCGAAAATTGCTTTGACATCATATCTGCGTCAAATGGGAAAATGTTCGACTTGGAGGGCGTGAACACGGCAGCCGGCACGAAAGTGGGCGTGTGGGAAGGCGGAAAGGCTGGCGAGAATGCACATCGGCAGTGGCGGATTTTGCCGTTCCCGTATGCGAACGAACTGAAAAGCGGGGAGGGTACAGGTGTTGTTTCGCCTCAGACAAATCAGTCTGTCTATTTTTATGGAGATGATGATGTGTTGAACGTTGTGAATTTGTCAGGAGACTTGCTGGCAATGCGAATCTACTCGCTCAACGGCAAATTGCTGAAGACGGTTTCCATGAAAGAGACTTTCGGCACGATTGCGCTTCCGACTGGTGTTTATGTCGTTGAATACGAACAAGGAGGCTCTTCAAAATCTGTAAAGGTTATAGTGGATTAAGTGGTGGTTTGTGCAAAAAATACTTTGTATTGCATAAAAAAGCACCTTTTTTATGCAGTACAAGTTGTTTTTTGCGTAAAATAGTGGTAGTTTTGCTTTTGAACAAAAAAAGTATGTGATGAAGACTATCATTTCAAATCAGCGCAAAGAACGTGATGAACTTTTGTCGCGTCCTTATCTGAAGCGTCGTTGCAATCAAGACGTGGATCTGTTGTTGAACAGCCATCTTATCAAATTGATAACAGGCCCTCGTAGAGTTGGCAAATCTACGCAAGCGTTGCTGATGCTGCGGGACAAGAATTTTGCATATCTGAATTTTGACAATCAGTTGCTTTTGGACGCATGGGAGCCTAATATAGTTCTGCGGATGTTAGACGATGTCTATCCCGGATATGAATATATCCTGCTTGATGAAGTTCAAAATCTACCTGCGTGGGATATGTGGGTCAGCGAACTTTACAGAATGGGCAAGAATCTTGTGGTTACTGGTAGTAATGCAAAGATGCTCAGCAGTGAGATGGCAACTGTACTTACAGGCAAGTATCTTCAGTTAAAGATGCTCCCATTCAGCCTTGAAGAGTTTTTTGAGTGGAATAAACTAGAGTTGCGGAATTTGCAGCCTGAACAAAAAACGGAGGCGGTAGCGTTGATGGATGATTATTTGAGAAATGGTGGTTATCCGGAAACTGTTTTGTCTCGCCAGTTGCTCCGCAGTTATCTTGATACTTTGTTTGACTCTATAGTGTGGAAGGATGTCGCCAAACGTCATAATGTGCGCAATGTGGTCGATTTGAATAATCTTGCCATGTATCTGCTCTCAAATTTCTGTAGTCCTGTCAGCGCAAATAATTTGACGGAGGATTTGGGATTCTCGAGTGTTAATACTACAAAAAAATATATGGAATATTTACGAGAACCATATTTATTCTATTATTTGCCTCGTTATAACCATAAACTTAAGTTGATGAAAAATGCACCGAAAAAGGTGTATGTGGTTGATAACGGATTTATTGCCTCCAAAGCGTTCTCTTTGAGTGACAATTTGGGGCGTCTGCTCGAAAATCAGGTGTTTGTTGAACTATTACGCAGAGGTTATGATATAGATAAGACACTGTTTTACTATCGTTCTCAAAACGACAAAGAAGTCGATTTTGTTTTACGTAGAGGAACACGCATAGAGTCGCTTGTGCAAGTGTGTTATGACATGAGTAATGCAAAAACGGAGAAGAGGGAGGTGGATAGCATAGTTGAATGTGCGGAAGAGTTGAAATGTGATAATCTTATTATTGTGACGAGCGATGATAGTCGTCTGATAGAGAAAAAAAACTACAAAATCAAGGTCGTGCCGTTCGCCGAATTTTAGCTAGGCTTTTTGCCGAATGGGAGAGGGTATTGCAAAAAATGGGACGCACTTTTTTTGTGCATCCCATTTTTTATATTTCATGGAAGAGGATTATTTCTTCCAAGTCACTGATTTGCAATCTTGGAAAGCTTGTACGGCAACTTCTACATTATCTTTTGAGTTGTCTATCACAAGGTCAAGATTCTTGCAATTATAAAACGCCATAACTCCAATAGATTTAATGCTTGACGAAAGTTCTAAATTGGTCAAGCTTGTACAACTCACAAACGCATTTTCTCCAATACTTTCAACGCTTGACGGGATTTTCACGCTAACCAAATCTGAACAACTTGAGAACAAGCCAAGACCGATGCTTGTAATGCTGGATGGCAGTTCAATAGTAGTTAGACCCGAATTTCGAAATGCATAGCCTTCAATCTTTATAACACTTGTTGGAATTGTTATGTTAGTCAGCCCTTTGCAGTTCTTAAACGCTTCGTATGCGATGCTAACAACACTATATGTCTTTCCGTCAATTACCACTTTTGAAGGAATTGCAACAGAA
>CALGHE010000010.1 GCA_937915765.1 uncultured Bacteroidales bacterium | reverse complement strand
TGATTAATAGCCCAAGTATCAGGCAAAGTAGTGATAAACGAGCTGTCTATCATATCCCAAAGTTCACGGTCATTCTGCTGCTTCTGGTTAACGATAGAGTAAAGCATAGCGCCGCTCTCGCCCACCGTATAAGAGCCGAACTCAGTGAAAATGCGCGGCTCAGGCACACCGTTCTGCGCGCATGTGTTTTTAATCTGCGCCACAATCTCCTCCGCCATATACTCATAGTCATAAGTGAAATCCATGTGAGTCTGGATAGGGAAACCACCGCCGATGTTAAGGCTGTCAAGTTCCGGACAAACCTTGCAAAGCTCGCAATACAAATTGACCCCTTTATTCAGTTCGTTCCAATAATACGACGTATCCTTAATACCTGTATTTATGAAAAAGTGCAGCATTTTAAGCTCAACCTGCGGGTTGTTCTTTATCTTTTCCATATAATAAGGGATAATGTCCTTGTAGCGGATACCAAGTCGAGACGTGTAAAAGTCGAACTTAGGCTCTTCTTCAGCTGCGATTCTGATACCAACTTTCATCTTGTCTGTACGCCCTTTAAGCAACAAGTCAAGTTCAAATTTATTGTCAAGTATCGGCAACACATTCTTGAAACCCATGTCGATAAGTTTCTGGATATTCTCTATGTATTGCGGACGCTTAAACCCATTACATATAATGTACCTGTCCTTGCTCAGATGACCTTGTTCTGCAAGAACCTCAAGCAAGTAGAAGTCAAAAGCCGACGAAGTTTCAAGGTTGACATCGTGCTTCAGAACCTCCTCAAGCACAAAAGAGAAGTGCGAACTCTTTGTACAATAGCAGTAGTTGTAATCCGCCTTGTAATCCACCTTCGCCATAGCCACGTTGAACAAACGCCTTGCCCTCTGTATGTTTTGGGCAATCTTCGGCATATACGCAATGCGCAAAGGAGTTCCGTACTGCTTAATGATGTCCATCAAAGGAACATCAAACCAGTACAACTCGTTTTCGGTCACGCTGAACTCGTCATTTGGAAACTCAAAAGACTGTTCGATAAGATCTACATACTTGTTTTTCACTGCACGTAAAGAATTATATTTCAATAAGACAAATTATGCGATAACCATCCGAAACTTACAAATCCGAATAACTTACATCAACTCGAAAAAGCAAATGTAAACGACTCGGATTCGCAAATTCCGCCACAAATATAAACATTTGTTTAGAAAAAAACGTCACATAAGAAATCCTTTTTGCAACAAACAACAAAAAAAAGTGAAGTCAGAGCGAACACATTCCGGCTCAGATTCAATCAAATTATCACCTCACCAACGTAAAATGCCCCATATACTGCACATCAACATCCTCAATATCAATAATATACCAATAATCAGTAGAAGGCATTTCCACATCCTTATAAGTTCCGTCCCACCCTTTTCCGTCTCCTGGCATATCCGCAATAAGTTTGCCAAAACGGTCAAAAATCTGCACACGAGTTTTCTTGTACTTTTCAAGATTTCCGACCAGCCAAACATCATTAAATCCGTCGCCATCAGGAGTGAAGAACTCAGGAATCGTAATTTTCGGCCTTGCCACCACCAGCAACGTGTCATTTTTATCGCACTCGGCAGACGAACCTCTTTTAGTCTCAAAATTATCATGAACATTGATTACAAAGAGCGTACCCTCTTCCGTGACATCATCGTACCTAACCACCAGGCTTGCCGCCTGAGAGCCAACCTTAGCCGCAAGTTTCACACCATCAGCCCCACCCTGGCTCCAGGTCAAAGTGTAGTCCGAGTAAGGATTGCCGTCAACATCAACACCGGTAATATCATTAGAAGATAGAGTTGCAGACTCGCCCTCGTACAATTTGACCGTAGCAAACTCGGCTGTATCTCCGTCCACAACCTGCCCTTTAGGCACAAACAAACCGCCCAGCGACAAGATTTGCGGATCCAAAGGCTCATAACAGCACTTAGTTCTCAACCTAACATAATCAGAAACAGCCAATCCGGACCATTTACCTGCGGCATTATCCGCTAATTCAGCACGGCTATTTATATCGTCAACATCACCAGCAATCGCCCTGAAATAGAAATTCGGATAATAAGAATCGCCCATAGTATCCCTAACCAGAGACATTGCAGCCTCCAAAAACTCACGATAAGAATCTTTAGCAAGAGCCTTTTCCGTCAAATTTTTCCAGTTGCCACTAAACTCCGAATCCTTCGGACTCAATGTATTGAACTGAAACAGATAACCTAAATTATCAGAATACAGCGCAGTATTAGCAGGAGACACGTCAACAAAAAGTTCAACATCATCACCATCACAAAACACGTCCGGCACATACACTTTAGGGCAAGCCACAAACACCACCGTGTCATTTTTGTCGCATTTTGCAGTAGGCGGATTCTTTTCATTCTCAAAATTATCATGGATATTGAACACAAACACAGACCCGTCTTCCTTCACATCCTCATACCTAACAACAAAATCGGAAGCCTTAGAACCCAAATCGGAAGCCATAACCTCGCCGTTTACCCCATCTTTGAACCACGTCAAAGTATAGTTAGAATATAGGTTGCCGTCAATATCACGTCCAGTAACATCATTTACAGAAAGCGTAGCAGCCTCCCCTTTGCACAGCACAACCGTAGTATGTTCAGCCACAACACCATCCTTTACACTCTTGCCTTTGTAAACAACAGAACCGCCCTTTACGGAAATCTTAGGGTCTTGAGGTTCTGAGCAAGTCGGACACTTAGTATTCAGCCTGATAGGATTAGAAATAGAGAGGTCCAGACAAGGGTCGTTAGGATTGAAATAATTGTCAGCAGCGATACGATTGTTAATAACATCTACGCTCCCTACGACCGCACGGAAATAAACGCTCGGAAACTTAACCTCCGGATTCAGTTCCTTAGCCTTCTCTATAACAGAGACGAGCTGTTCCTTATAAGAACTTTCGGGCACAGCGCCATTTGTCAAATTGACCCAGTTCTTTTTAAAGTCCGGAGAGTCAGGGTCTGAAACATTATATTGGAACAGATACCCCAAATTAGACTTATAATAAGACGTTATCATCTTAGTCACATCAACAAACAGATTGACATCGTCGCCATCACAATAAACCATATCATTTTGGTGCGAGTTCAAGTCAAAAAACAGATTAGCCAGAGGCGTGCTGCAAACAAACACCTGAATATCGTCCAGCAGCAAGTCGTCGCCAGTATCGCCAATATTCTTTGCATAATCATGAATCTCGAAAGTCAAATTCTGGCTAACAATCTGATCCAAACTCACAGCCACCTCAACCCATTCAGCAGAGCCGCCTGTAGATTTTTTCTCCACAATATCAGACTCAGCCCTATATAAATCCGGAAACTCCGTATCATACACAACAACCTTAATCCTCACAGGATTTTTCGAATCAGAAAACACATTGACAAAACATCTGACCGTCAGTTTCGTATCACTGCACAGATCATTGATTTCCTGCTTATACAACAGCAAAGGATTATTTGAATAATCAGCCCCGTCTGCATTTACGAAAAGACACGCTCCATATTTGCCAGTTCCGTCTGTTTGGTCTGTATGATCAGGAAAATAGTGGTTCGGGCCATCAATTCCGTAAGGAGTGCCGTCGCCGCACATAGCCGCCCAGCCCAGCATAGCTCCGTAGTTCCATGAAATATAAGCAGCCACCTCATGCCCTCCGGCAGCGACCTCCGAATGGCTTCCGCACTTAGACGCGCCCTTAGGCACCGGAACGCCAGCGTCTGGCAGACAGTATCTGTAACTTCTGTAACTTTTGTGATAAACCCTTTTAGGCTCTGAAATATCAGAATAGTCCCATACATAATATTCCGTAGGCGACACAAAAGTGCCGAAATCATTTTTCCATATCAATTTTCGGGACGATGAATTGCCCTCGTCGTCCAGGCAGCACTCAATATCCTTAACTACAAAATCTTTCGTCTTTATCTTTAAAGAACCTCCATTCCCGTCTGCCACTGTCAATGTACAATAATAGCGACAACTGCCAGCACTTTCACCCGAAACATGCACGAACCTGCTACTGGTCTCACCCGGCAACGCAACGCCACCCCGGTACCATTGATATTTAGCACCATAGTAATCAGAATCAACAGAAAGGATTGCTTTTTCGCCTATGCACACCTCGCCGGAGCCAACGATTCTGGGCACAGACTTGCTCGTCCCGCCACTTCTGAGCGCACTTGCCGAGTCGGCATCTAAAGACTCTCCCGCCACCATACCGAACGAGAAGAACAACACGCCCAAAGCAAGTAAAGTTTTTTTTATTCTCATAATACTAGATCTGACCCATGCAATTATCCGCAAGCGCCACTGTAATTTGTAAAATTGTTTTATTATTATTCAATATCCATTTCTCCCCAAACGCAACCTTGCATCTTAGCCGCTTCGTTATTCCACACAAAGAGATACCATTTGCAGCACCTGCACTGCAAGTCACGAAAAAGCGCGCTCCACAAAATTCAACCTAACAGAAGCTCAAAGATAAACGTAACACACAACACACTTCTGTTCAACACGATTTCATCAAATTCAGTCATTCCCCCCGCAAAGATATAAAAAAAGATTTTTAGGACAATATTTCAGATAATTTTTCCACCAAAAGCCACACAGACTTAACAGTGACTGACCCTATATTTTTCCACCGCCTTTTTGATAGACGGCAAACCTATATCATCAAGACAGACATCTTCCAATTTAAGAAATACAAAGCTCTCCACATCATCGGCAGCACGCAAAGACAACACTTGCTGTTTTGTCAGCTTGCACGCAAAGAACAGGTCTAGAGTACGCACGTCGAGATTAGAAAAAGGATAGACATTCGGCACGCTAAAAAGATACTCGACATCGATGCCGTCAATGCCAAGTTCCTCTCGCACCTCCCTTTTCACAGCGCATTCCGCATCCTCGTCAAACTCCACAAAACCGCCGGGCAAATCCAAAGTCCCTTTATACGGCTCAAACTTGCGGCGGCACAGCAGAAGCTCTCCGTCCGAATTAAACACAAAAGCCGCCACCGCAGCAGCCGGATTCAGATAAAAGAGGAAGCCGCACCGACCGCACCTCTTGGCACGAGTCTCAAAATCTGCAAACTCAGGCGAGCCACAGACCGGACAATATTTGAAATATCTCAACGGATGCATAACCAAATCTATTTAAAACGAAGCAAAGGTAGCCAAAATCACCTAAGAAAAAAAATTTTTTTAAGCGTCAAGACAAGGCAACATAATCAATTAATCTGACTAACTTTGCGATGATGTACCGAAAGATTATCCATATCGACATGGACGCCTTTTACGCGTCGGTAGAGCAGCGAGACAATCCGTCGTTGCGAGGGAAACCTGTGGCTGTAGGCCATTCGGGCAAGCGCGGTGTTGTGTCGGCAGCAAGCTATGAGGCAAGACGTTTCGGCGTACACTCGGCCATGTCGTCAAAAATGGCAAAAGAGCGCTGTCCCGGACTTATATTCGTGCCATGCCGCATGGATGTTTACAAAGAGATTTCGGCTGAAATCCACGACATCTTTCACGAATACACAGACATAATAGAGCCAATCTCTTACGACGAGGCTTTTTTAGATGTTACGGAAAACAAAGCAGGGATAGAACTTGCCGTAGATATAGCCAAAGAGATAAAAAGCAAGATAAAGGAGCGGCTAAACCTTGTGGCTTCAGCCGGGGTTTCGTACAACAAGTTTCTTGCAAAAGTAGCATCAGACTACAGAAAGCCAAACGGCTTATGCACCATACACCCCGACCGCGCGTTCAAATTCATAGACAAGCTCAAGATAGAGGCATTTTGGGGAATAGGCAAAGTGACAGCCCAGCGCATGCACGCCCTCGGCATACGCAACGGCAAAGAGTTGCGCGACTACCCGCTGGAAGATCTCGCCGCTGTGTTCGGACGCTCCGCAGTGCTTTATCACGACTTCGCCCACGGCATAGACAACAGGAAAGTCGAGCCGGTCAGGATTCGCAAGTCCGTAGGCTGCGAATACACGTTTGAAGAAGACCTCACCAGCAAAGAGCAGATTTTGGAAAAGCTAAACGAAGAGCTTCTGCCCGACCTCCTCAAACGCCTTGAAAAAGCATGCTTCGAAGGCAGAACTTTGACCATAAAGATTAAATATTCGGACTTTACGCAACGCACCATTTCAAAGACAGCGATGCACCTGCTTGACGACGAAAACGAGATGAGGCGCATCATAGCGACATTGATTACAAACGTCAGGCTGAAAGAGAAGTCAGTGCGGTTGCTCGGGCTTACAGTCTCCTCACCTTTGCGAATGTCGGAACATGGACAGCTGTATCTGGATTTTGAATGGGAGTGAGAAACTATTACTCTCGCTGCGCTCTGTACCATCTTTGCAGGCAGAGAGAAAGCAAAACGCGAAGCCTGAAATTCAAAACGAAAGAACTGTGCCGAAAAGGCAGAAAAACAAAAGCCGAAAGACCTTAATCAATCAGTCTTTCGGCTTTTCGACATATATTTCAGTATTAGTACATTACTTTACAAACTTCACAGCATCACCATTCACACGCACAAAATAGACACCTTCAGCCAAGTCCTTTGCAGAGATAGTCATCGCTTCGCCGCTGACTGGAGAACTGAAAACCACTCGTCCCATAGCATCAGATATAAAGACAACATCACCCTCTACATTATTAATGACAATTTCTTCTGTTTCAGCTAAATAATAGATATCAGAAGACAAAGTTTCGTTATACTCTACAGATGAAGTCGAACACTTGTCGAGCGACGGCATCTTTGCCTCAGCCTTCCATGCGTTGATAATCTTTTCGCCCCAGTTGCAAGATGCAGTCCAAGACTTAGAGCCATCCCCGTTTTTAATTGTAATATCCTCATACGAAGCCAATTTAGGATTTGCAGAAGCATCCTTCACCAAGTCCAGATACTCTACCGGCGAACCGTTTCCGTACCAAGACCAAGCCAACCAGCTAACGTTCTTTTCTGCACAATAAGAGAGAATCAAATCCTCGTCCACATCACCGTCTGAGTGATACCAGCCGAACTCACCAATGCAAAGAGCCAGATTCTGATTGATCACGCCATCAATATTAGACTTAACCTTTGCTGTGTTACCTGCGCCGCCATACATGTGAATAGAGAAAATCAGGTTGTTTTCCGGGTCAGCATCAAGCACTTCCAAACCGTGGCTGTGAATAGTAGCCGCACCCTGACCGTAGCCTCCCGCATCGACCATGATGCAGTGGCGAAGACCAGCGTCACGAATCATCTTGACAGCCTCCTTGTAACCATCGCGCCAAACTGTAGAAGCGGCGTTGTTGTGCCATTCGTTAGCAATGTTTATCATGATATACGACTCTTTACCCTTCAGTGAATCTGCCATATCAACAAAGTATTGCGCCGCATCTTTCAAGTCTGCAATATCGTTGCTGCCTGTCTCATCGTGCACCTCAAGGATTGTAAGCATACCATACTCTTTGCATTTTTTTGCGAAAGCCATAACCTTATCAGCTGGGTCAGCAGCCTTTCCGTAATCCTTTCCGTCAGAAAGCACCACACGCACTGTGTTTGCGCCAGACTTAGCCACAGCCTCCAACTGAGTGTAGGCAGTAGATTCAAACCATGTGTAAGCCAAGTTCACACCGCGCATCACGAACTCGTTTCCGCAACGGTCGAGCAACTTAGAGCCGTCCACCTTGAAACCATCCACATCAGAGACAGTGAACTCGTAAGACGGAGCATCCTCGTCCAATTCAATTCTGATATAATCAACCGCCGCCCAAGTCCAGATAGGAGTGAGCAAGATTTCATTGTCGCCCTTCTTGAAGTTGAAAGAGCCTGCAAGCACTTCAATAACTTTATTTTCTGATTCAGCACCAGTCTCCCCAAAATTGACAGTAGAACCAATACTATTCACCGCACAAGAAATCTGCTTGTAACCATAGTTCATGCTACAACCCACATAAATCTTGTAAGCGCACGCTTTATCAGATTTAAAGATGTATTTGATAAAATCAGTATTCTCCTTTAAATTAACACTCTTCTTATTTGACGCAGAAGAGAAATTTTCCAAAGCACCTTCATAATCGGCACATTCAGCCTCCCAGTTTTTCCCAACAAGCAAAGTCTCAGCGCAAGCAGTCTCCTCTTCCTCCTCTTCTTCACCTTCGCCCGGAGTGTAAGTTCCCCAGCCCGGCATCTCGTCCAGAGTGATTATAGCCTCATGCTCCATGTTAGACTTCCATGTAGCCGCCGAAGTCTGGTCTGCGAAGCTTGCGCCCCAAGACTGATACCAAGGCATCCACCAAGACCAAGCCACTCCGTCATTCTGCATATTTACGATGTCAGGAATAGGACCATTTTCTGACAAAGCGATAATTTTTCCTGTCTTAAGATCTTTCAGTTTGTAGAAAGCAGACATATTGCTTGAATGGTCGTTAGCTTTGTTGTAAATATCAATACTGATAACGTCGTAATAACCCTCTCCCGGATTCCAAGCCTCCTGAACAGAAGATTCCGGATTATAAACCCAAATCAGGTTCTTCACGCCCTTCACCTTCACCATACGGTCGAACACAAGTCTGTATAACGCCTTAAACTCATCACCAGTGTGTTGAGAGCTACCATCCTTAGAACTCCACCAGAACCATTTTCCACCACACTCGTGAAGCGGACGGAAGATCGCCGCAACACCCTTTTCCTGAAGGCCCAAGAAGATGTCGGCGATATGGTCGATGTCTTCTATCAGATAATTGTACACTTCTGATTCAGTGTCCCACTCTGTTGTGCCCGGCTTGAAACCTTCTGAATAGTCGAAATTCGTATAATCTTTTCCTGCACCTGCAGAATTTTGGCTTGAATAGAAAGCGTGCACCTTTTTAGAAGGGTCTTGCCAGTGCCAAGTGAACGCAGGGATACCGCCCTGGCTCCACAAATCTTCAGCCAAAGCCAACGCGCTGTTTGTGTATCCTATGAACCAATCCTGACTTGCGTTTTTACCCGTAGCGTTCAAAAAGTCGAAGCCGACCAACGCAGGATATTTGCCGCTCTTTTCATAAACGACAGCCACGTCTTCATGCTCCTTCACCTTTCCGTTAGCAGAAGTCATGTCGCCGGTCATAAAGCCCGAAATAGTTTTCTTTCCGAAATTATCCAGCAAGAAAGCGTAAAGTTTCTGAGCAGCCTCTGTCGGTTCTGGCGTAACCATTTCGCCCGACAACTCATAATCAGAAGCAGAGGCAGCCTCCACCTGAATATAGTCAAGGTCAATCCACCCCCAGCTGCTGGTGATAGAAACCTTGTTCGCCCCCTGTTTCAGACTTGCAACAGAAGAAATAGTCTTGAACTCACTTGTTTTTGTGAAATGGATTTGTCCGACGCTAGAGCCGTTCACCTCCAGATTCTGATATTTTTCGCTATCTGCAGTCAGACGGTAAGCGATAATTAGATTGTAAACACCCGCTGCATCCACATTTACGTCAAAATGAGCGTCGCCGGACTTCATTGGGACATATTCACCACCCGATGCGCTTGCATCTTCCGATGCAGAGCAACCGTCCAAAGTTGCGGCTTCTGCCTCATACTTTGTCTGAGCAAACACTTGCCCAAAGCAGAACAAAAGCGCGCATACCAAATGTAAAAATTTAAAATTCATTTGCGTTACAGTTTTTTTATTAATAATATTTGTAATATGTTCTAAGCACAAAAAAACTCCGCGAAAACGGACCAACATCTGTGTTATACTTTTACTGCCAAAGACATTTCTATAAATTACGATTTCAAATTATTCTTATAATAAATTCCGTTTCGGAAACTTTGAATCCATTTCGTCTATCTTGCTCATATTTGCACAGTTACAATGTCAGCTTCGCCTCATCGCAAATATAAACAATATACACAAAACGCAATTCAAGCACATCCTGATTCCTAATTATAGAAATAGCCAAACTTTACAAATTCCCACAACTGCAAATATCATACAAAAAACCTATTGCACCTAATACTTTTTTAACATATATTTTGCAAAATTCAAACAAGACATCTGCATACGACAGAACCTTTCGATATCAGAATCAGACAGATTTACAGAAGCTGCCATAACAAAAAAAGGCCGTCCTTAACACAGAACGGCCCTCAAATTTATCTCTTCTTAGTAAGTTTGTTAATCAACGCAGTGCCGAGCGAACGACCTACAGACGTAAGCACCTTTGCGGCAAGGTTCCACAAAGGCGAAGAAGCTTTTGCAGACGACTTAGAAGAACTTTTCTTTGATGTTCTGCTAACTTTTTCCTCCTTCTCTCTTTTCTTCTCCTCTTCCAATCTCTCCTCCTCTCTTTTACGCCTTGCCTCTTCCTCCTGCAAAATTTCATAAGCGGATTCTCGGTCTCTAACCTTTTCGTAAACACCATAGAGAGCGGAGCTTTCGATAGCCTCTTTTCTCTCTTCGGCGGTCAAAGGTCCGATTTGCCCCTGCGGACAAAGCATCTTAGCGCGCTCCACAACAGACGGAGCCCCTTTTTCGTCAAGGAAAGAGATTAGCGCCTCGCCGGTCTCAAGCTCAAGTATAGCCGCCTCCGTGTCAAACGAATCATTTTTCCTGAAAGTCTGAGAAACAGCCTTCACCGCCTTCTGGTCCTTTGGAGTGAAAGCCCTGAGCGCGTGCTGCACCTTGTTGCCCAGCTGACCCAAAATATCCTCCGGAATATCCATCGGGTTCTGGGTTATGAAATAGACGCCGACACCCTTGGAGCGGATAAGTCGCACCACCTTCTCTATCTGCTCCATCAGAACTTTGGACGCGTCGTCAAAAAGCAGATGAGCCTCGTCAAAAAAGAAAATAAACTTAGGCTTATCCATATCACCAACCTCCGGCAACTTGCTATACAGAGAAGTCAGCAGCCACATAAGGAAAGCCGAATAAAGTTTCGGGCTATTGTACAATTTATCAGCGGCAAGAATATTGACAACACCTTTGCCGCCGTCCATCTGGATAAAGTCCATTACATCAAACGCAGGCTCTCCGAAGAAGAGGTCGCCGCCCTGCCCTTCGAGCGCCAGCAAGTTCCTCTGAATAGCTCCAACAGACGCCGAAGATATATTTCCGTAGTCCGTCTGAAACTCCTTCGCATTCTGTCCTACAAAATTCAGCATAGAGCGCAAATCCTTCAGGTCAATCAGAGGCATGCCTTTGTCTTCCGCGATTCGGAACACCGCATTCAGCACCCCCTCCTGCGTGTCGGTCAAATCCATAATTCTGGAAAACAGAATAACGCCGAACTCCTTCACAGATACCCTTAGCGGATGCCCCTGCTCTCCGTAAACGTCAAAAAAGCGAGCCGGGAAAGGCTGAAAATCAAACTGAACGCCAAACTCATTCTGACGCTTTTCTATAAACTTAGTCAGTTCGCCCTTTTTATATATACCAGAAAGGTCACCCTTCATATCGGCCATAAAGCAAGGCACGCCGAGCTCGCTGAAAGACTCCGCCAGCACCTGCAAAGAGACAGTCTTGCCAGTACCGGTAGCGCCGGCAATCAGACCGTGGCGGTTAGCCATCTTAGGCACAACAAACAACGGCTTGCCCGAATGCGCCACATATAAACGTTTTTCGCTATCTAACATAAGAAGCAGATTATTTTTTTTGTTAAACAAATAAAGAGAAGCCGCCAAATTCAGTCCGAATCAAAATCACAAGCCCCTCAAAACCGCAAAGTTAAGAAAATAACCCGCACAACCAAAACAATTCGGTTATCTGCACATAAGATTTTTTAACACCTCTGAAAAACAATTAACTATCAAGCAGATAGAGTTGTATTGAAAAATATTTTGCCGCGGAGCAAGCATAAAGTACAGTTCCACGCTTTTTTGTCTTGAGTAGATCTTTATATTTTCAATTAAGTCTAAAATCATCCAAGTTATTCTATAGAAAACTTATATTGGATGTTCTTATCTCTTTATTTTCATCTCTTTGTTATTTGAAAAAATAAGGATTAAAAGCTATTTGTGTACTGTTTAACGTTATTTCGTCTGAATCTTCTTAATTTTGATTATTCTTTAGTACCTTTGCAAATAATAGCTCGGAAATCTTAGCAATATAACGATTGACGATATCATATATGGAATTAGAAAAATTGATAAGCGAGTGTACTGCATACGATTTTAAGTTGATGCTTGAAGAGAAAGACGAAATCCGATACTCGCAAATGTAATGGCTCAACTTGATTACATGGAGAAACGAGGAAGTGGTCTCTCTCGTATATGCAATGAAACTCAAGCTTTGGATGGATACAAAGATGAGTTAAAGCCCGTATTCAAGTCCACTCCAACACAATTTCAAACTACCATTTTTGCATCGTCCGACAATCAGAATGTCGGAGACTTTGTCGGTGACATGTCGGAGACGAAACTAACTGAACGCCAACGGAAAATACTCAATCTAATTAAAGAATTACCGACAATTTCAGCTAAACAAATGTCGGAGACTTTGTCGGTGACCACACGTACAATAGAACGAGATCTTTCTTTGATGAAAAAAGCGGGGATTCTAAAGCGTGAAGGTAAGGATAATAATGGAATGTGGCATGTAATTGAATCCTTAAAATAAATTAATTCTAATAACGTCAAAATTCGTAGATTAATATGGCATTTCAAGCAGATCAACAACAGATTAGTTTCTTGTTAGGAAAGAAGATTTATTCTATACCTAGAAACCAACGAAAGTACGTCTGGAAGACAGACAATTGGAAAAATTTAGAAGCTGTTTAATTTTAATTAAAAACTAATTTGAGAGACCTAAAAAAATCTCTTAAAAATCACACTTAAAATATTGATTATCAGTCTGATAAGTGGATAATTTTTCAAATAATTTCATCTATTTAACTGATTATCAAAAAACATTCAAACATATTATTTATATGACTGCCATTTTTTTTGCCTCTTACAATCGTCTTATATCATTTTTATTGACATCTTGACTACAATGGCAAAAGTAACGATTTACAACCACTCTGACAAATATTTATCAATGTTCCTCTTCTCACCGCTGAAGTTCGCGCCAATCAGGGCAATCTTTTTGCCGCTTGCAAGGAACGGTTGGGCGTAGTTTTTCTCTTTGATTTGGGTCATCGCCTCTTCGGCAGAGCCGTTGTATTTGAACTCGAAGATATAGACGTAATCGGGTGTCTCGATGGTCATGTCCACACGTCCGTCGGAGGTGTGAAACTCAGCTTTCGTGTAGAGCCCGCAAAGGTTACACAAGATGAAAAGCACGTTCTGGTAATGGTTTTCAGTGTCCTTGATGAGGTCATAGGGAGTGCTTGCGAAGAATATTTTCAGACGTTCGACAAAAGCTTCTATCTGTCCACTCTCCACTTCATTGACAAAGCAATCAATATGAAATCCCGTATCATTCTCAGAAACAG
>CALGHE010000009.1 GCA_937915765.1 uncultured Bacteroidales bacterium | reverse complement strand
AACGCTTTCAGAAGAGCCACCGGTGATGATTACGCGGTAAACGGTCGGCTTGTCTTTGTTCACCTCAATCTCGACAGAAGTTTTGTCTATCCCGCTCACGTCCATTATGTTAGACCATGTTAATCCGTCGTCCTCAGACTTTTGCCATAAGAAGTAAACGTTGTCATATATTTTTTTCCAAGAAGGCAGAACGTCTTCAGGCACAGCAAATGCCGCCATATATATGCAGCCGTCTGTTGTGGTTCCAGACTGCGCGATAGTGTTTGTTGATATTATTGGGTCGGGGACTTCCTCTGTATCTTTGCGATAAAGAGAGATGTCGTCTATGGCGAAGTCGTTGTATCCGCTGCCCCAGTTGGTGATTTGCAGTTCCAGCACATCGCCGTCGTTTGCTGTAAATTCGCAAGAGTATTCAGACCAAGACCTTTCTGTAGATGGCTTGAGGTCGCTCCAGTCGCCAGCTTTCCAGTAAGGAATATCGCCTGTTTTAATAGTCTTTATAACCTTTCCTGTTGTGATGTTGGTTACGTTCATTTCAAGGTTGGCGTTCCCTCCGGATGGCTCTGCCGGGTCGTCGTTGCCGTATGCGGTGATGCTCGACACGTAAATGACGAATCTGTATTCGCGGCTGTCGCACAGGTTGAATTCAATCTTTTTGCTGAAGATGGGGTCTCCCTCGCCCACGCCGGAGTTTATTATCAGCATTGCCCCGTTCTTGTTTCCGGTATGGTCTCTTCCAGCAACAAAGTGGCCGGCGCTTTTTCCGCATCTTGCCCATCTGTTGTAAGCCCACCAAGTGCTGTTTGCTATTCCGTAAAACCCGTCGTCGATAGAGCCGCAGCCGTTGTTGGCTGTTTCTGGCAGTTTGCAATCGTAAAAACCCATGCAAACGTTAGAGTTAGATGCAGCGTCCCATTGTATTTGTCCGTTGCAAAAACGTTCTTTGTCTATGAAACAGTGTCCGGGCACTGTGTTAGACTGGTCAGCGAAATCCTTTATGACAGTGTCTTCCGCTACGCCGAAATCCTCTCTCCAGACAAGGTTCCATTTGTCCTCTTGTCCGTAAATTTCAAGACTGTTAGTGAAAAATAAAATACCTAACAGCCACAGTGTGACTGCTTTTTTCTTTGTAAAAATCTTCATGGTCCCTATTCTATATGATCTGTAATTGCCGGCTAATATACAAAAAAAAGAGAACATAAAAACTTTTTATAGAAATTAAAGCAAAAAAAATAAAAAAAGGCTGATCTAAAAACAATGTGATTTTAGAACAGCCCTGTAAGAGGATTATGAATATTTATCGATTGCTCTTCTTTGCGATACCGTAAGAAAGAATTATCTCGTGCGCGCCAGAAGATATGTGGTCTCTAGAACCTAGACCCAAATCGTAAGAGTATCCGAATCTGAATTTGTTCCATTCAAGCCCAAGTGTGAAAACCATGACAGAAGGGTTGAAAGATCTGTTGACGTCTGGTCTCCAAGTAACGCCGCCCCACAAAATTCTGTCGTAGAAAACTAAAGAGCCGATTTCCAGAACATCAGTCTTGTCTCTGTGCATATATGCCACAGTTGGGCCTAAGTCAAACTTAGGGCTTATTGGAATAAGAGAAGTTCCGTACAAATAGTAGTGACGTTCAGACTCAAAAGTTGTTGACTTACTGTTAGTAAGGTGAGTAACAGACCCGCCCAAAGTCCAGATTGAAGTTGAAAGCTCAAAGCCTAGGTCGAAGTCAGGAGTGACTTTAGTCTCTTCGCCTTTCTGGTAAGACTCCATTCCGTACTCAGACTCGTTTTCCAGCGTGTTTGCGTAGAAGTCGAAATGACCCCAGTTCACACCAGCGCCCAGACCGAGAGACAGCACGTAATTTTCGCTCAGGTCTATATGGTAAGCGTAAACAGCCTTCAAGTTGGTTGTGCTGTGACCAATGCCTATTTTGTCGTAAGCCATGGTAAGCCCCATGCCAGACTTTAGCTTGTCGCAGTAGTTTGTGACGTTAAGCACTCCAGATTGCGGACCGTTGTCTATTCCGGCCCATTGTATCCTTCCGTGCAGAAAGATGTCTATGTCGTCGGTGTTACCTGTTGCTGCAGGGTTTTTGTTTACACGAGAAAAAATCTCCTGCGACAGCATCAAGTCTTGCTGTGCGTTAGCAGACGAAAATACAGCTAGGCAAAGAGCCAGAACTAAAAATATTTTATTTCGTTTCATATTGTTTAATCAAGTTTTTTAATTTCTACACGTCTGTTCTTCTGATGCTCTTCTTCCGTCTTAGCACCTTTGATTTCCGGATTTTGTTCTCCAAGACCATCAACAACAAATCTGTCGCCAGTCTCTTCAAGTTTGGTCTTCACGCCCATCTTGACAAGTTTGTTGTAAACCTCTCTTGCACGATTTCTGGATAGTCTCAAGTTATAAGAGTCAGAACCGCGTTCGTCTGTATGACCAGTAATGGCAAACTCGCTGTCCGGACTTTCGTTTATGAAGTTGAATATGTACTCAAACTCTTTTTCGTACTCGGAAATCATAGAGGTCTTGTTAAAGTTGAAGTAGAAGACAACAGTGTTGAAATCCTTGCGAATGATGTTGAGATCTTTAAGCATAGTGTCTGCCGGTATGCTGTCGATGGCCACGCTGTCTGTCGCAACTGTGTCCGGAGGCAGGACAATCAGTCCTGGTCTGTAGATGTCTCTGTTGCCGTTCCTGTCAGACACAAGAAAAATGCAGTTTTCTGTAGCCACAAAGTTGAAGTCTTCGTTTGCAGAGTTGAAATCAGCAGCAAGCATTTTTGCCTTTCTGTTCATGAAAGACTTGAAAATATTCCAAAAATACTTGAAACTCCATATGTTGATAAGGAATATCCACCATATGCCGACACCGAAGTAGTACTCGCCCTTGATGACAATGGGGTGGAAGAGACCTATAATAAGGAAGGTGGCAAGACCCACTATGATACCCGTAAAATTCATTATATAAACCCTTTAACTATTTCCGTGAAGCGAGCCAACGCTCGGCATCGAGTGCTGCGATACAGCCCGAACCTGCGGCTACGAT
>CALGHE010000008.1 GCA_937915765.1 uncultured Bacteroidales bacterium | reverse complement strand
GTAATAAAAGGCACAAACTGCGAAATAACCGGCGATTTAACGATTGAGAGATATGCCAAGCCGACCGCGCCGGAAGTGACCATATCAAACTACTGCTACGGCACACAAGGCACACTCCCGACGCTTCCAAGAGGAGTCGATTGGGTTGGCAGCACGCCGCCAGACGTTTCAGCGAGCGTGGCGGCAGAAACATATAATTATTCGTACCAGTACACCGACGAAAACGGCTGCAAGAGCGACGTCGTTAAAAAGAGTTTCACAGTTCACGGCAAGCCGGAAATTTCTGTAGCCTTCACGCAAGGAGGAGCAAGTGTGGGAGAAGTCTGCCCGTCGGACGGCGGCGACCTCGTTGTGACCGCAACGGTAACAAACGCGTTAAACTGGAGCGGCACGTTTGAGTACATATATAATGGAACGTCCAACGGAACAAGCGAGTCAAAAACGCTAAGCTACGACTGCAGCACAAGCACGGTTAACGTGAAAGCTCAGGTTAAATACACGCCAGAGACAAACCTTGTCTGCGTCAGCGACATTGCGACGTTAGACATTCCGTTTGCAGCCAAACCAGATTTTACATGCGCACAGAGCCAGCCGACAGAATACACAATCACATCAGGCTGCAGCATAAATGTGAACTTCACTGCACCGACATACGAAAGCTGCAAGGCGAACGCAGTGAAGTCTTTCGTGCTTCAGACAAAACAGAAGGACGGTTCGTACAAAGACAGCGCCACAGCCCAGACGTGGGACAACATATCTCACATCCTCGCACCGGGCAGCTACAAGGCAATCTTCACAGTTGAAGACTTATGCCTTGGCAAAAACAACAAGTGCGAGCGCGAGTTCACGGTGGTTGATGGTGTGGAGCCGACGATAACTTGTGTGGCAAAAACCGTTAGCACAGAAGCAGGCAAATGCTCCGCGGGAGTGGTTTTGAACGCACCAAAGGTTGGCGACAACTGCGGAGTGTACGGCTTGAAAGTTAAGATAGGCGAAGAGGAAACTGAAGTTCCGACAGACGGCACTCACACGGCGACGCTAGACAAGGGCGCGCACACAGTCATCTGGACCGTGACCGACGTTAACGGCAAGAGCAGTACCTGCGAGCAGACTGTAACGGTAGTGGACAAGGAAAATCCGGTAATAAGCGGAATTAGCGATATAGAGGAAGTTTCGTGCAAGGCATCAGGCATAGTTATATCAAAGCCAACAGCCACAGACAACTGTAAGGTTACAGAATTTAGCGTGTCTAACGACAATTCAGACAAAGTGACCGTTTCGATAGGCGCGGCTGGCAACGTGTCGTACACAGGCACGTTCCCAATTGGCAAAACCACTATAAAATGGACTGCAAAAGACGAGGCAGGCAACACCACAACAGTGAACCAGACCGTTACAGTTACAGACGGAGAGATAACCTTGCCGGAAATAACCCCGATGAATTATTGCAAAGGCACATTGCCAACGGAAGACGAAGCGAAAACGTATTTAACAGGCCAGCTGGCTTCAGCAAATATAGAGTACGGCAATGACCTGAGTGTTACAATAACAAACGGCGTGTACAATTACAGTTTCACGAACAAGCACGGCTGTCCGACAAGCGGAGTTTTGACACTGAGCGAATTGCCACTTCCAGCCACACCAAAAACAGACTTCACGTACTGTCCGGAAGCGGAAGTTTCAGCAGATCTTTTGCAGAGTGAAATGGTGAAAGAGTACACCAATGCGTCTGATTACGAGATAGCCGTGACAAAAGTTTCTGGCGTTTCTGGCGATAAGTACAAATATACAGTTAAGAATAATGAAACTAACTGCGCTACATCAGGCGAGTTTGATGTGAAACGATACGCCAAACCGACAGCTCCGACGTTGAAGGTCTCGGACTACTGCTCAGGCACATCAGGCACGCTTGTCATGGAGTCATCGACAGACACAAGCGGCACGACAACCAACAAGATAAACTGGGTTTCTCGACCGAACCTGAAAGCTCCTGAGTCGTCAATCGACGTGACGTATTCGTACAGCTACAGCTACACGGACGGCAACGGCTGCGTGAGCGACACTGTGACAAATGACTTCACAGTTTACGCCAAGCCGACCGCGCCGACGTTGAAGGTCTCGGACTACTGCTCAGGCACATCAGGCACGCTAGTCATGGAGTCAGCGACAGACACAAGCGGCACGACGACCAACAAGAACAAGATAAACTGGGTTTCTCGACCGAACCTGAAAGCTCCTGAGTCGTCAATCG
>CALGHE010000007.1 GCA_937915765.1 uncultured Bacteroidales bacterium | reverse complement strand
CAGCGTTTGAGACTCCTTTTTATATCGTTTTTAGTTTTTATCGGACACTAATAAAAAAAATAAAGTCGGATATAAGCGGCGTTTTGTGATTTATTATTCTCATAACCGCTTTAGGTCACTTTGGTCTGTCTATTCTGAGTTATGAAGCCAGACAAATTTGCATAATACAAAAAAGCAGGCCGCTTGGTCTGCTTTTTTCGTTATGGCTTGCAAAGTTTCTGACCTGACTTCATAGTCCGCTTGCGCTTAGATGAGATTACAACACATATCCACAGTCGCAGCCTTTAATCCACAGTCTCGTCCGAATCTTCTATTATTTCTATCTGCACCTTGCTCTTGTCTATTGTCACAACTGGGCATTTAGGGATTGTTTCATCTTTATGATAATCAATATCCCCAATAACAATATCATCAGGTATGGGTGGAGGCAGAATATCTCCTTCAATAATATAATCATCATTATCAAATATGAGTGGAGGCAGATCAGGTGCGGGTGGAGGCGGAGGTGGAATTTCTCCTTCTTCCTCCTGATGCTGCAATGAGGCAGGAGTAAAGTTTTGCCTCACAACCTTTTTTTCCAGCGGGGCAAAGTCTGTTGCCTCTACGGCTGGAGCCATCATCCCCTTCAACGGCGCTTCGGCAGAGCCTACCGCCGAGGCCATCACAGGCAGAGCGCACGCAAGCGTGAGCGACTTTTTCAAGACGCCCATCTTAAGCAGCTCCATCTCCAGATAACGAACCTCCTGCTCGCACTTCGGACAAGTGCCCTTGCATTCTCCCTCGAAGCCGCACTCCTTGGTCTGAAAGGGTATCCCGTAGTGTTTTGCTATATTCTCGCGAATCTTTTTCAGATAATCACATTTGCTTTTCCCTATGTTTTTCCCCATAATTTTAGATTATATGGTTTCTATGCGCAAGTTATCACTTTTTTTCTGTTTTTGCAAATCATAGAGCCTCTATGCCCAGTACTGAGAAACGAGCCAACAAATCTGCAAGCCTGAGCATTAAAGACGAAAAGAGCCGCGGCACGGCTCTTTTCGTTTATGGCAACTTTCATAAACTATCAATCCACGCTGATATTAGGGAGTTTTGATTTAACTGAATAAGAGAATTTCAGCTCTCTCTTTTCTCCGGGCTTCAGATTAAGTTTCCATGTGAGTTTGCCCTCCTTCTCATCTACTGCAGCGCCGCCGTTGTCTAACAGCTCCACCTTGATGTCTTCATTTGTAGATACCGGAAACTGGTCTTCCACAGTCACCTTCACAGCCTCGGACTTGTTGTTTTTCACCGTGATCATCCACTCGCGCTCTACCTTGTCCGACGTTTTGATAAGATTCTTAGAAGAGTATGTGCGCATATCCTTTCTGTCAACAGCCAGTTCCTTGTCTTTTCCGATAGACAGGTTCAACGTGTCTTCTGTCTGTCGCGCGTTGATGAAACTTTCGCCCATATACATATTGTTCAGGAACAGTTTAACGGAGCCGTCGAGCAAATCCAGCTTCTTCCAGTTTGGAATAGACGCCACAAGATACACATCTTTAGAAAGCTTTGGCACAGCATAGTAGTTATATTCAGCATCAACAGAGAGGTCCTTCACCACCACCTCGTGGTCAGCGCCGTCGGCAGGCACGGTGTTTTTGCCTTCTATACTTGCCACTGTGTTGCGGATAGCCATCTGAGGAATATTCGACTCCATATCGCTGCCCATCAAAGACTGAGAGACTGAAATTATTCTGTTCTGCTCAATGTAGTTCAAGAAGCGCTGGTCAACCTCAGACTCAGAGACCTTTGAATTATCCTCATCCATGTTCACATTTCGCACCATCACATTTTTTCCTTTTGCATAGCAAGAGGCTGTGCTGTATCCTGAATAATTAAATTTAACCCTCTCATCTACAGGCACCAACAGCTCGTAGAAACCGTTTTCGTCTGTCTGAGTTTTGCGGTCATCGGCACAAGTTACAAGCACGCCCTTCAGCGGACCTTTCTTGTCGCGCACCACACCCATGATTTTAACATAAGGATTGCTGTAGTCCGTTGCGCGCACATTTCTGCCAACGTACGAGCCGGAAGGAATCACGTACCGCCCCAGTTCCGGCTTTTCGTTGCTCACGCTTGGGTCATTTTGCGACAATTTCAACTGCACATCATTCCACCTCTCTTTAGTAGCCTGGCTCACGTACGCTTTCTGCACCAGATGAAGTTTTGTGTCGTTCTTGGCGATACGAGCCTCGTAGAACGGCATCCAGGCTGCATTCTTCACAAAATAGTTGATTTCCAGCTCACAATTCGACGCAGAAGGCGACTCCAGTTTTATCAAAAGGAAACTCATCGGCTCCATCTGTTTGCTGTAAAGCAAATTAACCTTCTGCTCGTTCAGCGTAAGCTCTTCCTGGTATTTTTTTCTAAGACGCTGATACTGATACTGCATGCTGATGATTTCGTTCAAGTTCTTGCGCACATAAGACGCGACGCCCTGCAAAGTAGAGGCGGTAAAGCCATTTTCGCCACCTATGTTGTCACTTTTCAGAATCAAGCTTCGCTCCTTGTCCAGCACACTGCTCTTACCCTCCAAAATGTCGATGGAATCGCGCAAAACAGAAGCTCTCTTAGACAAGGCAGACACCTCTTTGCCTATCTGCTTCTGACTTGGCACCTCCACATCATAATCTATGGAAGAGAGCGTCGCCCTTCCGCTCTTCACGCCCACCTGCACGGAGTTCTGCTCCAACAGCGGAGTCAGCAGCGGAATCTTCACCTCGGTCGTTCCGCTCTTCACATTAACCTTGGCGGTACGCGTCACCATCGCTCCGGTAGCATACACCATCACCTCTTTAATCTTTGACTGAGTCTCTACCTGCGCCATAGACGTGGCTACAACGCACAGCGAAAGACAACCCGTTAATATACTTCTGAATCTCATATTTAATATCCTTTATTTCAAATTAAAATTACAAATCTTCATCCTCCATCAACTCTTCGAAAAGCTCTTCGCTCTTCACCTTAACTTCGTAGCTGATGTTCAGTTCGCGTTTTTCGCCCGGAGCAAGATGCAAGTTCCACTTCAAGCGGCCCTCCTTCTCATCTACTTTCGCATTGCTTGACTCCAGCAGAGTGACCTTTGCCTCATCATTTGCAGCGACAGGAATCTGGTCCTCCACCACAATGTCCACAGCCGTCTCCTTGTTGTTCTTCACTGTAATCTGCCAGTTTCGAGTCACTTTCTTGGCCGTTCTCAGCAAATTGCTCTTCTCCTTAGTCGCCTTCAGAGCGCGCTCCACCCCGATGTTCTTCTCCACACCAAGCGAGAAACGCAAAGTATCCTGAATTTCAAAAGGCTCCCAATAAGAGTCGCCCACATAAGTATTGTTCAAGAATACGCGCAATTTACCCTTAAGCAGCTCGTAGTCACGCCAGTTAGGCACCTCCGCCAGCATGTAGGCGTTAGGCGTAATCTTAGGCGCGGCGTAATAACTATACTTAGCCTTAATGCTCTGCGTTCCCAACGTAGCCTCATGTTCAGAACCATCTGACGGAACAGAGTTCAAGGTTGCTGACTCCGCCGTATAATCCTGCAGTTTTGAGAACGTTGAAAGGTACAGACCCGACCCGACGTTAGCCCCCTTTCTGGTTGTGATAAGGATAACCCCGTTCGAAGCTCTCGAACCGTAGATTGCTGTGGCAGAAGCGTCTTTCAGCACATCCATAGAAACAATATCTGAAGGATCAATACTTGCCAACGGATTGCTGCTGGAGCTTCCTCCTCCGACAGGCACGCCGTCAACAATATACAAAGGCTCGTTTACCCCTGACAAACTTGACACTCCTCTTATACGAGTAGGATTATTGCCTGTCTGCACTCCACTGACACGTCCTGCCAAAGCATCGTCAATACTAACTTCTTCAACTCTATCTCTTTTTCTCCTTTTGCCAAAAATTTTGCCAAAAAGCTTACGTTTTGGCTCCTTCCCATATCCTTTCATATATCCTATTTCTACAAACTCTTCCAGCTCTTCCGGATCTTCCAGTGTAACATTTACAATAAATTGTCCTGGTCTGAGTTTTACTTGTTTCGTCTTATAAGAGTCATCATATGCGAAATATGCGAACTCCAGCGTAGCTCCCTCTGGCACAGAAATAGCAAAGGCTCCGTCTGCATCTGTCAGTTCAAAAATTGTCGGGTCTTCTTTCACCGTTATTTCCACACCAGGGAGAGGACCTCCAGCATCTCTTACAACACCTTTTACTGTAACACCATTCCCATAAACAGCAGCCTTATTTTCTTTCAACAGAACATTAACAATCTCAACATTTCCTTCAGATACAGAAATGGTTTTACCTATATGGCTTGCATGTGAATAATCTAAACTACTGTTCTCCGGAACCAATATTTCATAAAAGCCAGACGCGTCGCTCTGAACAGACACGTTGGTAGATGGACATGTTACCAAAACACCTTCTATACTGCCCTTTTCATCACGCACCGTTCCCATCACCTTAATCATCTTTTTCTCTGTGTAAGAAGAGGTTGACACACTGCCACTTTTAGGTAGAGTGTAACGCTTCAGTTCAGGCCGCGCATTGTTGTCCGACGGATTAGTTTTTGTAACAGTCATCTTCACATCTTTCCAATCCTCTTTAGACTTTTGCTTCACCATCACCTTTTTAGTGACCTCCATCTCTGGCCTGTCTTCTGATATGCGCAACTCAAAGAACGGCGTCCATTCCGCCTGCTCCACCACATAGCTGAAGCTCAGTTCACTTTCGCAAGGCGATTTAGAGACCAAAGACACATAAAGCGCAGCCTTAGGCTCAATAGACCTTTCGTCCAAGAGTTTCATGCTCTGCATCAGCTGCTGATTTTCCAGCTCCAAACGTTTCTGAACCTGCCTATAACCCAGCTGCATATCTACAATCTCGCTCAAATCCTTGCGAAGGAACGCCGCAATCTCGCTCAGCTGCAACGAGTCAAAACCCTTCTTGCCACCAATATTATCGTTGCCAAGCAAGATGGAACGTTCATGGTCCAGCACGCTTTTGTAGGCAAGGACCAGATCCACAGAGTCTGTTATCACCTTAGACCTTCTGCTCAAAGAGTCATTGCTTCTCGCCACAACATCTCTGTTTGGCATCTCAATTTCAACACGAACCTTGCCCAGCGTGATGTCTGCGTTAGTCACACCCACCTGCACCGTCTTCTGGTCGAACAGAGGACTGAGCATCGGAATTTTCACAACCGTCACGCCAGCAGGTATCTTCACATGAGCCTTGCGGCTGATTAAAGCACCCTTTTTATAAACGGTAACCTTCTCTATATTGGAGTTAACCGTCAACGTGTCCGCAAACAAACACTGCGCCGTCAGACAAACAACGAGCAGAGCAAATAAACGGAGAATTTGTTTTTTTAACATAAAACTATCTTTAAAATTCATTTTCAGTCCACAAAACTAACAAAACTTTCAATAACATCGCAACCATTTTGACGTGAATTTTTCAATATGTAAATTGGGGGGGGTAAATTATTGATAATCAATTAAATATATTGAAAAATATTTTATATATTTCAGGCTAATATAAAATCAAGGCAACTCCTATAAAATCACGATTTATATCTTTCAACATAAATTCTGTCTCGGACACTTTTGAAGTCATCTCGCCCTAATTTATAGAAGTTGCCTTAATGTTGTCAAGCCGCTTATTTTCCGTCCAGCTGTCCAAAAACGCTTTGCAGCACATCGCTGACACGGGCGCTTGCGTTATGACGTATATCATACTCTGTATCAGACACCTTTTGGAACAAGCCAGTAAGAGCCTTACCTGTTATGTAGTCAGACAAGTCTGTGTTCACCGGCTTGATGTCTCTTATTCTCTCGAAGTACTCATCTTTCAGCACACCTGTCATGCGAGCAAGCTCAAGCCCTGCCTTCACCGCTTTGCTGTCCATAAGGTCAACAAGTTTGTTGTTATAAGTTGCGAAGGTGCACCATGCGTCGTTAGGCGTCGTGTTTGCAATTCTCACAGCACCGAGCGAGTTGGTTATTGTAGGCATGAAAGCACCCTGCAGCTGAGTGAACGTGTTGTCTTTGAGATAAGTAGTCGCCGCATTGTCAGCCCCGAACAGAATGTTCTTAGCATCTGCGATAGACATTCCGGTTATAGCGTCTGCAAATATATCGACAGACTTAGGAGCGGCATCCTCGGCAGCGCGGTTCAGCAGCGTCACGACCGTGTCCGAAGTAGGTATGGAGACACCCGTTGTGTTCAGCAGAGAGCTGAAAGTTTCGTTTTGCGACAAAGACTGCACAGCGTTGAACACAGTCAGAGCCTCTTCCGGCAGACCGATACGAACAGCCGCGTCGGCCAAGAAACCGTCTTCCTTGCCGAGATTCCTCGCCGCCGTCTCTATACCAACTTTAAGAGCGGCCTTCAGCCCGTCGGCAATGTCAAAACTGCCGCCATTGTTAATAGCGTTGATAACATCCTTCGCCGCTCCGTTACCTATGGAGCTGATTATATCCTGAACTTCCTTACGTTTAACTACAGATGAGATTGTAGAAAAAATGCTTCCTAGTATGTTATTACCCATAATAATTTAGTTTAAAAGTTAATGATTCACAAATATAACAAAAATATCAATGCGCAAACCCAATATTGCCCTAAATAATTTGAGGAGAGTTCTATATTTTTCATACGCAACTCAGCTCTTATTTCTTAAAAAAACTTAAATCTCCAGATATAAAGGTAAAAAAATTGCTCTTTTATTATAGAAAAAAGAGTTTGAAATAATATTTTTGCACTAATTTGTCAAACGAATAAAAATTTAAGGTGATTCCTATAAACTTAATATGATTTACCTTAAACAGGTTTTGTTTAGTATTGTTTCCTGACGGTTCTTTAAAAGAGATTTGAGGAGGTTACAAAACAGGATTTGAGAGGTTATATCGTTTGCGAAGAAATATTTAAAACAGGAAAAGATGAAATCATTATTGAAAGTAAAGTGGATTGCTATAGCGCTTATAGTCTTGATTCTTGCCGGAATGTGGGTTTACACACACTATAAGGAGAACAATGACACTGCTGAAAGTGTGCGAGTGGAAAATAAAGAAGCCAGACCGAAAAGCAAAGTGCTTAACGTAAGTTCATACATAGTCAAAAACGAAAGCTTGACGGACAAGATTTTGTCAACAGGAGTTCTCGTTCCGGACGAAGAGGTCTCTCTATCCTTTGAGACATCGGGAAAGATTACCAACATATACTTCAAGGAGGGAAGCATGGTAGAGAAAGGCGCGCTTCTTGCGAAGATAAACGACGCTAAACTGAAGGCTCAGCTTGCCAAGTTGCAGTCTCAGTTGCCGTTGGCAGAAAATCGTGTGTACAGACAGAAGACACTATTGCAGAAAGATGCTGTAAGTCAGGAGGCTTACGAGCAAGTCGTTTCGGAACTTGCCCAACTGAAGTCGGAGATAGAGCTGGTAAAAGCGGAGATTGCCCAGACAGAGCTGTACGCTCCGTTCACAGGTTACATAGGCCTTAGAAATGTAAGCGAAGGGGCTTTTGTGAACACAAATACAGTTGTTTCGCAACTTACAAAAACCTCTCCGATGAAGATAGATTTCTTTGTGCCTGAAAAATACGCTTCAAACATAAAACCCAACTCAAAAGTCTTCTTCCGCACAGAACTGAACGGAACGCTGAACGAAGCCAAAGTGCTTGCTTTGGATGCAGTGATAGACGATAACACGCACACAAGAAAAGTGCGCGCAAGTTTTGAAAACAGAAAAGGGACTTGGGTTCCGGGCACGTTCGTGTCTATCGAGATTCTTCTTTCTGAAGTGAAAGACGCTATAGCGGTGCCGTCGCAGGCTCTGGTTCCGGAGATGGGCATCGACAAGGTTTTTGTGTACAGGTCCGGAAATGCTAAAAAAGTAGAGGTGAAAACAGGTATGCGAACAGAGTCCAAGGTCCAGATCTTGGAAGGCCTCAGCGTGGGCGATACTTTGATTACATCCGGAACTTTGCAGCTGCGGGACGGAATGAAGGTGATTTTGAATTAAAAAAAATTTGGCATGAATATATCGGAATTATCGATAAGGCGACCCGTTTTGTCGTCTGTTTTTACAATCATTATCCTTGTGTTTGGTTTCATAGGATATGTGCAGCTTGGTGTCCGTGAGTTTCCGAGCGTGGACAACCCCATCATAACCGTGCACACCTCCTACACAGGCGCTAACGCGGATGTGATAGAGAGCCAGATTACCGAACCTCTCGAACAGCAGATTAACGGTATTGCAGGTATCCGTTCGCTCACAAGCCGAAGCCAGCAGGGAAGCAGCTACATCACAATCGAGTTTGAACTTGACGTTGACTTGGAGACCGCCGCTAACGACGTGAGAGACAAAGTGTCGAGAGCTCAGAGGTATTTGCCTAAGGACTGCGACCCTCCGACCGTGACAAAGCAAGATGCAGACGCAAGCCCTATAATGCAGATAACGGTGCAAAGCTCAACTCGCTCGCTTCTGGAAATCAGCGAAATAGCCTCTCTATCTATAAAAGAGCGTTTGCAGTCAATTCCTAATGTGAGCAATGTTGACATTTGGGGCGAAAAGAAATACGCCATGCGCCTCTGGATGGACCCCATCAAGATGGCGGGGTACGGAATCACGCCAATTGATGTGAAAAACGCCATAGACCGCGAAAACTTGGAGCTGCCTTCCGGCTCCATGGAGGGCGACGTTACTCAGCTGACTATCAAGATAAAGGGCTATATGGACTCGGCTGAGGAGTTTGACAATATCATTATAAAGAAGCAAGACGGCCGCATTGTCAGATTCAAGGATATAGGCCGCGCGGAAATAGGAGCTGAAGACCTTAAAAGTTTCATGAAAGTGAACGGCGAGCCTATGATAGGCGTGGTGGTTGTGCCGCAGCCAAACGCTAATCAGATAGAGATTGCCGATGAGGTTTATAAACGTATAAACGAGATAAAAAAAGACTTGCCCGAAGATGTGAAGATAGGCACCGGATTTGACAACACCCGTTTCATACGCTCTTCTGTTAATGAGGTTAAGCAAACTCTGTACGAGGCGTTTATACTTGTTGTCGCCATAATATTCTTTTTCTTGAGAGACTGGCGCGTCACGCTTGTGCCGACCCTCGTTATTCCGGTCTCCATCATAGGCACGTTCTTTGCGATGTATGCCCTGGGCTACTCTATCAACGTGCTGTCTATGCTTGCCATTGTGCTTGCCGTGGGGCTTGTGGTTGACGATGCAATTGTGGTGACGGAAAACATATACAAGAAGATAGAGGGCGGACTGACTCCTTTTTACGCAGGGATAGAGGGAACGAAAGAAATCTTCTTTGCGGTAATTTCGACTACCATCACGCTGGTCGCAGTATTTTTGCCTATAATCTTTTTGTCCGGAATGGTGGGCAAATTGTTTGTGGAGTTCAGTATGGTGCTTTCTATTGCGGTTATCATTTCATCTTTCGTGGCGCTTACGTTCACCCCTATGATAGCCACTAAAATTCTAAAAAAACGTAAAGAGAAAAGCTGGTTATACCGCAAGACAGATTTTATTTTTGAAAATTTAAACAGCGGTTACGAAAGTATTCTGAATATGCTGCTGTCAAAAAAATGGATCTCGCTTGTCATTATCGCTATGATGTGCGGCTGCATCTATTACTGCTTCAAAGAGATTCCTTCTGAAATAGCTCCTCTTGAAGACCGCTCGTACCTCACCATAAACACTAAGGTGGCAGAAGGCTCCACGTATGAGTACACGAGCGAATACATAGAAGAGGTTTCTAAAATAGCAGATTCTATAGCAGGAGACTATCTGGTGAGCAACATGATGCGCGTCAGAAGCGGAAGCGGAAACGTGAGGCTGACGCTTAAGAACATGAAAGACAGAGACAAGAGCCAGTCTGAGATAGCTAATATGCTGGCTAAACCGCTTCAGGCAAATACCAAGGGGCGCGCTTTTGTTCAGCAGCAGTCAACGTTTGGCGGCCGACGCGCTTCCATGCCGGTGCAGTATGTGCTGCAGGCTACAAGTGTGGACAAACTGAGGGAGTTTCTGCCTCGCTTTATAGAAAAAGCAAGCCAAAGCCCTGTGCTGACTATGGTTGACGCTGACCTGAAGTTCAATTATCCTGAGATAGACATTAACATTAACAGAGATAAAGCAAACCTGCTGGGTGTCAACACTATGGATATAGGACAAACGCTTCAGTACTCGCTCAGCGGACAGCGAATGGGTTATTTTTATCTTAACGGCAAACAGTATCAGATTATAGGTGAAATAAACAGACAGCAAAGAAATCAGCCAGAAAATCTGAGGTCTTTGTACGTGCGCAACGAGAAGGGCGAAATGATTCAGCTTGACAATCTGACTTATATGAAGGAGGACGTTAATCCGCCAACTCTTTACAGATACAACCGTTTTGTCTCTGCGACAGTTTCTGCCGGACTTGCTCCGGGAAAAACCATAGGCCAGGGGGTTGAAGAGATGGACAAGGTAGCCAAGGAGGTGCTTGACGACACGTTCCGCACCGCGCTTGCCGGCGACTCCAAAGAGTTTAGAGACAGCTCGTCAAGCCTTGCATTCGCAATGATTCTTGCTCTTGTGCTGATATTCCTCGTTCTTGCCGCTCAGTTCGAGAGTTTCAAGGACCCTTTTGTCATAATGCTTACAGTGCCTCTTGCAATGGCGGGAGCGCTGTTGTTCTTATACGCGTCTAACCAGACATTCAATATTTTCAGCCAGATAGGTATGATTATGCTCATAGGCCTTGTTACTAAAAACGGTATCTTGATTGTTGAGTTTGCCAATCAAAGACAAGATGCAGGAATGTCTCGCGAGGAGGCTATCAAAGGCGCTGCAGTGCAACGTCTGCGACCTATTTTGATGACAAGTTTGTCAACCATATTAGGTCTGCTTCCGCTCGTGTTCGCCTCTGCCGAAGGAGCTAACGGACGTATAGCTATGGGTACTTCTGTTGTAGGTGGCATGATTATTTCGTCATTGCTGACTCTCTTCGTTATTCCTTCAATATATCTATATCTCTCTACAGACAGAAAGAGAAGCGAAATAATAAAGAGGGCTAAGAGAATAAGATTCGGACAATAAAAACATACCGGGCAACTTCTATAAGTTACGTCTTGTGATTTTTCAAGTTCTGAAATTCGTTTCGGACGCTTTTTAATCCATTTCGATAATTTATAGAAGCTGCCTTAAATTTTATTAAGACGAATCAAAAGAACTTTTGCACTGCCTTTCAGACAGAGAGAAAGCAAGGCAAGACGGTAAGTCCGGTTTTCTAAATGAAGGAGCCGTAAAAGAAAAACAAAAGCGTTCTGAAAGGGGAAAGCCTCTCAGAACGCTCTTTCTTTTGTCTGTCGCAGAATTGCAGTTATTCGTTAACAATATGGTTAAACTCGCGGTTCTCTATCTCGTCAAGACGAGACTTGATTTCCATGTTTATATCATCCTCTCCCTTGTAGTTTTCCCTTACGCTCAGCAAATACTGTTTAGCCTCAAAGTCATTGCCCTGACGCATATATATGTCAGACAGCAAAATAAAGGCCTTTGCCAGCCAATACTGGTGCGGCGTGTTCTTTTCTATAAAGTTGAAAACTTCCTTCTCCGCTTCAGCCGACTTATTTTCATGGAAAAGATACTCTGCCACACGATATTTAGCCTCAGCTCCGTAAACGTCAAGACAATTGTCAGACAACGCCTTGTAATCGTCCAAAGCCTTTGCCAGCTCGTTATTCTTTTCGTAAGCCTTCGCGCGGGTGAACATAGCTTCTCTCATCACCGCAGGGTCCAGCTTGTCGCCCTTTATCAGCTCTTCTGCAGCAAGAACCGTAGCCTCATAGTTACCCAGCATATTGTTACACCTCAAAAGACCTAACTTGGCGGCCTCGCGCACTTCCACCTGCTGCGTTATCTCAAGAAGACGGTTCATAGAGGCAATCATAGGCTCGTACTCACCATCGTCAAACTGCATTTCGGCAAGTTTTATAAGGGCGTTTTCCAAGTTAACCCCTCCTATCTTCTCTACCACAATCTGATATTCTGCCTTAGCTTTCGTCTTGTTTCCTAACTTGGCGTAGCTGTTAGCAAGATTGAAATGCGCGCTTCCGATAAAACAACCGTCTTTGAACTTTTCAAGATAATTGTCAAAGCTGCTTATAGCCTCATGGTAATTCTCATGCAAGAAGAGCCTTTCCGCAGCAAAATAGGTAAGCGAGTCCTGCTCCGTAATCTCAAACTTAGTGACACCGCCGAGCGACTCAACATAGTCTGCAAAAGCCTGAATATCATTATTTTCAAAATAAATTCGTTTCAAACTTTCGAGCGCGGTCTTAGCCTCAACGCTATTAGGGAAGAGGTCCACAATCTCCTTGTATATCTTTATCGACTGGTCTGTGTTCTTCATTTCGTCATAAAGCATAGCGCTTTGCAGGCGGCCCTTTCGGCTTAGCGGCGAGTGGAAGTAGTTCTTCGACAGTTTGTCATAAGTCTCTATCGCAGCCTTGCTGTTTCCCTGCATCACATAAGAGCGCCCTATCTCGTACATCGCATCCGCTATATATTCAGACTGAGGGAACGTTTTTATAAGTTTTTCCAACGTCTCTATCTTGCCTGCGTAATTTTTCCGCAAACCCTGCACAAAAGCCTGTTGGAAACATGCATAATCCGCTCCTGCCCCTTTCAAGGCATATACAGAGGCGTAGCTCTTTTCCGCATTTTCAAAATCGCGCACATAGAAATAGCAGTCGCCGATTCTGTTATTTGCGTCCGCCAGAATTGTCTTGTTCTGATCTTCTATATTCACATATTTTCTGAACCATGAAAGAGCGTTCACATAATCCTTTTCAGTGAAGAAACAATAGCCGAGATCATAGTGCGCAAGATTAAACTCCTTGCAGTTTCGCGAACCTACAGAACCGAGGAACTTGATAAAGTCTGCCTCCGCCTTTTTATAATCTTTTTTACGGTAATAAGCCTCGCCTCTCCAGAACAGAGTGGAAGCCTCCACATCAAAGTTAGACTTGCCGTCTTCGAGCGACTGCGAAAAATACGATATAGCCTTATCATACTCAGTCTCTGTGAATTGCTGTATGCCCATACAATACAGCACACGTTGTCTTGCCTCAAGAATCTTAGGGTTTTTAGACTTTATTTTCTGAATAGACTCATACGCAGCCTGATAATTCTTTGTAGTAAGATAAACGTTAAGCAGATAGTCATAAACACTGTCGGCATAACGAGATTCAGGGAAGGTTGACAGGAACTTCTCAAACGCAATAACAGACTCATTAAAAGGAGAATAAGACTGTTCATAGACAATAAGGGCGTAATTGTACAAAGCCTCTTCCTGAACATTCTTGTCGAAATCCAACCTTGACGCAGACTCAAAAGCGAGCCTTGCGCTAACCTTGTCATCCTTCTTCAGATAACAACTTCCGAGATGCAGGTATGCGTTTTGAGCCAGAGCGTCGTCAACAGAAGTTACCTTCTTCAGCCTGCTGATAGCGTTGTCGCAATCCTCAGAATAGAAATATGCAATACCGAGCATATACATATCATTACGCACGACCTGCTCTGAGCCTTTTTCATAAAGAGTGAAATACTTTATGGTGTTTTTATAGTCCTTCTTCTGAAAATAGCACTCGCCCATTATTCTGTAAATCTCCGCATTGTTCTGGTTATCAGGATATTTATCTATAACCTTCTGCCCAAAAAGCAAGACTTGATCGTTCATCTTCTTAGCATGATATATCTGCACAACGTAATACGACACAATAGAGTCATATTCCGGATAAGACTGCAAATTAATGAACGTGGACAATGCCGCATCATATTTTTTCTGTCTGTAGTCTATGTATGCATTATAGTAGAATGCAGACAATTCATATTTGCTTTTCACAGAGATAAGCCATTGGAAAGCCTCTTTTGCCTTATCATATTCCTGCAACTGCAAATAACAGTAACCCGTTCTGAAGTAAAAGTCGCTCTGCTCCTCTTTAGACAAAATAGAAGGGTCACATTCAGAAAAATAGTCGTCCACCGCATTTTTGTAGCGAGACCTCTCGTAGTTGAGCGACCCCTGCAGGAAACGCACCCTGTTCAGGTGAGAGGAATGCGGATTGTTCTGCACAAATTTCTCAAGGCGTTTGCCTGCGTCCTTACGTCTCATCTCATAAGCGCTGCTCACCATATAGTACTCTGCATCAGCATAGTAAGGCGACAAGTCTTTATGCTGCGACTGCAAATACTCGTCAAGATAACGGAAAGCCGCATTGTACTGCTTCAGTTCATACTTCTCTTTTCCGTCATAATAAAGTTTGTCCGGATTTGTGTAAGTCTTTGTCTTTTGAGCATGAACAGCAAAAAAAGAGAAAGATAATATAAAAATTGCTAATGTCTTTTTCATTGCCTTGAAATTTTTCAGATTCTGGCCTGACCGAATTTTTCGTCAGACAGACCACAAAGATAAAATAAATCTTCAAAGTTCAGCAAAACCACTTTTATTTTTTGACGATTTCTTGAATGCGAATTACAAAGGCCATGCCATTTTCCGCTTTTGACGAAAATAATTATGAATTTGTAGCTTTCAGATCATAATTTCGCATCAATCGCCAAATCATAGCCTCACCGTTTTATTTTGCAGATATGCATCCAGAATTACCATTGCAGCCATAGCCTCAACAATAGGCACGGCACGCGGCAGCACGCAGGGGTCATGTCTGCCTTTAGCCTTCAGCACAGTCTCCTCTCCGTCGGCGTTCACCGTGTTCTGTTCTCTCAGAAGAGTTGGAATAGGTTTGAACGCAACACGGAAATATATGTCCTCTCCGTTAGAAATTCCGCCTTGTATCCCTCCGGAGAAATTTGTCGCTGTACGAATCCTTCCGCCTTCACTGCGGAACTCGTCGTTCACTTCAGACCCGCGCTTGCCTACTCCGGCAAACCCCATTCCGTACTCAAAACCTTTAGCCGCATTTATCGATAACATCGCCTTGGCAAGTTCTGCGTGCAATTTGCCAAAAGCCGGGCTGCCCAATCCTGCCGGAACGCCTTTTATCACGCAAGATACAACTCCGCCTACAGTGTCGCCCTCCGCTTTAACCTGTAAAATCAAATCCTCCATCAGAGAGGCTTTCTTTTCGTCAGGACAACGGACCATATTTGACTCTATTTTACTAAAATCTAAAGTTCTGTAATCACTGTCACATACAATTTCGCCAACTTGTGACGTATATGCAAAGAACTCGATATTTAAAGAGCGAAGAGCCAATTTTGCTAATGCACCACCAACCACTCGCGCTATTGTTTCGCGTGCAGAAGAGCGGCCTCCTCCGCGATGGTCACGATGACCGTATTTTACCGTATAAGTATAGTCCGCATGAGATGGTCTGAACACCCTTTTCATCTCGTCATAGTCCGACGAATGATGATTTCCGTTTCGCACTTCAAAAGCGATAGGGGTGCCTATTGACTTTCCTTCAAAGATTCCTGAAAGAAACTCTACTTTATCATCTTCTTTTCGTGGAGTGGTGATAGAAGACTGTCCGGGTCTTCGTCTATTCAACTCCTTCTGAACAAACTCCTCGTCAATCTCGACACCAGCAGGAAAGCCGTCGATAACACCGCCCACAGACACTCCGTGAGACTCTCCAAACGTTGTCAGTCTAAAAATTTCGCCTATAGTATTCATCAATAAAAAAAATCAGAATAAAGAGAAAAAAGCCGCATCGCAACAAAGACAATGCAGCTTAATATATCATAAAATAAACAGAGGCTGATTAGTGTTCTCCGCAGCCACAACCGCTGCAACCGCCGCCGCAATCACCGTCTCCGCAATCACCACAGCAGCCACCTCCGCAAGAGTGAGGCATAGTAGCCACGGCAATTTCCTCCGGAGTCGCGTCGCGCACCTCAAGCACTTCGCCGATAAAGTGAAGTCTTTCGCCAGCAAGCGGGTGATTAAAGTCCATCTTGACCTTGTCTTTAGAAATCTCAAGAATTGTTCCGTTCATGCGGTTTCCTTCCGCGTCCATCATAGGAACGGTATTCCCTTCGAAAATCATGTCCGTATCAAACTTTCCGTCAACTTCGAAGATGGCTTTGTCAAGTTCCACAACACGGCCGTCTTCGTAATCTCCGTAAGCATCCTGAGGCTCGATTGTAAAATCAAATTTCTCTCCTACCGCCTTTCCTTCAAGACCTTTCTCAAAAGACTCAATCATCATGCCAAGCCCGAACGTGAACTTCAAAGGAGCTTCTTTCGGAGCCTGCTCCATCAACTCCTGTTCTTCGCCTTCATCTCCAACAAAAAGGTCGTACGATACCGCCACAAATTTTTTATCTGATATAACCATATATTCTTTATATTTGTCAAAAATTGTTATTTCCGCAAAGATAGAACAATTCAAAATAAATTCAGTGCTTTTTATAAATAAATTTTTCCTATTTTTGCAAAATGGAATTGATTAGAAGACAACTTGCGTAAATCGTTGCTATAAGTTCAATTTACATAAGTACAATATAACAGAAGATTGTCATGAGAAATTTATTTGTCATATTATTTGCGTTATATTCTTCATTAGCTTTAGGGTTACCTTCAGAAGAGGATTTAAAAACCATAAAGCTGCCTCTTATACATGTAGTTACAGTTGACAGCGTGGACCCTTCGTTTGAGGTTGTTTCTCCTCCGGAGGGCTGTTTTGGCTCTTCCATCACAAATAACGAGTATGAAAAGGGACGCATTTACATAACTTTAGGCGACTCTCTGATTTATGACAGCGGCGATTTTTTCAAAGACTCAACAGGGTGCAAAATCAGGGTCCGCGGAAACGGAAGCGCTCTTGATGTCAGACCTTCATACAAAATCAAGTTAGAGAAAAAAGCTAATCTATTCACCGGGAAAGACGTAAAGAAAAACAAAGACTTTCTTCTTCTGAACTATTTTTCGTCAAGAACTTTTAATCGGCCTATCGGAAATTGTGTGGGCAAATTGTGCGGATTGCCGTGGATTCCGGAATATCAGTTTGTGAACGTGATGGTGAATGGCACTTACCATGGCTTGTATCTGCTTTCGGAAATGGTGGAGTACGGAAACTTAAAGCACGAGGTTTCAAAAAGCGGCTACATACTGAATAATGACGCATATTGGTGGAACGAAACGGACAGCACTTTCCAGACTTCGCTTTTGAACAAGGCTATGGGATGGACGTTCAAATATCCTGAAATGGAGGATTTGGACTCAACTCGTTTCAGTTATATAAAGAACTACATAGAGGGGTTTGAACAGGAGATTATGGCAAACGGAGACATAAGCAAATGGATTGATATAGAGTCTTTTGCATGTTGGGTTTTGGCTCATGACATATTAGGCACATTCGATTCAGGCGGATCTAACATGTACGTACTGAAAGGTGATACAACAGAGCAAACAAAACTGAAAATGGGACCTTTGTGGGACTTGGACACAAGCCTTCATATCTGGCAGCTGAAGTACAAATGGAGCAGAATCCACAGCGACAGATGCTTTTACTACGTGGATCTGTTCAAATTTCCTGAATTTGTGTCAGCTTACATAAACAAGTGGAACGAGATTAAGGACACTATCGAAGGCGAATGTTTGCAAGTGGCTGACTCCCTTTATGAAAATTACGGCACAGCAATAGTTCAAAGCCGCAGATACGTATATGAAATCAACAAGAAGAGCTACAACACCGCATACGAAGACAAATATGCTGTAAAACGATGGTTTTCCGTTCATCTGCCTTGGATGAGGGAGGAAATAGAAATGATGGAAAATCCTCTGACTTCAGAGAATAAGCAGATTCCGTCCGGTTTAAAATCTGGAGACAGAGTTTATGTTTTGGACATATATGGACGAGTGTGCAAAATTGTGCGTCCAGAGGAATTGTCTTTATTGTTTGACAGTTATTTTCCTAAAGGACACTACATAATATGTCACTGCGACAAAAACGGCCAGATTGTGAAAACAGAAAAGGTTCTGATAGAGTGACAGAAACTCACTTTTTTTAGTATTTAATGGCAACTTCTATAAATTATTTTGTAATTTTTTATGAAATTCTTTTCGGATGCTTTTGAACCTATCTTGCTCATATTAGCTTATTTACGATGTCTGCTCCGCATACAATACGAATTTAAAAAATGTTTTCAAAAGCATCTTGACCTAATTTATAGAAGTTGCCATTAAAATCAGCCGTGCCTTCTCCTCAACTTCAGGAGAATATCTATCGTCCGTTCCTTTTCCTTTATTAGATTATTCAGACAACAAATTTCCAGATTATGTTCGGAGAAAGGCTGAAGTTCCTCACGGATTTGCACTTTTCTGTCGAAAAGGTGATCCAAAGGCACACCAAAATAATCCGCTATTGCCTCTATCTTGTTAGAACTAGGATTAGCAATTTCACCTCTAAGAAACTTTATGAGCCATTGTTCGGTGACCCCTATACTCGATGCGAATGTTTTCCTGTAAACACGACTTTCCGCAATCATTCTGTCTATTTTATCGTAACGTAACATATTTTTGAACTGTTAATTAATAAAAATGATTTTAAAAAATTTATAAATTACAAAACGAACTTATAGTTCATTTCAGTCATATCTGCCTTTCATAAGAATTTGAATTGTACGCTCTTTCTCGGCCATAAGTTCTTTCAGACGACGTATTTCCTGTTCCTTTTCATACTGTGCCTGCATATCCTCACGCACCTCCACTTCCCGTTCAAAAAAGTAGTCCAGCGGAACCCTGAAGAAGTCAGCGATAGCCTCAATCTTAGCCATTCCAGGATTAGCTATATCACCGTTAAGCAACAAGCGCAACCATTGTTCTGTTGTGCCAATTTTCTTAGCCATAGACTTTTTGCAAACTCTCTCTTCTATGATGAGTTTCTCTATTTTATTAAACTTCAACATATAAAGTATTTTAAATTAATAAATGCAAATAAAAACATCGCGCATTTCTGCACTATCATTGAAAACGCAAACCCGAATGCGGGAATTTTGAAAAATCTGCCCACGTGCAAAACGCCCAGAGACTCAGATTCTAATCCCGTCATAAGAGAATGCTTACCTTAATGATTTGATGAAAACGTCTTCTGCAAAAAACATACGACGCGAAAAGTAGAAGTAATGACTCGCAAAACTCACGACAGGTTCAGCCTGTTCTAATTTTTCATGGCGCAAAAGTATAAAATATTAACTAAAAAACAAAATGTTTTGATTATTTATTTTAGAAATTTTATCTATCTGATTGATACTTAAATAGTTATAATTAAATTAAGATGATTCCTACAATTAGGTTAAGATGATTTTGAAAAGCATTCTGCTTAGGTTGTTCATATTTGCGAAGGAGCAATACGAGCATCATGACTAAGTGAATAAATGAAATTTGTGAAAAATTAAAATCATAAATTACAGAAATTTAATCACAACTTATAAGCGTTTTTCTTGAGATTTTCTTTCGCCTCTATATTGAGAAATCCGTTTTTTTCCGTCATAGTTAAAACCACTCCGCTAATCCAGTCTGGGAAAAGAATCTTGATTACAAGAGCATCCTTTTCACGACCGTAACAAGCAGCCACAGCAAAGTTCCTGCTTATGCCGTCAAAACGACATTTAGCCTTTATGCTGTAAGGCGGACAAACATCTGTGGAGAGCGTACGCCACTCTTTGTTTCCGGCCTCAACAGAAATACGTTTTCCGTCTCGCGTCCCTATGGAAATCTTCAGTAGATCTCCCTTCTTTTCCAGTGTCATTGACTTCCATCCCATATCATTATCTGCAAACCAAATCTCCTCTCCCTGGAAGACAGAAAATTTGCCCAGCGAAGCCTTTCCGCCCACCAACGGCATAGTGTATTTTTGCAGAGCCGCACGCAGCAGTTTCAAATCCTTACCCTCTTTCAGCACAATATTCTGAGCCTTTCTTATGATAAGACTGTCAATCAGCCGCCGCTCTGTAACGCCATTTCCCCTATTGCTCTGAATCACAGACACAACCATATCCTCTTTAGGAGCGATGATTATATACTGACCAAAAGCACCGTCAGCTCTGTAGGCACCATCAACACCATCATGTTTCCAGATATGAAAACCATAGAAACCGCCGTCGCCGGTAACTTGCTGTTCCGACATCATCAAACGAATCCACTCTTCCGACACAACCTGCACACCATTCCATCTACCCTTATCAAGCAATAACTGACCAAACTTAGCCATAGACAAAGCACTCAGTCTCAGACCCCAACCACCTGCCGTGATCCCCTCCGGACTGCACTCCCATTCAGCATCGTTTATCTCTAATACACTGAAAACTTTTTTGTTAAGATAGTCTATAACCTTCATTCCTGTAACCCTCTGCACAATAGCAGATAAAACATACGAAGCCATAGAATCATATTTAAATTCAACTCCTGGCTTCTGTACCGGCTTTTCGAAAAAGTTTTTAAGCCAATATTCATGCACATTGCGCAAATTCCAGTCTGGTGAGACTCCGGAAGTCATGGTGAGGAGGTCTCTTACTGTCATGGAGGCAAGATTTACAGATATAGAGTCCGGCATTATTCCCGGAAAGAAAGCAGCAACACGGTCTGTCAACCTAAGTCTATTTTCATCAATAGCTAGACCAACAGCAACTCCAACAAACGTTTTGGAAACAGAATAAAGCGTGTGTCTGTATTCTGGAACAAACGGTTTCGGACAAAGTTCCGCCAACACCTTTCCGTGACGCATCACTACAACATCGTGAACTTCTCCGTGTGTTATGTTCATAAGGCTGTCAAAACACTCCTTAATATCTTTTGACGATACTCCTTGTGATTCCGGCGATACTCTCTCCTGCCCCGACACATTACAAAAAAGTGTCATAAACAGCGGTAACATTACTGCAAAACGTATGTTAAATATTCTGTTCATAACCAATGTAAAATATGGAATTTTCTATCTGTAACGTTTATCTTTCGATAATGATTTCATATAACTAAGACAAATCATTTTTACAGTTTTACAGTTTCTCAATCTCTCCTAACGTCAGTCCGCTTGCCTCGGCTATGACATCGGCAGACACCCCTTGAGACTTTAATCTCTTCGCCATCTTCTGCATGGCGATGGCTTCGCCTTCCGCACGTCCTTTCTCTACTCCAATAGCTTCGCCCTCCGCCAGACCTTCCTTTT
>CALGHE010000006.1 GCA_937915765.1 uncultured Bacteroidales bacterium | reverse complement strand
GGTTATCGGAAGGCATGATAAAAGGCATCAAAGAGAACCAGCTCTGCACCGCCCGGAAAATGCTGAAGCTTGGCATGTCCATAGAAGAAATTTCCGAAATCACGGGGCTGCGCAAGGAAGAGGTTTTGCACTTGGCTGTTCACGATTAGCAATTAACGGCATTGCAATTCGCAATTCACAATTTACAATTAGCAGCCCTCCGTCTGTTAATTGTGAATTGTTATTTTTATGAATTGCAAATAGCCGGCACACCCAAGCCAAAAACAAAAAACACTGTTTGCGCAAAAAAAAATGTTAAAACCTGTTAAAAAATCAAAAAATATGTTATACATTTGTTTGTCTTATATTCTCCAGACTGTGGGGTGTGTATGTACGGAACGGTTTTATTTGCGGGGCGGCTGATGGGGCAGCGCGCACGTGAGACCTAAAGAGACTATAAAAAATAATGTAAAACTAAAATTATAAATTATGAGAGAAAGGTTACTTAATTATTCTCATCACCTCCGACGGCTGAGGATGATGGTTTTGGTAGCGGTGCTCGCTGTGCCTATCGGCGCCGCCGGGCAGAATTGGGACGATGATCCTAATGAAAAGTTAAATCTGGACTTTCGCAATGATTTGAGTGGTTGGAAATTGTATCATGGTATAGTTAAGTTCGGGGACGATCGCGACCATCATGATTATTATTGGACTTTTGAGGATGCTGAAATTGGGGGAGCTTTTAAAAAAAGCAATGTGACAGCAGAAACAAAGGGTAAAGTTCAAGTAAAGCAAGGCACATTAAACATGGAGGTCTCTATGGGGGATTGGTTCTCTGGAGATGATGAAAATCTTTATGTTTCAACGTCTAATTATTATTATGAAACGCCATACGAACGGTCTTTGGGAGGTCTCAATTATGGGACTAAGAATACAGATGGAGTTTATATAGGTGGAATTTATAGATATGAGGTTCTGACAAGGGGGGATGGTAATCATTATGATCCTAATTTTGGAGCGGGTGCGTATTTAGAAGGAGGGCTTAATGGAATAACAAGTAATGAATGTGGGCAGTCTTTGCCGATGGTGCCTGTGGGTTTCAAAAACACGTGTCGTCTAGGTGCAAGTTATGGTATTTATAGTGGTAAAGCTTCTGAATTACAGCAAATGCAGGATGGAAATGCGTTTCTGAATAAAGGTTATTCCAATGTGGAGATGATGGAGTATGAATTTACTTGTGAAAAAAGTATGGGAATGTTGTTGGTTGACTATTGTGCTGTTGCGTCGTCTCCGATTGGTCATGATGCTAATGGAGTTGATTCAAGACCTCATTATCAAATTTATGCTTCGGTCGAAGACACAGTAGTAGTGGAAGGAATAAAAACGTTGAGTTGGAAAAAGATAGATTGTGGATCAGGTTTCAAAACAACGGGAGATATGTTGACTTGTGGAGGTTTTGAAACTAAATATAATACGGATTTGGTATCTACGGGGTGGAGTGTGTCTTCCTTTGATTTGAGAGGACTTGAAAAGAAAAAAATTAGATTGACTATAATTAATACAGATTGTTGCTATCATGATCAAGATCATAAAGGAAATTATACGAATGTGAATATTACAGGTGGTCATGCGTGTTATGTCTATTTTCGAGCACAAGTCAAGCCGCTTGAAATGGAGGTTAAGTATTGTAAAGACACAGACCCTATAAAAGTAACAGCTCCGCAGGGGTATTACTATTATAAATGGTATTCGTCTTCTGCATCTGTTGGAAGTGTGTTGAATGCAAGGCTGTTTAAGGAAGGGTTTGGTGTAGTTGATGGTAAGCCTAACGAAGATATACTGGATGCTTTAAAAGAACACAATTATCAAATGCCGGTTAATAATCATAATAAGATTTGGCTTAAGTTGTATCCTACGGAGAAAGATTATAAGGAAGAGTCTGGAAGCTCTTGCATTATCACTTTAGACACATTGATTGTGCCAACAAATGTTGTGGCTAAAATAAGACAGGAGAAAAAGTGTTATGGAGATGTGACTTTGTATGATGCCTCTTCTATTGGCAGTTCGTTAGGAGCGTCTTCAGACTCTGTTAGTTGGTGGTCTTGGCGAATTTATCCGGTAGGTTCACAATCAGGAACTCCTGAGTTCGAATTGATGGATTCTAAAGATTCCTTTTTAACGTACAAATTTGCGGAGGAGGGTCAGTATGTAGAACTGACTGTTAAAACGTCGTCCGGATGCGAAGCCACATGTGTTGAGTTTGTAAAACCTAATGAACTGCCTCGTTGGATTTTTGTGGCGAAGGATCCATGTGAAGGGGAGAAGGTGCAGGTGCAGTTCAGTAAAGATCCGGAATATCCTCTTTTTAGCAAATATTTAGATTTAATATTTACGGTCGATGGAGTTGATTATAAAATAAATCAACCGATTACAGTTGAGGGCAAAGCAGGAGGTGGAACGCAAAATATACCATATAGCGTGAGATTTGACGATGAAGATAATCCATGTCCTCAGAATGAAGTTGCTAAAATCAATGTAAATAAAAAACCGTCGTTCTACATAGAGACTGCTTCAGGAGTAAAGGAAGAAGTGCGTGATGATGGCACTTACGTTTTGTACGTATGCCAAGGGAATGATGCCAATGTGCGTTTTTATTCAGGAGAAAAATACGAAGGCGGGTATGAGTTAGAAGATTTTGTAAGGGGAACTAAGACTTCCTATCAGAGTAATATAAATGACAATTTGTATTATACAGACAATATAACTCTTCCGATTGGAGGTTATTCTGTTTCTGTGACAGATGGCGGGTGTGTTAAAATTCTAAACATAGAGGTAGTAACATACAAAGAGAGTGCGTCTTTAAACAAAGACCTTTCAGTTTGTGAATATGGTAATGCGGAAGTCTCTATTGATGATGTTAGACTTAATCCTACTCCAAGATGGTATCAGGGTACAGACGCTACTGGAGTTTATGTTGGTTCAGGCACAAACATAACTTTGACAAGTGTCAAGGCTGGCACGGACTATTTTGTAATGGCTACTGACATCAACGGCTGTCCGTTCACAGAGACATTCCAGATCGCAATGAAGAACAAGCCGGAACTGAACGCCGAGTTTGTTCACAGAGTTGTGGATGATGGTAAGACGTCAAACACAACTTTGCCGGCAAGCGAATATACAAGGGCCGTAGATCCTAAGACTGGTTACGACACTTACACGTTGGAGCCTTTGTGTCCAAGCCAAGGTCGTTATACAAGTCATATATATTTCAATTTGTCTAATGCTACTGCGGCGGCGTCCGCTTCGGCAGATGGCCGTGAGTATATGACGCAGTATCGTTACCGAGATTTGACAACTAACGGAGCTTGGTCGAGTTGGAATACCGGTCATAGAGGAAATGCAGTGACCAATATGTTTTGGGGGCATGAAGTGTATGTGGGACGAGAACATGTGGTGCTGTTTGAGGCTCAGAGTTATATTGGTGACGAGTATTTTTGTACAGACACTATTCAAGTGATTATAAAGGGTTCTTCTTTGCCAACGCTTGATTTGTTAAGTTATGATAAAAACAATATTGGCGGAGGTAATCAACCTTATTTTTGTGAAGGGACAGAAGTGTTGTTGGAAGCCTCTCCAAGAGGGTCTGGTGTAGATTTGGACAAATGCACTTATCAGTGGTTTGATGCAGATAAAGGTTACAGTCATTTAGGAAAGGAAAAGACGGAAACGTGGACTGCTGCTAAGGGAGTTTATTACGATATAAACAATCCTACTCGTAGCCGTAAACTTTTTGGAGTTCTGATGACGCTTGAAAACGGCTGTAAGGTTTATGCCAACAAACATATCTATCCTATGCCGCTTCCTAGTGTGGAAATAGAAACTGATAAAAGCGCGGTTTGCGAAAATAGCATGGTTACTCTTAACGTTAAGGATTTGGTGACAGGAGTGACAGATGCAGATGCACATTGGAAAAACAATGTGAAGGACGATCCTTCTGCCTATGTGTGGAGTTATAACGGAAAAGAAAATGTTGGCTTGTCAGGTTCTGAACAAAGTGTGATGATTGACGCAAGCATGCTTGTGGATGGCAAATTTACATCGCAAGTCATTGTTACAGCAATGAACGGCTGTAAAGACACAGCGGTTGTTTCTGTTGCGCAGCATCCTGTCTTTGACATCATCATGCAGAACGATGCTGTTGTCTGCTCAAGGCCTAACGGCTCTGTAGCGGAAAATGCGAAGATTGAACTGAAGTTTGAGGCGGTAAGTGTTGAAGGCGGTTCTGCTTTGACGGCAGAGTCTTTCACTTACAAGGTTTTCCATAAGCAGACAGGAGCAGATGGCTATGTGGTAACAGATGTTCCGAGAGGCCAGAGCGCGGAGCTTGGCGAATTAGAGGTGTCAGACACATACACACAAGAGTTAGTGGAATTCGTAGAAGTGGAAGTCACCTCTTCAGAAGGTTGCGTGGTTAAGAAAAAATTTGAGATCACGGTTAAGCCTTACCCTAAGGTATATATAACGGCAGACAAGGACTTTGTCTGTGATGGTGAATCTCTCGAACTTACAGCTAAAAACGGGTCTTCAAACATAGTTCAGAATCCGGTGTTAAGTTGGCTTAATATAGCAGGCAACGTTGCCGGAGATGCTGCAACCGCTTTGACTGGTACGGTTTCTTTTGTTAAGAATGATGAAGGTTTCGTTGATTATGTAGCTGAGATAACAAGTGGCGCATGTGTCGCTTATGACACATTTAGAGTTTACAGTCAGGATGCTCCGGATTTCACGGTTAATCCAGTGCCGTCGTCAGTTTGTGCAAACGCATTGTTCACATCAGTGTTAAGTGCGTCAGCAAACTATGACAGCACCTATTTCTATACTCAATTGGGTAAGAATGGTAATGATGCTACATGGTCGTCGGCTTGGACAGAAGATGCAGTTGTTGACGGGGGCGTGTCGTCTGCTAAGTATGATGTTTCCAAGCAGGCGGTTATGGGTTCGGCTTCTAAAACATTCACAGTTCGTGCCGGTATGGCTCGTTACGGTAGCGCAGGCTTGTACAGAACAAATGCGGCAGATCCGAAGTATTTCTGTTATTCGGAGAAAAATATTGTTATAGGTTCGGATGAAGTGCCGGCCGTGACAGCAGAGTTGCTCTCAAGTGCAAACAGTGGAGCTAAGGCAAAAGTAATTTGTAACTATAAAGACTATTATCTATTAGTGACAAACCAGAGTTCGTCGTTAAACATTGTTGATGTGACTGTTAATGTGGAAGGCGTAGAGAAGGTTGCTTCTTTGGCAGGTGGCGGCTCTGCAGTTGTAGGTCCGTTCACTCCAAACTCTAATGAGAGTGCTTCTACGATTAATGAGGATAAGGTGGTGCTGTCGTGGAAAGACAGAGTAACCGATTGTGAAAACAAAAGTTACATGACGGTCAATTTTGTAGAACGACCTACAGTTAACATTCTCTTAAATGGAGCAAGAACAGCGTCTGAAAAAGATGAGTGCGAAGGAAGTATTCTTGATTTGTCGTACGAACCAGTAATCTCGAGTGGGGCTAGTGTGTCATCTTCTGTTTGGTCTTACGGAACAGTTTCGGACAATAATGAGTCTATACAGGTAACTGCAAGTATGTTGCAGCCATCGCTCTCATATAATGTGAAGATTGAGGATAGTTATGGTTGTGAAGCTGAGTCAAGCGTGAAGATTAATGTGATTGAAGCTCCGAAGTTCACAGCGTGGCTTACTAGTCAGGACACTGGCGTGTGCGTGGGAGGAACAGACTCATTGATTGTTTCTGATAATAACAACTTGGAAAGTGGCTATTCTTATGTAGCTTATGTTTATAATGTGGCAACTGCTCAAAAAGGGTCTGAAGTGTTTGGGAAAGAAATAGAGGTTAATGAGCCAGTGCTTGACGCAGAAGGAAAACAGGAGAAGGATGAGGATGGAAATCCTTTGTTCTCTGTCAAAAAGTACTATTTGTTCGAACTGAATGGCCTTATGGAAGCTTTGACTTACAGAGTGGAAGCAAAGAGCAAGGTATTGACTGGGTGCTCATCTTATAAGGACGTTACGACTAAGGTAAACAAATTGCCTGTACTTGACATCAAGATGACAAATGCAACAACAGGGGTTAGTGGTATTGAACATGATGTAGATGGCAAGTTCCCAGCAGTTTGTCAGAACGATCAGGTGCAGTTTGTTATCAGAAATACAACGGCAGACCCTTCGGTAAGCACAACTTACAAGTTGCGAAGAGTAACTGCTAACGCGTTTAATGACAAATATGATTTGGTGACAGCCTCGGGAACAGGCGAAGGAACTACAGATAAGCTGAAGAGTGACAAAAGTCACAGATACGAAATTACAGCAACAACAAGTTTAGGTTGTGAAGTAGTGACTTATGTGGATGTGCCAATCAAGTCTAGCGTAAGTCTTGTTACAAAAGGTAACCATTCATCTGTTAACTACTCTTATTTGTGTAGGGATAAGGCTGATAATGAAAATCTTGTAACTTTGGATGGTGATAATCACATGTTCCAAATTTGGATCGATAACACGTCTAATTTGAGCAAGGACAATAAGAACTGGACGATAACGGGAAATTATATCAATGGAGCAGGTAGTGATTATGATGATATTAAGTTTGATTTGACAACAGCGTACCAAGCGTTTGGAAATGTGGCAAATCCGGATTTGGATAAAACCAGCACAACATTTAAGCTTAGTGTTACAGACAATCAAGGTTGTTTGCGTGAGGTAACTCATAATGTAAGATTCTTACCGGATCCTGATTTTGGCAAGATATTATACAATGTGTCTCCGGACCCGGTTTGTTCCGAAGACGGTAAAGTGGAAGTCTCTCTTGAAAATACAGAGGTCGTGTCTTATGCAAATTACACACGTACTTTGTCTGCTGCAAATTACACACATGCTTTGTCTGCTGCAAACTTAGGCAAATCGACAGGCAAAACGTTTAAAGAAGAGATGTCTTTTGCGGAAAATGACGTTGTTGACAATAAACTTGGAATAGAACTTCACGCAGCTATTATGCAGGTTGGTTACTATAAATATACAGGTGAGGATTTGCTATGTAAATCTTCTAAGGAGGTTAAAGTTGAAGTGACATACAATCCAGACTTTGATGTTGTGATGAAGGATAATGCCGGAAATGACATTTCAGGAAAGAAACTTTGTATCGGAGACAAATTCTATTTTGAAATGACTAATGGAAGAACTGGTTATCCAGGAAAAGATATTGATTATGCGGTGTATGAACTTTGGTATGATGCAGATAGAAATTTGAATGAAAAGCTGGTTGCTAATGTTAGAGGCGGATTCGGTTCTTCGAAGGCAACAAATGAAAAGTTTGTTGCAGACTCAACAAAACGCTACAAAATAGTAGCTAAAGCGAACGATGCATGCTCTGAGGTTGTGAAGTATTTTGATGTTGATGTTGACAAACCGTTCAAAGTCAATGTCTCAGGTCCACTTAGCATGTGTAGCGGAACAACAGCGGTTTTGTCTGCTCCGGCAGGCTATACAGCATATCAGTGGTGTGATGCTAATGGTCAGCATATTGTGTCTAACGGAACAAGCAAGGACTACACTATCTCTAACGGTGGAACTTATTCTGTGAAAGTGCAGAATGCAAACCGCTGCTGGTCTGACCTTTCTGAAGGCTTTACAGTAGAAGAGCATAAGTTGCCTGTATTGGGTCAGCCGGAAGGCTTGAGCGCTTGTGTAGGCTCTGTGGCAGAAATTAAGGCTAATGTAACTAACGATGTTGCTGTTAAGTCGTTTGAATGGTACAAGTTAGATGCAAGTGGTAACAGAGATGGAAATGCTCTGACAGACAGTGACGGCAAGTCGGATGTGTTGACTGTGCCTGTGACAGGAAATCAAGCGCACTACGAGTATGTGGCATTTAGCGACCATTGCGCGTCTGCTCCAGAAAAATTTGATGTGATAGGTCTAAGCCTACCAGATATTCAGGTGTCTAAAAGGGATGCTAATGGCAACATAAACACAACTTTGACTACATGTGCCGGTACGTCTCTCACATTGAATGCGGTTGACAGGAACTCGCCAAGTACAAAGTTTATATGGCTTGATAATAATGGTGACACGCTATCTAAATCGGATGTTTGGGTAGTCGAAAAACCGATGGATGTCAGACAGGTTCATTTTAAAGTGAAGGCAATAGACACAAAGGGTTGTGTGAACACAGTTCCTTTTGTTTACGATGTGTTGACTGTGCCTAATTTGGACATAGACGGACTGACTGCATGTCAAGGTGTTTCGAGTCAGTTGACGGTTAGTGACATCAATGAGGATCCAAACAAGCCGACAACGTACAAGTGGACGGGTGGAGTGGAAGGACCTACTTACGACCTTAGAAACCCAGCTGCAACTAATAAAGTTCAAGTTACAGCGACACACGGAAACGGATGTACGAGAGACAGTTTTATGACAATCGTTGCAGATGCGTTGCCGACAGCTAGCATTAGCGTGGTTAGCCGTGAGTGTAATGAGGTTAAACTGAAGGCAGAAACGTCGGTGGCTGATGTTGTGTGGTATGTTGGTTCGTATGATGCAAATAATAATCTTGTTTGGGTGACAGATGCGAATGGAAATAAAAAGCCTCACTATCAGAACCAGGATGTAATTTCTGTGGTTGTGGATAAGAAGATGGCTTATCAGATCTATGTGCAAGACGGAACTTGTAGCAATCTATCTAAAGTGTTCGATCTGGATTATTACGCAACTCCATCTTTCGATATTGCTGATGTGGAAGTTTGTCAGGGTGATCCTGCAACTCTTACAGCGCAAAATATCTCAGGTGTTGATAATTTCTTCTGGTCGGATAAGAGAGAAGAACCTGCATTTACAGACAAACCGGGTGATGGATACTCACTTGTTGTCACTCCGTCAGAAAGCTTGTCAGAAGCTTATTACTCGGTTTATGGTACTAACATGAACAGGTGTACAACCGAAGTTAAGACGGTGAAAGTTACTGTTCATGCTAAACCTAAGGTTTTGTTGGCGACAGCTAACGGAGGTCCTTCCAGAATGTGTCTAAATGATACAGATCCGTTGGAGTTGAAAGCGAGTGTAGGAGTAGGACATGATGCGAAAAAGATTCAGTGGAACAATGTTGGAGGCTATAAGGCTGTGACTACAGAAGACGACCTTAAGTTAAATTACAGAAATAATGCTTCGTCAACAGTTTACGTTTCTATAGAAGACCAGAATCAGTGTATTGGAGATACGTTCATAACTGTTACGGTGGTTGCGAATCCTAAGATTGATATTGATGATCGTATCGATCCGTTCTGTGCTGGCGAGATGGCCAAGCTGAGCGCCCGAGTGCAGTTTAGCTCTCCAGCGACAAAGGCAACGTGCGTATGGAAGGATCAGGCTGGAAATGTGATTGGTAGTCAGACAGACCACTTCGTTAGATTGCCGGATAATAATTCTGGAGAAAATTTCCCTCTGGCTTTGACATATACTGTAGAAGCGACAGATGACATGTCTTGTAAAAGTGATGCTACTGTGACATTGAATGTTGTGGCTCGTCCAACAATAACGGTGTCCGGAGATAATATGATCTGTCCTAATACAGATGCTGTATTGACTTTGGGAGGTGCAGATCTCTTCTATGTGGATGAGTCTGACCCAATTTCAGGTAAAAATCCGTCGTATAGAAAGCTGCTGTCAAGGCCTCACACGTTCGAGGTATATGGTTTTACAGGACAATGTATGTCTGATAAGGTGACATTCAATGTTAATGTTAGACCAGCTCCGGTGATTGCAATTGAAGAGACAGGAAAAGGTTTAGGTGATAACTTGCAGGGACAGACAAGAAACGCTTGCGAGGGAGACAACCTGAGTCTGAAAGCGAAAGCGTCCGGAGGTTCTGGCAGTGGTTATGTGTATGCTTGGGGACTGAATAATACAGATTTTGATGCTAATGCAGAGAAGGGATTGCAGCTTACAGGAAGGCAGGATAACGCCTATAAGACGTATGTTTATGCAAAAGACGGCGAAGGATGTATCGCAGAAACATGGGTTGAGTTTATTGCAAATCCGCTTCCGGTGGCTTACATCAAGAGCGACAGGGATGCAGTTTGTGATGTGACTGAAGAGGTTGTGCTTAAAGCATGCAATGACCCTAATGCTACGTTTGAAAACTGTCAAGGCTTCCCTGAAAATATTGAGTATGAGTGGAGCTATACAAAGGCAGGTGTAAACAAAGGTCTTGGTAATAAGTCGGAAGCAATTGTTTCTGATGTGGACGGTAAGGTTACTGTAAATCTGAAGGTTACGGATGTCAATAATTTGTGCTTCAGTAATGTGACTAAGGATATCGACAAGAATGAATTGCCTAAGTTTACTGTTAAGAATGGAGATGCAGACATCTTTGCAGATAACAATGGTGTGGTGAAAATCTGCGAGGGTGCTTACGCAGATCTGGTTGCGGTTCAGGATGGAGGTAATGTGGCCTTGTCAGGAACTACTTGGTCTTATTACTCTAATGGGCAGATGGTTGAAGCTGACGGCGCGTTCTTCCAAACTAATGCATTCGATAAAGGTACAAGTGATGTTCAGTACAAAGTTACTGTTGACGGTACAAACGGATGTAGTGCAACGAAGGACTTCAAAATTAGCGTCAAGCCTTTGCCGACAATTACGATAAGAGGTCCTCTTGACCCTGTAACTAAATCTCCGACTACGGCTTGTTTTGGCAGTGATGTAGAGTTTAGAGCTGTGTCTGAATACAATGGAGTTGATTTTGCATGGACATCACCGCAGAGTCAGCCTGGAGACGTATTGCCGATTGAAGTCGGACAGCTAGGTAATTCAGTTGCGGTAACTGCAACTTTGGACGGATGTGTAAATACGGCCAAATTGGAATATGACATTCATCATGCTCCAGATATTTCTATTGAATCTTCAGCAAAGAAAACGGATAACACTGTGTGCGAAGGTTCGTATGTGAAATTGATGCCTAAAAATAATACAGTTTCGTCTCAGAATAAAGTGACGTGGGTTTGGACTGAAGCCGAATCTGGTAAAGAGGTGAGTTTGAATGATGTTTGTGAGATTCCTCATTTGTTCAAGACAACGAAATATACGTTGACTGGTGTTGAAAGAGGTGTTGGTTGTGAAGCGACTGCGCAGGTCACAATCAATGTCAAAGCAAAACCGATTATAGGCGCTTATTTCAAATCAGGAGACAAACGAGGAGACACAATTTGTTCGAATGCAACAAATGTACAGCTTGCTTTGAGTAATGACGCAACGTATTATTTTATGAGCGGAGGTTCTGTGTTTAATGACTATTCGGCAGAGGAAATTAAGGATGGAGATCAGATTACGGATTTTGTGGCGGGTATGCGCAATGAATATACAATCCGTGCATTCGCTGAAAAAGAGTACGATGCAGGAGGAACTTTGACTTGTACGGCAGACACTACAATCGGGTTGACTGTTTTTGCTGCTCCTACGGTTAGTATAGCGGCGGCTAATGTTTATTGTCCTGACCAGGAAATCAAGATGACTGCTCTTGGTGCAGATGAATATGAGTGGGGAGGTCTTGGTGTCGAAGGTATAAAAGAATCTTCGATTAAAGTCACTCCGCAATCGTACAATGACACGCTGTCTTTCAGCGTGACGGGTACTAAAGTTGTGTACAAGAAGGGTGATGATGAATTCAAGTGCTCTACAACTGTAACTAAGGATGTGACAGTCTTGGATAAATATGACTTGAAAATTGAAGCTCAGAAGCCAACTGTATGTTTCGGAGACAAGGCTGTGCTTAAAGTGCTTTATGATGAAGGAGACTATACTAAATTCTATTGGTCAACATATCAGTCTGGAGAAACGACAGAGAAGTTGATTATGAGTGAGTCTCAGTTCATAACAGTGGAAGCAACAGACAGAAACAAGTGTCGTGTAAAGGATTCTATCGAAATTAAAGGGCAGGATCCGGATGATTTCAATTTTGTAATTACAAATCCAACCCCTATTGAAGTCTGTGAAAACGAGCCGTTGGTGCTTAAGGTTAGTGGGGCTGATGAGAATTCGCATGTTTGGGATTTTGATCCGACAGTAACAACTAATCAGTTGGCAGTGCCAACTAAGTCAAACGGAATTTATAGGGTTAAGGGTACGTTGGAAGAATGTACCAAGGAACTTGTTATTCCTGTGACTATTAAGGCCGCTCCGGCTATAGCTATTAGCGGTGATGTTATTGTCTGTAGAGAAGGCACGTTGGATCTAATGGCGTCTTCTGATGTTGACGGACTTCAGTTCCAATGGAATGCTCCTAATAATGCGGCAGATCCTGCAGAACCGTGGCGTTTGATATTGAATGATGTTTCAAAGGATGAATCTTATAAGGTTACAGCGACGATTCCGACAGACCCTACGGTTTGTAAAGCAGAAAAGGTTGTAATGGTTAAGGTTAGAGAAAATCCTAAAGTTAGTATCGAAGGAGACAACACTGTCTGCAACAACACTTACGCAGATTTGACCGCAACAGGTGCAGTCAATTATGTATGGGGTTACTATGATGAGAATGGAGATAAACAGGACAATAAGGGTGGTGGTGATAATTATCAGCCAAGAGTCGGCGATAAAGATCTCACAGTGTTTGTAACTGGTTATGACGCTTACAATTGTGTCGGTTCGGTCAACTTTGACATCCGGAGTGTTCCTACTCCGAAGTTCGAAATTGTGACTGATAACGGAGTCGATGTTGTTTGTGAAGATGAAATTGTTAAGTTGAAAGCGTCTGCAAACAGTCAGGTGACGGATGTGGTTTGGAATGGAAAGGATACGTTTGCCGCTGGCACATTGTATCATAGCACTCCATTGAAGAATTCCAGAGAGTTTTATGCAATGGGTTATTCTGAAGAAGGTTGTGCTGCTTATGCTACAAAAGAAATCAAGGTGTTGAGAAAACCGGTTGTTGCTATTAATGGTAATACAACTCTTTGTCAGAATGACATGCTAAAGGTTAAAGCTATTGGAGCTGATTCTTATACATGGGGTACAGGTCAATCATCTGGAGATAACAATGAGTTTATGGAGGTTGTGATGAATGAACCTGGTACTAAGCAGATTTCTGTGACAGGTTTGGTGATTGACCCAGCGACTCAAAAGACTTGCCCAAGTACAGGTGTCTTTGATATTGTAGTAAAGAAAACTCCTGTCGTGAGAATTGAAGCGGAAGATCAGACTTGTGCTAATGTGGCTTTGCCTCTTAAAGCGGTCACAGATGACGAAGATGTTACATCTTTCACATGGAGCAATGATGTTGATGCGAAATTTAACTTGTCAGGGCAGGATATTAAAGCGGTAATAGCAGACAAGGATGTGTGGTTTACCGTTTCTGCGGGTACGTCTTATGGATGCGTGGGAACAGCAAGACATCTGGTGGATGTTGTGTCTTCTCCTACATTTGAAATTGCGTCAAACATAGACTTTGGCAAGCCAATGGGCGACGGAAAACTTGAGTTTAATGACTTAGGCATTGCTTATGTGGATGTTTGTGATGGCTCTAAATTGAATTTGCAGATTGTTAGTGGAGCGAACACGTTTAAGTGGAATCACAGAGAAAAAGTTGATACTAATTTCACCTCTTTGGATACTACTATTGCAACATCTGCCACATTTGTGGTGACTGGTTATATTACAGGTTGTGAAGCATCGCGTACTATCGTGGTTAATCATAAGAATAATCCTGTGATTGATGTTGTTGGTAAAAGGGTTGTCTGCGAAGGTTCGCTTGTGACGTTAGAGCCTATCGGAGCAGACTCGTTCTTGTGGCGTGGTGACGCTGTTATTCCTGATGAAAACGGAAAGAAGGTCATTTCGTTTGTTCCGACTTCAAATGAAGCGAAGTATGTCTTGCTTGGTATTGACACAACGACGAACTGTCAGACTTCGAGAACTTATGCAGACATCAAATTTACTAGCAAACCAGAGTTTACGGTGAGCGGAGACAAATATGTGTGCGTGAATGAAAGCATCGTGCTTAACGCTTTTGCTGTTGACCCTGCTAATGATGAGGAAAATTACTCTTATAATTGGGGCTTCGACAAAGATGCTAAGAGAGCGATAGACCTTGATTCTGAGTTGGAAATTACTGCTTTTGAGGCTGGTGTTGACAAATACTTCGCTTCTGTGAAAGACTCTGTGGGTTGTGTGGATACGCTGTTCTTTGAAGTGACAAAGAAGCCGCTCCCTACGTTGACGTTCGATGCTAAGGGCAGTGACAACGATCCTTCTACTCCTGAAATAATAGACATCTGTATGAAGAACGATCTGTACGCTTATATCAATAGCGGCGGAGCTTCTGTCACTCAGGAAAATGGAAAGGTTAGCTCAACTATCAAGGACAAACCGGTTAAGGATACCATCTATAAGGTGACTGGTACTTTGAACGGTTGTGTGAACACTCTCGAAATTCCGGTAAGGACAATTCCTTCTCCTATAGTTTATCTGACAAACTATGCTGAAGATGAAGAACTGACTTATTGCGAAGGTTCGCCTGTGAAGCTCGTTGTTGGCGGTAATGCAGTCTCTTACATTATGCCTGACGGAACTAAGGGTGCTAATGGTGCTACTTATGTCGATGAAAAGGCTGATGGACTTATGACTTATTTCATTACTGGTGAAGGTGCAAACGGATGTTCTGTTCAGGAAGAGTTCACGTTCAAGATGAACACACTGCCTGATGTCGTTATCGATATCGAAAAAGATCAGGACAGAATCTGTTACAGAGAGGTTGCAGAGTTGCACGTTACTGGTGCTGAATCTTACAAGTGGAGCACAGGCTCGCGCAAGGACACTATCAAAGCCACTATCACGAAAGACTCTTTGTTCACTGTAGTTGGTAAGGATGGTAACGGATGTGAAAGCGAAGTTTCGTTCAAGGTTACAATGGTAGATCTTCCGGTGCTTGCTTATAATGGCGATACTGAGTTCTGCGACGGTAACACTGCAACGTTGAGAGGTTCGGGTACTGGTGTTGGTGGCGGTGACTACTATGCGTGGTCTATCGGCAAGGATACTATCGCTATGGGTAATCTTGCAACTACTAAGCTGAACGGTAACACTACTTACACGTTGTGGGGTAAATCTAAAGAGGGTTGTGTTTCTTCGTTGGATGTCGACATCACTGCGAAAGAGGCTCCAATCTTGTTCTGGGAAGGTGAATATGAGCTGAACGAAACTGCAGACTCTATCTTGCTTTGTCAGAAGCAGACTTTGGATATCACAATGAAGGGTGCTGACACTTATCAGTGGACAGGCGGAAGCACTACTGACAGATTGACTGTGGTGCCTACTAGAAGCACTCATTATACTGTAACTGGTACTGGCGCTAATGGTTGTAAGACAACTCAGGCTATCAATGTCAAAGTGTTGCCTACTCCTACAATCAAGATTGACGCTCCTACATTCGCTTGTGTGGGAGAAGATTTCCAGATGAAGGTTACTGATGATACTAAAGACAACTTCGAAAGCTTCGCTTGGTCTAATCACTCTACAGAAGCAACTTCTGGCGATTTGACCATGACTGAAGAAGATTACACTTTGAAGGTAACTGGTTACACAAGTTTGAACTGTCCTGCAGAGGCTTCGTTCACTGTTAAGCCAAAGGCTCTTCCTAAGTTGTACGTTCGCGGAACTAAGGAAATCTGTAAGGGCGGCGTCTTCTCTTTGCACGGACAGGGTGCTAACACTTACGCTTGGTTCATGGACGAAAACGACTATTATGGTAATGACACAGCTAAGGTGGGCGACCAGATTTCGTTCGAGGCTGCGACTGACGAGGTGCTTGTGATGTCTGGTACTCTTAAAGGATGTACTGACACTATCCACGTGCCGTTGTCTGTTCAGACTCCTCCAATCCTTCATACAGAAGGCTTGAAGCCAATCTGTCAGGGCGAAGTGCTTGAACTTATAGCTAAGGCTACTAATGTGAACGAAGAAGATAAGGTTGAGTTCTCTTGGAGCGCAGGCTCTGTCTCTGGAGAGCTTGGTGATACAATGAGAATGACTCCATTGTCAAGTCAGGAAATCTATTTGACTGGTTCGGTTGTGTTGCTGGATGAAAATGGAGAACAGATTTATTGTAAGAACACTCTGGAAATTCCGGTGACAGTTAATGCGAAGCCTACAATTGAGGTAGAGGGAGAACGAACTGTTTGCTACGGTACAGAGGCTAAATTTACGGCTGTTGGTGCTGCGGCTTACGAATGGGTGGAACTTGGATCGTCAAGCGAGACTGTAAGGCCTATAATTACGTCAGACACGTCTCTTACTGTTAGGGGTAAGGATACGGAAACTAGTTGTGACGCAGAAGCTGTGGTTAAGGTTAAGGTTAAGCCTCTCCCTGTATTGGGCGTTGCAAATGGTAGCAAGGTAATCCTTTGTGATGGCGAAGAGGCTGACATTACCGTGTTTGGCGCTGCTACATACGGCTGGAGACAGCCTGACGGAAGTTTGGTTGCGGGTAACCGTTACAAACATACTCCTGAACAGGATACTATTTACCGTGTGATTGGTACTTCTAACAACAATTGTGTGGACTCTATGGACATCGAGGTTACTGTCAATATGCTTCCTTCTTTGTCGTACAGCGGAGACAGCGAAATTTGTTCTGGCGATTCTTTGATATTGTTCGGACATAGCGCTCCTGAAGGTTGCACATTCTCATGGAGCAACGGCGACAATGGTGATAAGATGGAGGCTAAACCTCTTGTGTCTGCAACTTACACCTTGACAGGTAAAGACGGAAACGGTTGTGTGACTTCTATGGAGATTCCGGTTGTTGTTAATCAGAGAACTCCTTTGAATCTTGCTGGTACGTCTAATGTATGCGCTGGTTCTCAGGCTGAAGTTTATGTTGTGGATGCTGAAGGCTTCACTGCTTTCAACTGGAGCAACGGAAACGTGGGCGAAAACATTAAGCCTCATGTGAGTGAAAAGACTACGTTCACTGCAGAGGGTATCGATGTTAACGGTTGCGTGACTAAGGCTGAGTTTACAGTTAATGTGACTGAAATACCAGTGTTGAGTTTCCATGGCGATACTGTTGTGTGTCTTGGCGATGAAGTAAGCCTTCTTGCTGATGGCGCAGGCATGTACAACTGGAGAGATGTTGACGGAAATCTTCTTTCTGACAAGGCTCGTTACACATTCAAGCCGGATGTTGAAACTAAGTTGATACTTGAAGGCTATATGTCTAATTGTAAGGCTGAAAGAGAAATTCCGATAATGGTTAATGCGGTTCCTAACTTGGAAGTTGATATGCCGGAATTCATTTGTCGTGGTTCTGTTGGCGAACTTCGCGCAACGGCTGGTGCTGGCGTAACGTTTGAATGGAGCACTGGCGAAACAGAAAAGGTGATAGAAGTCGCTCCTAATAAGTCAACTTATTACACTGTTACCGCTACTAATGAACATGGTTGCGACTCTACAGTCAAGAGAACAGTTCTTGTTGTAGAACCGCCAATGGTAACGATGGGAACAAATAAGCTGAACGATATGGTTTGTCCTGGTCAGCCAGACTCTGTTTACTTCAGCGCTACAGGTGCAGTTTCTTACGAATGGAGCAGTGTTCCTGCTGTTGCGGATATCGACATCTATAACTCGGACAAACAGAACTTCTGGGCTGTTCTTAACGAAGGTGAAGATGTTGTTGTTACCGTGGTCGGTACTGATGAAAAGGGTTGTCAGACTTCGGTTACTAGGACTATCGCTCAGCGTGAACTTGAACCTATGCAGTTCGTTATCAATCCTAACTGCATTGACGAATCTAATACTGAAGTTCGTTTTGCAGGAAAGATTCCAGATCATGAAAGTGCTGTTTGGACTTGGACTCCTGGCGAAGGTTTGGATCCTGTAACTGCAGGAAATAATACTGCTGGCGGTTTGGTTTACAAGTATGACTTGCCACTTAAGGATTCGTTCGAAGTTAAGGTTCGAAGTGTTGATGAACATGGATGTATCCAGGAAGGTTCTGGTTGGGTTTACAAGTGGAAAGATTTCTGGGCTGCTGAAGCGTTCACACCAGACGGTGACGGTCTGAATGATAAGTTCATGTTCCATGGCGGTGACTTTATCGAAAATTTCACATACGTAATTTACAACCGTATGGGTGAAGTTATCTTTGAAGGTAAGGGCATCGAAGACGAATGGGATGGTAACTATAAGGGTGAACCTTGTCCTACAGGTGTGTATGGATGGACTGTCTGGTATGACAATAACTCAGCTACGTTGAGTAAAAAGGGAGAAAGAAAAGGATCGGTAACCATTGTAAGATAATACGGACATGAAAAAGATTATATTTATTTTGGCCTCTTTGTTGCTGTCAGGTACAGCAATGGCCCAGGACTATACGTTCACTAATCATAATGTTGTGCCGTATAATCTGAACCCGTCGCTTGCCGGTAACGCTAACGCAATGCGTTTCGGTTTGGACTACAGGATGCAATGGCCTTCGTTGAAGAACAAGTACAATACGATTAGGCTCACTTATGACCAGAACTTCTATCGCCAGATAGGGTCGGTCGGAGTCTCTTACGTACATGACAATCAAGCCGGGGTAATCAAGAACAATGAGTTCTCGGCAGTTTATAGCCACAATATTAGACTTCAAGACGGATATTATGTCCGTCTTGGGGTTCAGGGCTCGTTTATGTACAATGTTCTTGATGATGATTTGGTTTTTGACGACCAATATGTGAAAGAAGGTGTTATTGTGCCAAGCTCTCTGGAAAGTCTGGAAAGTTACAAAAATGCGTTCCTTGACTTCTCTGTCGGAGCCGCTTTTGTGGTGGAAAACTTGTTGACTGTAGGTGCTTCTATTTATCACATTGCAGAGCCTAACAACGGCTTTAATGATGAGGAGGCAAATTACCTCGGTCGCCGTTATGTCTTCCATGCAAATTATCTGCACGACCTTGAGTCGCGCGCTGGTTTGTGGGGACGCCGTAGCTTGTCTAGCAGTTATGTGTTCGGGTCGTTGTCTTATCAGCAGCAGGATTTCGTTGCTAATAATGTGAAGTATGCCTACAAGCAGCTTTACGCTGGGGTCGGCGCGATGATGGCTCCTGTGCTGTTCGGTATCTCTTACAAGCACGACTTTAATGATGTGTACTCAAGGCTTAATACGGTTTCGTTCATGGTGGGCGCAACTTACAAAGGTTTTCAGGCCTATTACATTTACGACTTGTACACGTCTAAAAAGGGTAATGGCTCATGGTCTCATGAACTGTCGTTCATCTATGTGCTCCCTGACAGACATTACAAATACTCTTGCCCTATCATTTACTGGTAATGTGGCTTAGAGGCTTATGAACAAAGGCAGATACTCTCGGGTGTCTGCCTTTTGTCTTTTCTCTTTTTTTGTATTATTTTTGTTGCGTTATTTCAGTTTTTTTAAGATGCGCTATTTTATATATTTTTCTTATAACGGAACAAATTATCATGGTTGGCAGATTCAGCCGAACGCAGTTTCTGTGCAGGAGACAATGGAGAAAGCGATGTCTCTGGTGCTTAGGGAGCCTGTGCAGCTTACTGGCGCCGGCCGTACGGACACAGGGGTGCATGCAAAGTCTATGGTGGCTCATTTTGATGTGTCTAAGCCGATCTGCGGCGCTGCGAATGTGGTGTCAAGGCTGAACAGCCTTCTGCCTTATGATATTGCTGTGAGCGGACTGAAAGAGGTTGCGGCTGACGCTCACTCACGGTTTGACGCAAAGAGCCGAACTTATAAGTATTATGTCACAACATGCAAGAATCCTTTTTCTAAGGAATGCGCGGCATATATCTCTTATCCGCTTGATTTTGAACTTATGAACGAGGCGGCGAAAATACTTTTGGAGTTTACTGATTTTACAAGTTTCAGCAAATTGCATACTGATGTGAAGACCAACGATTGTGACGTGATGCAGGCGGAGTGGAGCAGAGAGGGTGATTATTGGGTTTTCACGATAAAGGCGAACCGTTTTTTGCGAAATATGGTGCGGGCGATTGTGGGAACGCTCATCGAGGTCGGCAGGGGCAAGGTTTCTGTTGAGCGTTTCCGTGAGATTATAGAGTGCAAGGACCGTTGCAAGGCGGGCACTTCCGCTCCGGCGCAAGGGCTTTTTCTGGTGGACGTGGAGTATTAGCTGTCGCTTTTAAAGTCGTTGCTGTGAGTTGCTTGAAAAATTAAAAGAGAGATGCCGGTCCGGCATCTCTCTTTCTGTATGAACTAAGCTGCGAACGGCTTATTTAGCCTGTTCAAGCATCAAAGTCTTAGTAGGCTGGTCGCATACTTCAGATGGGCCGAAGTACTGGATCGGGCCTGGGTAAACATAGCTTGTGTTGATTGCCCAGTCAGCGCGGTTGTCTGCCAATTTCTTGAACGGAGCGCCGTCAAGTTCAACCAACGCTTTGCGGATAACTGGCTTCATTTCGCCGTGACGACGTTCCATGTTCATCATCATAGTTACAGGAACACCGCCAGCGATCCACTGTTCTGCAGGAGCAGTAGTGTTGCGGATCAAAGACATGTAACCAGTCTTTCCGCTTGCGATAAGCTGCGCAGCGTTGAAGCCTAGAGAGTAGCAGTAGTCTGCATCGAAGTTTGAAGGGGCAGCGCAACGACCTTCGTAACCGAAGAAGTGTCCAAGTCCAGAGAATTTTCCAGAGAACTTGCCTTCAGCCTTCATTTCAGCCAACTTCTTGCCAACCATTTCGATAAGCAGCTTTTCAGTTTCGATCAAAGAAACCTGAACGTTTCCGTGAGGGTCACGGTCCAAAGTCAACTGTTTAGCGATTCCTTCTGGAAGGCTGTTGTAAACAGACGCGCTTGCAGGAGTAAGCTTAGCCAAAGCAGCCTTAACGTCTGATTCGTGAGCAAGCAAGTCGTTCAATTCTGCGATAAGAACCTTCATTTCAGGAATGAACTCGATCAAGCCTTCTGGGATAAGAACAACACCGAAGTTGTTGCCCTTTGCAGCGCGAGCAGCCACAGTTTCTGCAATGTCGCCAACAATCTGACCCAAAGTCATCTTCTTAGCTTCTACCTCTTCAGAAACGATACAGATGTTTGGCTGAGTCTGCAAGCCGCATTCCAAAGCGATGTGAGAAGCCGAACGTCCCATAAGCTTGATGAAGTGCCAGTATTTCTTTGCAGAGTTAGCGTCGCGCATGATGTTTCCGATAACTTCAGAATATACCTTGCAAGCAGTGTCGAAACCGAAAGAAGTTTCGATCATGTCGTTCTTCAAGTCGCCGTCGATAGTCTTAGGGCAACCGATAACCTGAATGTCAGTGTTCTTCTG
>CALGHE010000005.1 GCA_937915765.1 uncultured Bacteroidales bacterium | reverse complement strand
TTTCTGTTCATGAAAGACTTGAAAATATTCACACTTCCGAGCGTGTCTGTTCTCGAAGAAGAGAAGTAGAGCGCAGAGTCGCCGGCAAGGAACGGGAAGTCTTCGTCGGCAGAAGTGTTCACAGCATAGCCAACGTTCTTAGGTGCATACCAAGCTTTGCCGTTCTCTTTGCGGTCTATGTACCAGATGTCTCGTCCGCCAGCTCCGTTTTCAAAGTCGGCAGAGAAGTAGATTCTCGAACCGTCAGGAGTGACAGTCGGGTTGTACAAACCGGAAATAGGCTTGCTCTTGTATGTCCATCGGCGATGAGCGAAAGACGAGCCTGTGTACTCTTTTCTGCCTCCCGACAAGCTGTCGATTTTAAGTTTCTGCGGATTTGACCATGCTCCGTTAATCAAGTTGGCAGAGTAGAGGTCTCCGCCCGAAGAGAAGTATATGGTGTTTTCCACCTGAGCAAAAGTGCCCTCGATGCCGAGCTTGCTCAAATCTTCAACGAAAACAATTTCTTTTATGTCGAAGCTGTCGTCTATTTCAGCCTGATAAATAGAGTCGTTTCTTGAGAAGGCGAGCTTGCCGTTGAGAAGAGACAAACCAGACTCCTCGGCGCTGCTATTGAACTTAGACTGTTCAATGTTGTAATCATTTTCAAATTTGCGTTCTGTGGCAAACGATGTGAACGTTATGCATAAAGCAATCGCAATTAATATTCTTTTCATTATGAATTAATTAAACTTTAACAACTTTTTTAAGTTTTATTTATGTAAAAACATCTTTAGAAGATACAGCATATATCGTGCCAAAATTGTCAAACGAATTTGTTAAGTTGTATAGCAAAACAAATTATTGAGAACAATATTGTGGACAGTACGAGAATCAGCAAGTTTACATTGCATTTTGAATATCCTGACGGCAAGTTTCCGCAGTTCTCCGTGCAGAGCATCTTTGGAAATTTAACGCGGAGCTTGACATACAGTTTGTAAACACCCCAGCCTATAAGCATCCCCAGAACTGTGCCGACAAGCACGTCGAACGGGAAATGCACGCCCAAGTATATTCTTGAATAAGCGCACAAAGAAGCCCAGATGAACGCGGCTGCCGTGTATGGCTTGTACCTGAACAGCAGAGATGTGAACATTGCAAAACCAAATGAGTTTGCTGCGTGCGAAGACGGAAAGCCAAACCGTCCGCCGCGGTAATTGTTCACATATTCGAGCAAATTCATCACGAGCGGGTCTTTGCCGGGCCGAAGTCTCCCAAACAGAGGTTTCATCAAGCCAGACGAAATTTGGTCGCACAAGAGAAAAACCAAAGCTACAGACAGAACAATCAAAAACGCCTCCTTCTTTTTGTCTTTGCCAAGGACGTAAAACAAAACCAGAACAGCAGGCAGCCAAATCAGAATTTGAGAAATCATCCAAAAGAAGATGTTCATGAAAGTGGTGTGGCTTCCGCTCAAATTCAGGGTAACCATAAGTTCTCTGTCTAAGTTTATTAATGTCTCAAGCATAAGTTTTACAAAATTTAAATTTGTCTCAAAGAATTTGCTGATTTGATTCTCGATAAAGAAATCAGAAAGAGAGGCGGCTTCAGACGTGTTGCCGCACGCCTCCCTTCCATGCTTTCACTATTCAACTTTTACAACTTCGATTGTGCCTTTTTCCGTGCGTCCATCCTTCATTGTAAGAATGTAGATATAGACACCAGGAGTCGCATATTCACCCTTGTATTTACCGTCCCAACCGTCATTGCCGTACGAAATCAGATTTCCGTATCTGTCATAGATATAGACATCGTAGCCTTTCATGAACACGTCGTTAAGACCGTCTTGCAAGTGAGGCGTGAACACCGTAGGAATGAGTTTGCCGTCCAAGTTAGATACCACATTCAGCTTTAGAATAACTGTGCTGTCGCAGCCGTACTGGCTAAGCGTATTCAAAGTGTAAGTGAATTCGCCTTCGTTCTCCTGAATAGGGAGGTCGAAACCTAACTTGTTGAAAGAACTTCCAACAAGGATAGTCTCTTCTATCTCGGTAGTTGTCATTTCTCCGACAGTAAGAATCAGCGTGACGAGGCTGTCGCAACCATTTTGGTCAATAGTGTTCAACGTGTATGTTCCAGACTCGGTAAGAGTTTCGCCGGCGAAATAGTAAGACTCATTTTCGCAAATATACTCTTTCACAATTGTGTCTGTTGACACGCAATCAACAATCAGCGTCAAGATTACAGTGCTGTCGCAACCGTTCTGGTTCGTCAAGTGCAGAGTTTCTGTAACCTTGCCTTTTTTAGTAGGGGTCAAGAAGAAGCCCATCTTGTCGAATGTTTTGCCGATTTCACCATAAGCAGTAATGTTAACAACAGAAGTGTCCAGAACTGTAAGGTTGAGCGTCACCTCTTTTCCAGCGCCTTGCTCGTCAACTATAGTTCTAGTGTAAACACCAGAAGTGTTAAGCACTTGTTCTCCGAATCTGAACGTTTCGTTGCCGCAAATAGTCATCTCAAGCACGCCGTCAGTGTAGTCTGCGTCATCGTCATTGTACTCGTTGCCGCTACCAATTCCGCCTTCACCTTCACCTTCATTGCCATCACCTTCAGAACCGTTTCCGCCTTCACCTTCACCTTCGTTTCCATCACCTTCAGAACCGCTTCCGCCTTCACCTTCACCTTCATTGCCATCACCTTCAGAACCGCTTCCGCCTTCGCCATTACCTTCATTGCCATCACCATCAGAACCGCTTCCACCTTCACCTTCACCTTCATTGCCATCATCTTCAGAACCGCTTCCGCCTTCACCTTCGCCTTCGTTTCCATCACCTTCAGAACCGTTTCCACCTTCACCTTCGCCACCGTTTCCATCACCTTCAGAACCGCTTCCGCCTTCACCTTCACCTTCGTTGCCATCACCTTCGTTGCCATCACCTTCAGAGCCGCTTCCGCCTTCGCCTTCGTTATTATCATCTTCATTATCCTTGTCATCTTCGCCACCGTAATCAAGTTCCTTAACGTTAAGGACGAGCGTTACAGTACTGTCACATCCGCCTATATTTTTGAGAACGTTTGTGAACACTTTTTTGCCGGTCTCTGTTGGAGTCAAGTTGAAACCATTCTTTTGGTAAACTTCACCTATTCTGATTTCATCAACGATAGTGATGCTGCTGGTGTCGTTCACATTGAGATGAATATAAACGGTACTGTCGCGATTTATCCTGTCCTTCAGAATGATTTCGTGTCGTCCGGTATCTCTCAAAACATAGTCGCCTATCACTAACGAGTCGTTATAACAGATTGTATATTCTTCGTATTCAGGCTCCTCAGGCTCTTTAATCGTAGGCAAGCCGTCGCCTATAACAAGAAGGTTCAGAACCACGATACTGTCGCATCCGTGAATGTTTGTTTTCGGAAGGATGAACTCTTGCCAGCCTCCTTCAGTCAGATGCAAATCGAAGCCATATTCATTATAATCAGCCTGGTCTGTTGTGTCTGTCAAGAACGTAATGGCAGTGTCCAAAACGACAAGGTCAAGAGTGACGAAACTGTCGCATCCCCAAATAGTTTTGGTTTCAAGTTCGTAATGACCAGTCTCTGTTAGTCTCTTGTTGTCAAATCTGTAGAACTCGTTAGCGCAGATGGTGTCAATCAGTTTGATGTCGTAGTCCTTGCATATCACGTGCAGGTGAAGAGAGACGATACTGTCGCAACCTTTGAAGTTTTGCAAAGTTTGAGTGTAAGTAAAGTCGCCAAGTTCAGTCTGCAAAGTGTCGAATCCGAACATTCTGTAAGCATCGCCGATGAAAATAGTGTCGTAAATTTCGGTTGTTGTTTTTTCAAGTACGGCGAGAGTCAAATCGACAGTGCTTTCGCAATTGTCGGTTTTGTCGAACATCACAAAATCGTAATTTCCAGAAATGTAGAATTTTGAGTTTCCAATGGTCAATGTGTCTTTGCACCAGATTACAGTGTCAATGATGCTGTTCTTTTCTGGGCAGTATCTTACAACCGTCATTTCGTTAGAAACGTTGTTTTCGAAATTACATTCAGGCTGATGACCTTTCAGGCGCTTGTCATTAATGGCGATAGTTACATTCTTATGGAAATCTGACGGGAATTTCGCCTTTATTTCCAGAATAGAGTCAACCATTATAATGTCAGTAAGAGTGTCCGTTTTGAGAAGATCTCTGTTTTTGTAGTCCGAAAAGTATGAAATGTACAGAGGAGATAAACTTTCGCTGCTGCCTATGTTCTTGATAGAGAAGGAGCCGGTAAGAGTATCGGACTCCCATCTGAACTGCGGAACTTTCGCGATTGTCAAATCAGGAGCCATCGTGAATAAGTCGCCGTTTGTGTTTATGTAAGGCATTTGCTGCAAGAATGCGTTGAACGGACTCTTTCCGTTAGGGAAATCAGTGGCAATGTCGAACAGAGTCTGCGGCACAGTCAAGTCCTCGTTGATGTTCACAGAGTTGTAAGCCGTCTGGTTCCATACCTTTCGCGCAGAGCCCCAAGCCCCGGGTGTTTTGCTCTTATAAACAGAAAGATAGCCTTCCGAATCGTCATTGTTCCACTCTTTGTAAGCGCGAGTAAGGACAATTTCTGCATGACCGTCAGCGTCAACGTCTGCCACGACAGGGAATTCTGCAATAGTGCCGGAAAAAGCCTGTATAGAGTCGCACAAAGGCTTAAGAGTTACACCGTCAATTAAGAACAAATTATTGTCTCCACGGTAAACAAGTTCAGCCTTGCCGTCCTGATTGAAGTCAAAGGCCGTATATGCAGCCGACTCTTTATAGTCAGGCACAACCTTCAAAGACATGCTGTTTTCAGCCATAAGGTCGTAATACAGCACGTTCATGCCATTAGCTGTGTTGAAGATAATCTCAGGGTGTTTGTCTCCGTTAATGTCAGCGCAGAATGGGATGGTAGGTCCGCGGAATGACGACTCGATAGTTTGATATGCAATTAGGTCGGAAGATTGTCCTTCCCACACATATATGTTTATCTTATGGTTGTCTAAGCTTCCGCCATTCACTTCTTTGGCAAATGTGCAGATGTCGAGGTCTCCGTCGTTATCAAAGTCAAGGACGATAGAGCCCCCGTCAACCACATCAACCTTGTCGTTAAGTTTGGCCTGACGCAAAACGGTCATAGAGTTGCCTTCTGTACCCTCATTGTTTGTCAGCACGATTTTGTAGAGGGTGTTTCCGGCCGCCATTTCCAGGTTGTTGTCGTAATTGAAGTTTGCCAGCGCATACATGTAGAACGCGTTGGACATAGTCTTAATTCCGTCTTTGTCAACATGCAAATTATGCGGAGACATAAAGCCTTTACCGTCGTTTTCGAGAGTTGCGTTGATAAGAAGCTTTCCGGTCTTTGCGTTGTAGATGTATCGTCCGCATACAAGCTCTGCTTCTCCGTCGTTGTTCACGTCGGCAACAGAGAGCAGGTAGCGATTGTCAAACACGTTTTCGCTCTTCCATTTCAGTTCTCCGGTGTTGCTGTAGCAGTATGCGTACATATCTTCGCCGAGCAAGAAGAGTTCAGCCTTTCTGTCTTTGTCAACATCAGCAAACGCCATGCACTGTCCGTGAGTGTTGTAGCTTACGGTGTTGAGCGTGTCTTCGACTTCGCCAGTTCGTCCGTTTATCACAAAGAATCCGCTTGAGAAGTACGGCGATTTGCTTGTGTTTATGCAAGCCATGATTTCAGGAATGCTGTCGCCGTCTATATCGCCCACAAAAGGAGTCGTCATGCTGTTGACACCTTTTGCAGAGTAAGCTTCGGCAATGTCGAACGCATTTGCAGCAGGAGCCACAGTGCAAGACTTGTCGATTACGTTGTCCGGATATGTTGAAGCCAATTCAGGAGTTACTACATTGACTTTTATAATGTTAGAAGCCGAGTTGCAAATGTTTTTCACATCAGAGCCGGCGCTTCCGACCCAAACCTTGTAATATCCAGCATAAACGTGGTCTATATTGCTTATTTTCAAGTTTTTGACCTCTTTGATGAATTTCCAGTCTTCAACGTTGTAAGACAGTGTGTCGCATCTGTACCATGAATATTTCAAAGGCTCGACATAAGTTCCGTTGTTTTCAAACGAAGTGTAAATCACAAGCTCTTCGCCTGCCATCGCAGTGTCTGGCTGAGCTACTACAACAGGCGGCTTTGACATCCAAATTTCGATGTCGTCCAGCATAAAGTCGTTGCCACTTGCCGTTGTGCTGTTGTTCGCAATTTTAAAGACAAGAGAAGTTGAGTTCTGAGGCACGGTGAAGTCGAGAGTGAAATTCTCCCACACGCCTTTTTTGTTTATAAGTTCAATGTCGTTTTGCTTAAGGACATTTCCGTCCAGATCCTCTATGATTAAGCTGAGGAACGCATTTCCGCCAAAGTCTGTCTTAGTAGCGCTCATGCCCCACAAAGAGAGAGTCAGATTTGTGTTTTCGCACAAATTGTCAATTTGAGTGTGGTAAAAAATGCCGGCAGAACCGGAGCCGTCAGCCTGCATGAAGTAGCCGCGGGTGCCGTCTTCCGGATAAGTGTGGTCATAAACTGGATAGAACCATTCCGGTTGTTCCCAACTCACTTTTCGCAACGCATATTTTCCCCGTCCTCGAGGGTCCACGTTGTATTCATACGTACATTGAGGGATGCCTTCCGGTTTCGCAACAGGATCCGAAACCTCATTTCCGCCAAAATCCTCCTTGAACAAAAGAGTCGCATTGCCGAAATCTTGAGCAAGTGCGTAGCTTGCCAACAGTGAGGCAAGCAGCGTGAATAAAAATCTTTTTAACATTTTAACAGCATAGTTATTTATAAGTAAATAATCGAAACTTTTCATCTCGCAAAGGTAATCTTTTTTTTCGTGTGTGCAAAGGATTTTGCTGATAATGTGTGCGATAAGTGCTTTTTTGTGTGCGAAAACGCTTTGCTGCTTGGGTTAAGTGCTTGGAACACAAGTGTGTTATGCTTTGGGGATAGTGTATAGTTTGACGGTTTGTGAAAAAATAAAGTTACAAAGGCTCTCTTGTTCAAAATTATTTTTTTACCTTTGCGGCTCATCTTTCTTTTTGCGGAGGGTTATGGTTAAGAAGCAGTTTTTTTGTCCGCAGAATGATTGCAGGGAGATTTTCCTGAGATATTAGGAACGCTTTTGGCAAGTTTTATAAATTAGGGGTCGTTTTCGAGAGATATCTTTAAAATAGAGAAAATAATTTATAAAATTGTCTTTTGATAATATTGTTTTACGAAATATGAAAATTATAATTGTAGGGGCAGGAGAGGTTGGCTCTCACCTTGCGAAAATGTTGTCTCGTGAAAGTCATGACGTTATCTTGATAGACGAAGATTCTGAAAAATTGCAAAAGATAGAGTCTAATTATGATTTGATGACAATAGAAGGTTCTCCAACGTCGATAAAGGATATGAGGGGTGCGGGCGTTCAGTCTGCAGACCTTTTCATTGCCGTGACTCCGATAGAAAGCCAGAACATCACAGCGTGCATTTTGGCAAGAAATCTGGGAGCAAAAAAGACGTTGGCTCGCATAGACAATTATGAGTATCTGCTTCCGGAGAATAAGGCGTTTTTTGAAAAGCTGGGCGTAAACGCTCTTGTCTATCCGGAGATGTTGGCTTCGGAAGAGATTGTTAATTCGTTGAAAGTGAATTGGGTGCGTCAGTGGATGGAGTTTAATGATGGCGCGTTGACCCTTATAGGCATGAAGGTCAGGAAGAACGCTCCTATCGTTAACAAGCGGCTGATGGACCTGAAAAACAGCGAGAACTACCGTATCGTTGCAATCAGACGAGACTTGGAAACTATTATTCCTACCGGTAGCGACGAGGTGCAGGCCAATGACATTGTTTACTTCATTACGACGAGGGACTTTGTGGTGCATGTGCGGGAACAGGCCGGCAAAAATGTTATAGATGTGCGTGACCTCATGATTATGGGAGGCGGAAAGATTGCTGTGCGCACTGTGCTGAGCCTTCCTGACGGCATGAGCGCCAAAGTGCTGGAGAAAAATAAAAACAAGGCGGTGAAGATTGCGGAACAGATGGACGACGCTTTCATTGTGCTTGGCGATGCCAGCAATCTTGAGCTGCTGAAGGAGGAGGGTATTGAGGATATGGACGCTTTTGTGGCGCTGACCGATAATTCGGAGGCTAATATTCTTGCTTGCATTGCGGCTAAGCGCTTTGGGCTTCAGAAGACTATCGCGGAAATTGAGAATATAGACTATATTCCTCTTGCCGAAAGCCTTGATATTGGTACGGTCATTAACAAGAAGATTATTGCGGCCAGTTACATTTACCAATATACGCTTGATGTTGACGTAAATAAGGTCAAGAGCCTTACGCATGTGGATGCGGAGGTTGTGGAACTGACGGCCAAGGAAGGGTCTAAGATAACAAGCGCTTTGGTGAAGGACCTGAATCTGCCTAAGAATCTGTTCATCGGTGGCGTGATTCGTGATGGCAAGGGCTTCATCGTGAACGGTATGTCGCAAATTCTCCCGAATGATAATGTGGTGGTTTTCTGCCTCTCTTCGAGCATAAGAAAACTGGATAAACTGTTTAATTGATCTTTTTTCTTGCACAATGAAACATAAAAGTTTGATTGACGCGAAAATAGTGTCGAGAACAATCGGCTCGCTTTTGTTTTTTGAAGTGGCCTTTATGTTGTTTTCTGCTGCTGTCGCCCTTTTTTATGGAGAGGACGATGCTCCTTATCTGCTGCTTTCTGCAGGGGTGACATTTGCTGTTGCGGCGTTGTCTTATTTTCCGGCAAAGACGGACTTGTCTAAGTTAGGTAAGCGCGAGGGTTATCTTATTGTCACTATAATCTGGATTGTCTTCTCGCTTTTCGGGTCGCTCCCTTTTTATCTGAGCGGCTATATTCCTAGTTATACCGACGCTTTTTTTGAGACTATCTCTGGCTTCACCACAACGGGGGCAACAATATTGGACGATATAGAGCGCTTGCCACACGGATTGCTTTTTTGGCGAAGCCTTATGCAGTGGCTTGGCGGAATGGGTATTATTGTGCTGTCGCTTGCTGTGCTGCCGGTTTTGGGTATCGGCGGAATGCAGCTTTATGTGGCTGAGGTGCCAGGGCCTACAAAAGACAGGCTGAGACCGCGCGTGACGCAAACGGCTAAGATTTTATGGACTACGTACGCCTTGCTGACTATGGCGGAAACGTTAATGCTGGTCTTGGGCGGAATGAGCTTGTTTGACGCTGTTTGCCACTCTTTCGCAACTTTATCTACCGGGGGATATTCGACTAAAAACATGAGCGTGGCTTATTGGGACTCTGCTTTTATTCAATATACAATCTGCGCGTTTATGTTTATAGGTGGTATAAGTTTTGCGGTGTCTTATTATGTGATATTTAAGGGAGATTTTAAGAAACTTGTTAAGAATGAGGAATTTAAGTATTATACTTTGTTCTTCCTGCTCTTCTCTCTGGGGTATTCGCTGGTGGCAATAAGAACAACAGACCTGTCTGTTGAAAAGGCAGTGAGGGAGGGTATGTTTCAGATTATATCTATCATGACTGGTACAGGTTTCGCAACGAGCGATTTTATGATTAGAGTGCCTTTTATCTGGGTTTTCTTGCTTGTGCTGATGACGTTCGGCGGCTGCGCGGGTTCTTCTTGCGGCGGAATAAAGATAGTGAGGATTATTCTGCTTATAAAAAATAGTTATCTGGAGTTCAAAAGGCTTCTGCACCCGAACGCATTTTTGCCGGTTAAGTTTAACGGAAAGGTGGTGAATAGCCAGATTGTGACTAATGTGCTCGCTTTTATCGTGCTGTTCATTGTGATGTCTATTTTCAGTATGCTTGTGCTGACTTTGTTTGGCGTGGACTTTGTGGAGGCTTGCGGAGCTGTGATTACTTGCATCAGTAATGTGGGGCCTGGTATTGGCGAAATTGGGCCGTCTGGCACGTATGCGGATTTTCCGACGGCTGCCAAATGGTATTTGTCTTTTCTCATGCTGACGGGACGTCTTGAAATTTTCACGGTGCTTTTCCTTTTGTCGCCGCCGTTCTGGAAACGATAGTGTCTGGCCTGCTTCCTTTGTTGGAACAACAAGGCCCGATGTGGTGTTTTGCAAAAAAAAAGAGTCCGGCAATTGTGCTGAACTCTTTTTTTACGTTTGTCTTTAATTCGTTATGTTTTACCAAAACTTGTTTAAGTCTTCATTATAGAGAAAGCCTGCAGATGCAAGTTTTTCTGTGAGCCACTCTTTTTCTATGTCTAAAGACAGACACAATTCGTCGAGCGATTCGAACTCGTCCCTCAGTTTCATATTGACAAAACTGAAGAGCATGTTTGCATTGTCCGGAATATTGTTCATCTCTTATAAAATTAACATGGCGTCGCCGTATGTTCCGAACTTATAACCTTCTTTGAGAGCCTCGTTGTACGCGTTCATGACGTAGTCGTATCCTCCGAACGCCGCAACCATCATAAGCAAAGTGCTGAGCGGAAGGTGGAAGTTTGTTATCATTCTGTTTGCCACGCTGAAATCGTAAGGCGGGAAGATGAATTTGTTTGTCCATCCGTCAAACGGCTTGACAAAACCGTCTGTGCTCACGCTGCTCTCAATAGCGCGCATGACAGTTGTGCCTACTGCGCAGACGTTGCATCTTTCAGAACGTGCTTTGTTTATAATCTCAGCGTTGCTCTCTGTTATGAACATCTGTTCTGAGTCCATCTTGTGCTTCGTGAGGTCTTCCACGTCGATTTCTCTGAAATTTCCGAGGCCGGCGTGCAGCGTGATGAACGAAAATTCGCAGCCTTTGATTTCAAGGCGTTTGAGCAATTCGCGGCTGAAGTGCATTCCGGCTGTAGGAGCAACCACAGCACCTTCGTGCTTGGCGAAAATGGTCTGGTAGCGAACCTCATCCTCAGGCTCTACCGGACGGTTTATGAATTTTGGCAGCGGAGTTTCGCCCAAACCGTAGAGCGTCTCCTTGAACTCATCGTAAGAGCCGTCGAAAAGGAAGCGCAAAGTACGCCCTCTCGATGTGGTATTGTCTATCACTTCCGCTACAAGTGAGTCATCTTCTCCAAAATACAATTTGTTGCCGATGCGAATCTTTCTGGCAGGGTCAACAAGCACGTCCCAGAATTTAAGTTCGTGGTTAAGCTCGCGCAGCAAAAACACCTCTATCTTAGCGCCAGTCTTCTCTTTGTTGCCGTAAAGGCGAGCCGGGAACACTTTCGTGTCGTTGAACACGAACACGTCTTTGTCGTCAAAGTAGTTGACAAGGTCTTTGAATATCCTGTGCTCAATTTCGCCGGTTTTCCTGTTTAGAACCAATAGACGAGACTCGTCCCTGTTAGGAGCAGGGTATAGAGCCAACTGCTCTTCTGGCAAATTGAATTTAAACTTAGATAACTTCATATTACACTAATTTTGTTTTTTATCTGAATTTTAAATAGGTGATTTCTATAAATTGCGTTTTCTGATTCTTTTAGTTTAAATCTTTTTTTGTCGGACGCTTTCTTTGTCTATGTTGCTCATATTTGCTTAGTTACGATAAGTTCGTCGCTTTTGCAAATAATGTCTTTTGACGTTGTCTCGACCTGATTTATAGAAATCTCCTGGAGGCTTTGGGCTAAGTCCTTTTCAGACACTTGGCCTCACGGCTGAGTCGGGCAGAACCTTTAGCAGCCTTTTCCTGGTTTTGGCTCTTGTTTCAAAAGCTCTTCAAACTGCTCCATAGATATGCAGTCCGAAAGCGAAACGTCGCCAATGCGGGTGCGCTCAAGCGCCGTCAGATGCGCCCCGCTGTTTAGAGCTTCGCCAATATCTCTTGCCAACGCTCTTATGTATGTTCCTTTGCTGCATACCACGCGAATTTTCACTACTGGCAGGCTGCATTCAACCAACTCAATTTCATCAATCACAAGCACTTTCGGCTTGATTTCCACGTCTTTGCCTTCTCTAGCGTATTCGTAGGCACGTTTGCCGTTAATCTTCACGGCAGAGTATTTAGGCGGAATCTGATGTATCTCGCCGATAAATTTGCCGAGAGTCTCTTTTACAAGTTCTTCTGTTATATGCGAGGTGTCGTAGGTCGCGTCAACCTCTGTCTCAAGGTCGAACGACGGGGTCGTCTCGCCAATTTTCAGCGTGGCGACATACTCCTTTGTCTGGTACTGAAAACTCTCGATACGCTTTGTCGCTTTGCCTGTGCAGACAATCAGCACGCCGGTAGCCAGCGGGTCCAAAGTACCGGCGTGGCCTATCTTGACCTTCTTCACGCCAAGGAACTGACGCACCAAATAACGCGCTTTGTTCACAAGGTCAAAAGATGTCCAGTGAAGCGGCTTGTTGAAATAAAGAACTTCTCCTTCCTGAAAATTCATCAGACTTCAAGATTATATCCTAAAAAAGACATTAGCAAAATAGCTCCTCCCACCAAGATTCTGTACCAGCCAAATGCCTTGAATCCGTATTTCGTGACGAAGCCGATAAAGAATTTTATTGCGAGCAACGCGACAATAAAAGCGACCACGTTTCCTATTATGAGCGTGGTCAGGTTGTTCATTATAAGCTGAAGACCTTCCGGCTCAAGGAACAGCTTTAGCAGCTTGTACGCTGTTGCTGCGAACATAGTCGGAACGGCGAGGAAGAACGAAAACTCAGCCGCGTCTTTGCGTGACAGCTTGTTTATCATACCTCCGACAATTGTGGCCATGGAACGAGACACGCCCGGTATCATGGCTATACATTGGAACAGCCCGATAAAAAAGGCCCTCTTTTCTGTCAGCTCTTTGTTGTTGTCCGGCTTGTTGAACAGTTTGTCGCAGAAGAGCATGAAGATACCGCCAATCACAAGCATGATGGCAACAACGTTGACGCTTTCCAGCAACTCGTCTATCTTGTCCGAAAACAGCAGTCCGAAAACAGCCGCAGGCAAAAACGCAATGAGAAGTTTCCAGTAAAAGTCAAATTTATGAAGGAACTTTTTCAGCGCTGTTGAGCCTTCCGGTAGCCCGTCTGTTGGGTTAAGCACAAAAAAACGTTTCCAATAAAGGCAGATGACAGAAAGTATCGCGCCGAACTGTATGATTACAGTAAACGCCTTTACAAAATCTGTGCTCTTCACATCAAGCAGAGCCTGCGTTATAATCATGTGTCCTGTTGACGAGACCGGCAAAAACTCAGTCAGCCCCTCCACAATCGCAATGATTATGGTCTGAAAAATATTTATGTCGCTCATCTTCTCTTATAACTCAACGTGTTCATCTATGCTATTTTTTTTCTTCGGAATCCAAAGGATGGCAACAGCCTCAATCACGAAGCCTAAAATTGCGATGACCGGACCTAACGTGATCCTTCTGAAACTGAAAATTTCAGGGTTGAAACTTTCGTCAGAAGAGCCTCCGCCTATCATGCATACAAATCCTATTATTATCACTACGAAACCGATAGCAAGAAGCTTCAAGTTCTTCTTCGGCATTGCCATTTTTGTATTATCCATTATTATGTTTTTTATAAATAGTATAAATCGTCAATTTTATGTCTGATGTATTTGTTCACCGCAAAAAAAGTGGCTATCAGTGTAATTATCACACCGGAAACAAATATAGTTCCGAAGATTGTCACGTACAATTGCGGATTGTCAAAATTCAGGAAAAGCTCAAACTTCTCGCGCAGAGCGTAGAACATCACCATCACATATACCGAGGCCAGCACCGCAGCGATGAAGCCGATGTACAGACCTTGCTTCATGTACGGCTTCCTGATGAAACGTTTCGTTGCACCGACCAGCTTCATTGTGTGAATCAGGAACCTGTCCGAGTACACGAGCAGGCGCACGGTGTTGTTTATAAGCACGAAAGATATTATCAGCAGCAGCACCGCGATGCTTAGAAACAGCACGCTTATTTTTTTTATGTTGTAAGTCACGTCGCTGATAAGTTTTTTCTGATAGTCCACCTTCTCTATTATGGGCAGCGACTCTAGTTCCTTTGCGATGAACAGGATGCTGTCATTGTCTGCGTATTCAGACTTCAGGTTTATCTCGTACATTGGCTGCAGCGGATTGTAGCTGATGAACTCCATGGGGTCTTCTCCCATCTCGGTGGCGAGTTCCTTCATCGCGTCCTCTTTGCTTATGTAACGCACTTTTTTGACGAAGCCTTTGGTCTCGATCTCCTTCAGCGTTTCATGGATGGCCTCGTCGCTGGCAGTCTTGTGCAGCATGACAGAGACTGTGAAGTTCTCCTTAACATAAAAGGACAGCTCTTTGCCGACGAAAAGCACCATAGCTACAATTCCGAGCAGGAAAAGCACCATGGAAATGCTTATTATCGAGGTCAGTTTTGAGTTGAATAATTTATATTTTACAGCTTTGTTTTTCATTAATTATCAAAAAAAGGCAATAAACCGCCAATTAGTCTGCAAAATAACTAACAAAAATCGAAAGAATGAAGTTTTTTGTCGTTTTTTTTGTTATAAGAATGTTAAAATTTAGGAGGATAGAGGCAAATATTCCTGAATCAGCAAAAAACACATAAATATAGCTTCTATAAATTAGGTTGAGATGATTTTGGAGCGCATTTTGCATAGGTTGATTGTATTTGTAAGGGAGCGATGCGGGCATCGTGGCAAGATAAGTAAAACTAACTCAGAAGCGTTCAAAACAAGACAACTATTACATGGTAAATAATTAATATTCAACTCTTTGAATTTTTTGTTCCTTATCTTTGTAAAGAAAAGGAATTTATTTGTTCTTGCGAACAAATAAATTATTCACCTAAACACCCAGAGGATTCCGCAAATCCGACATTTTTGCGACTAAACCGCGGAATTGTTTGAAGTGCGGAGGAATGGTGGTAGTTTTGACCATAATTGTTAGTTTGAAATTTTAAAATATACTTATATGAAAGCTTTAGATAATTTGAAAAACCGAGTGCTGGCAGCAACAGACGTGGTGAAATTAAATTTTCCAGTTGCGGATGTTGTTGAAAAAATTGAGGCGGATGCTGATGTTTTGTTGGGTAGAATAACGAAGGATAATTTTATTAAAATACCATTTGTTGGTGATTTTAGTTCAGGGAAGAGTTCTTTGCTGAATGCATATATAGGAAGTGATTTGTTGCCGACAAATATTTTGCCGGAAACAGCAGTAGCCTACGAATTGTATTATGCAGAAGATGAAAAATTGGAGTTATATTCAGATGGTGTGTTGAAAGAGACTAAAAATTCTCTATCTCAGATAAAGGATTTTAATGTGTCGCCAGGAGATGTGGTATATGTGTATATTAATAATGAGAAAATTCGTAGTTTGAATAGTCGCGGAATAGTTCTTGTGGATATGCCTGGTATAGATTCTGGAATTGAGGCCCATAACAGCGCTATATTGAATTATATCCGAGAAGGTTCTGTATTTATGATTTTTACGGATACGGAACAAGCTACTCTCAGAACGTCAACGATTTCTTTTATTAGGGAAATTCAACAGTATGGTCTATCTATCAATGTGTTTTTATCAAAAGCAGATAAAAAACCAGAAACAGAAGTTCAAGAGATTCGAGCATCGGTAGAAAAAGTTGTTAAATCGCTGATGTCAGATGATTCGGTCGTGGGTGTTACCTCTTCTGTTGAAGAAAAATATGGATATAAAGATGTGGAGGCAGTTCTTTCAAAAGTAGATGCTGAAAAAATCTTTGCGGAGCGTTACACAGGGGAAGTGGATGCGTTTATCTCTTCTGTAATTGCCCAATTTGAAATGCAAATTAAGTTAATAACCTCTAATGCAAAGGATTTTGACTCTCTTATAGAGCAATTAACTAAAAAGAAGACAGAAGCAATATCTTCATTGGAAGGCAAGGCTTCGCAGGCACAGTCTTTGGAAGGTTCTGCTGATGATATTTTGCAAGACATCCGTAGTGCTTTGATGGGTGCTTCTCAGCGTTTGGCTATGGTGGCATTTTCTTCAAAAGGTGATGGAAAGGCATTTGAAAGTGAGTTGATGTCTATTATTCGTCCGGTGCTCATTAATTCATTTAAAAGAGAAATGACAGAGTATCAGGAGGTTATAGGAGAGAGCATGAAAGATTTGTCTGCAGATTTGAGTTCTGTTATTTCTGTCTCTTCAACGCAGGGCGAAAGTTTGGCAAAAGATGTGCTAGAAAAGTTGGGTGGAGGAAATATGGTAGAGAGCCTTTTGCAGAAAGGTTTGAGTATGTTGCTTGCCAAATTTGCAGGAAAGAAGGCTTTAACTTTGTTGGTTGGTGCGCTAAGTCCGATAATTACCATAGTGGTTTCTTTCTTGCCAGATTTGATTTCCTTGATATTTGGAAAAAGCAATGAGCAAAAAACAGCAGAAGTTAGAGACAAGATTGAATCACAAGTAATTGGCAGAGTAATTGATGGTTTGCGTCCGAATGTCGAGCAGATGTTGATGGAAAATCGTCAAGAGGCTTATAATGAAATTAAAGCTGAGATTGAGAATACGATAGAACAGATTGATGAAAATATCAAGTCTGTTATGGATGAAAAGTTGTCAAGCGAAGCTGAAATTTCAGAGCGTGTGAATAAACTGGCTCTTGCAGTGGAGGAGTTGAAAAAAATATAATCAAAATATTATGGGATTGGATTTTATAAAGAAAAAAAGTGCGTCGATGGGCAAACGTCCATCGTCTGCATTGTTGAAAATAAACAAATATAATTCTCCTAAGGCAGCTTTAGACTTGATAGGTCACATTTGTACAGCACAAAGCAATTTGAATCTGTCAAGTTGTTTTGATTCATATAATAAAGTTGTAGAAGAGCTGTCTATTAAGTGTTCTGAATCAGGAGTTAAATGGAATAATTCAAATTTTATAAATTTTTTGAGTTCAATATCAAATTACACTCAGGAAGTATTTGAATCGAATACTCATAATGTACAAGTGAAGGTTGCGATTGCTGGTGGGTACAGTTCTGGTAAATCAACCTTTTTGAATGCTTTAACAAATCATGATAATTTGCTTCCTACAGGTATTGAACCGGTATCTGTGGTGAACACCTATTTGAATTGCTCTTCTAAAATTGACAAGATGATTATAAAAGGAGAGAATCTGAATGGTGATATGGTCATACTTAACCAGGAGGTGCTTGACTGTATCCGACATTCAAAAGATTCAAATGTAAATGTGGCTTGTGTGTTGAAGAAGTTGGTGATAGATGTGCCAACTGAAGAATTGTATGATGGAATCACATTTATAGATACTCCGGGATATAACAATTCTAGTGCCCGTAATGTGGAAAATAACACAACGGACAAAGAGACTGCATTGTCTTCTTTTGAGGAAGCTGATGTGATTTTCTGGTGTGTGGATATTGAAGGTGGTACGATAACTGAGAAAGATTTTCAGGTGCTGAGTAAGAGCAACGGTAAACCTTATGTTATTGTTTTTACAAAAAAAGATAAAAAATCACCGGCGGAGGTGACGAAAATATGTAGAAAAGCTTTGGATGATTGTTCCAAGCGTCTCGGAGAAGATAATCCTCCGGTTGTAATTGCATATTCTGATAGAGATGGAAATGAAGATGGAACGGAAGGCTCTTTTTATATTCTTGAAGATGGATTGTCAAAAGAAGATCTTATAGATTCAGTAAAAGGATTGGGCAAAAAAGTGTTAGATGATGTTTTATATGAATTAACAAAAAGCTTTGAAAAAGAGAGAGAACAATCTGCTAGTTATTCATTGGAACTAGAGAATCAGCGAAAACAATTAGCTGAGGAAAAAGCTGAGTGGGGAAAAATTTTGCATAGTAATAAGGATGCTTCTTTGGCAGAAAAGGATGAATTAAAGACTGTTATGATTGACAGTTACAATGAAATATTAGAATATGCAAGTGGTGATTTTCAATATTGGAAAGAAGAGTATAGAGAGGAATTGATTGAAAGAGTCTTTTGGTGGATGGAGAGACATCATTCAAATGTTAATGAAAGTTTAAAAAAAGCAGAAGATGAGTATAAGGATGTGGTGGAAAAAAAGAAATTAGAGGAGTTGTGCAGAGAGTATATTTCAGAATATAGCGTTCGTTTGAAGCAAACGTTTGAAGTTTGTTATAGGGCGGCAGAGAAACTTGTTGAGGATAATAACAGAAAACTGCAAACTATTGTGCACGCTGACGATCTCGATGTTTTTTCTGCTATCAGTGGTGGTAATTACGAAGCGTTCCTTAACTGTCTTTCTGAGGGGGTTGATTTAGAGAAAACAAATTCTGCCGGATATAGTGTTCTTACTTGGATTGCGCAATCAGGCAATAATGAAATGATGCAAGTTCTGATTGATAATGATGTTGATTTGAGTTTGAAAGATGGAAATGGCTATAATGTATTGGAGGTTGCTGTAATGTGCCATTATAAAGATATTTGCGAAATGCTTTATAAGTCAAATCCTTCTCTGGTTCACGATTCTGGTAATTTGGAAGAGTTGTCCGATAAAAATAATTTTAAGGATTGGTTGAAAGGTAACATAAAATAAAGCGAAGATTATGAATATAACGAAAGATAACTATAAGGCATATTTTGATGAGTTAGATAATGAGGTAAGGGTTGTGGAGGACTGCGGAAGCGGTTTGGTAAAGGATGTTGTCTCGAAACTAAAATTGGAATTAGAGGGAAAAAGAAATGGTGCGGAAGAACTGATGGCTGATAATCAGATATTGAAAATCGGTGTTGTTGGTCAGGTGAAAGCCGGCAAGTCTTCTTTCTTAAATTCGCTCTTTTTTGATGGTGAAAACGTTTTGCCTCGTGCATCGACTCCGATGACTGCAGGTTTGACTATTTTGGAGTACGGCGAAGAGAATAAATTCATCGTAGAGTATTACAATGCCAAAGAGTGGAGTGGCTTTGAGAGTAGAGCGAAAGAGTATGACGATATAATAAGTTGTTATAAGGCTTCAAATCCTGAATTGTCTGAAGCGGACGTTGTTAAGATGGCAGAAACGGATATTGATATAGCTCTCAAGACAGCGAAGGAACTTGTGACATTCTGTGACAGGGAGGCAAAGAGTAAAATTAGGGAAAAGACGTTTACAGAAGAAAAGAGTTTCTTTGATATTAAAGATTTGCAAGACATTCTGGAAATGTATGTCGGGGCAAATGGTAAGTTTACCTCTGTTGTGAAGAGTTTGACGATTCAGATGAAGGACGAACGACTGAAGGATTTGCAAATAGTTGACACTCCGGGAGTGAATGACCCTGTCGTTTCTCGTGAACAGCGTACTCGAGAGTTTTTGCGTGGCTGTCACGGCGTTTTCCTTTTGAGTTATTCCGGCCGTTTTTTTGATAGCACGGATGTTGAATTCTTGTGTTCTCGTATTGGTAGCGAGGGGGTTGGAACTGTTGTGCTGATTGCCTCTAAATTTGACTCTGTTTTGCAGGATGTGGGAAAACAGTTTGACAATGATTTAGGTGCAGCTATAGACCATAGTCAGAAACAGCTGAGAAAGCAGTATAGGGATAATATTAGCTGTAGCAGTTTCTGCGGAAAAGATCCTATTCTTGATTTTTCATCTGGTATCGGATTTTCTATATCTAAAAAAGATAGTGAACGTTGGGATGACATAGAAAGTCATGTGGTTAAGCGGATGAAGATATATTATCCTGATTTCTTTTCTACTCCGGAGGACGTGAAGAATACTTTTTTTGCGCTTTCGCAGATGGATACTATAAGAGATAAGTATCTGGATGAAATCTTTGTGAAAAATAAGGATAAAATTATAGGCGAGAAGATAGATGCCTATTTTGCTTTTGCAAGTGGAGAACTTTGTAAGATTGTAAAGCAGCAGATTAAATCATTGTCTGATAAACTCGAAGTGCTGAAGGCGACGGACATAAAAGACTTAGAAGCAAAAAAACAATCGACAGAAAAGGCTATAAAATCAATCGAAAAAGGTATTTCTTCTGTGTCTGAAAGAATAAAGTCTAAAGCTGAAGTTGCAAGGAAAGAGTGCCAAAATTCAGCTCGTTTTTCTGTGCCGAGTATTCCTACACGTACGGAATCTCGCATTTTTGTCAGAACAAGCACCTCTTTTTTGAGAAGAGATAAAACATTCGAAGCAAGCTATGATGTTGTTGATGTAAATAGACTTGTGGATAGTTTAGATAAAGGAGCTTCGTCTGCGGTAAAAGAGTTGAGCAGAACATGGAAGAATAAGGTGGAAGAATTGAAGAGTTTCCTTCAAACTGAAATTGGAAATAGGATAACTCAAGAGGAGCAAAATGATACGACTGGACAGTTTGACGCAGATATTTTGCGTAATATTATGTATGATGTGATTGATAAGATGAGTGCGGAAGCCATCTTAAATGAACGAGAGTTGTTAGATGGTTTTAAAGACAATTGTTTGTCTGCTTTGCAAGGTGTTGATTATGTGTCATATAGCCAACAGTGCTTTGCTGGAGAAGATGCGGAGGGACGTAGTTATGTGCGCTCGTTGGCAGAAGGTTGTCGTAGTGAAGCAAGGGGTATAGCGTCTAGTTTGGTGAGCGGATTTAATTCTGAAGTGGAAGAAGAGCTGAACTCTATCTGTCAGAAAGTGATAAATGTTGTTGTGGGTAATAAACAAGAATTTATTGATGCCATGAAGGAAAATAGCCAGAGATTCTTAGAGGAACTGCAGGCGGAATTGAGAGATAAAGAGGAGAATATTAAGTCTGTGGAGGTTGCTCTGCAGGCTCTTAATAATTTTAACGGAAAATTATGATACAAATAGATTTATATAAAAAAGCATTGTCCGAAAAATCTGAAGAGTTGGTGGCTGCTGCAATAGCAGCTGTCAATTCTGTGGAAATGTCAGGTGATGGGAATGGTGAAGCACGTGCAAACTATGACGAACTTGCAAACAATAGAGGTTGCCTCGGCTTTTTGTTTGGCTCAAACGATAAAAAGAGCGCTCAGACGATTAATGTTCAGAAAAAAACTGTAGATGCTGATTTTGCTAATAAACTCTATAAGGAGGTGGAACGTGTTCATCGAAAAAATTCAGAAGTGTGGAGTGAATTTATTGAGCAGCAGCGCCAGAAGATAAACGCAGATATAAGGTCTGCAGGGTTTGAAGAGGCAAAACAGACAGAATTGTTAGATTCGCAGATGTCAAATTCTGTGCTTAGGTTTAAGGTGATGGATGAACTTACGGCATTAAATGCGCTGAGTCGTAACGGAGACAAGTCTGCTTTTGAAAATTACAAAAAGGAGTTTGAGAAACGTTATCAAACGGCTGTGAACGCCGCAAAAGAAAACCAATTCGAAATTTATGACAAATTGCAGTAAATGTTAAGAAGCTGTTTAAATTTAATTAAAAACTAATTTGAGAGGTTGAAAAAAACTCT
>CALGHE010000004.1 GCA_937915765.1 uncultured Bacteroidales bacterium | reverse complement strand
ATTGTAGGCGGAGTTTTAGCTACTATCTCATAAAATGTAAAGATATATTTATGTCTTCCAACACTTTCAAGTAGACGGAGCGAAATCGTCAATCATCAATCATCAACCCTTTCAACGCTTCCCCGACAGTTGTATGACAAGTTACACAACAATCAGATATGGTTGAATTCCTCAATATGTTGTCCTCGGGGACAAGGGGTTAACCGTCTAATATATGACTATTTTGTCGTCCGTAAAACGATTTACAATAAATCACTGTACTATAAAAATTATTACAAACATGCATCTTCATTTATAGCAAATGTATACTTCATCTTGGTGCTATCCATTGATTTTATTTAATTTATTTTTCATCCATTTTGCCATAAACAACCCTAAGACATTTTGAAAAATATAAACTAATATAACATAATCAAATTGGAAGAAACTAAAAAAAAGAAAAATTACAACAAAAGAAACAATACAAAAAATGTTATATACAAGAATCAGAATTTTCGAGTCTTTTTTTTTCAAAAAGATATAGAGACAAAGTGTCAAAACCATTGGAATTAGCAAAGGTGTTATATTGGGCGTATGGTACAAGTAGAAATTCAAGTAAGATGGAATAACAATAATTATAAAAGAATATATCATTGAGACCACAAAAGTGTTTTTTACTACCTTACAAATATCTAAAAGCAATATTGAGCCAATAATTATAAATATTCCATAAAACCACAAGAGAGGGAAAAAACAAAAAAATATGAAATATTCAAAAATCTCCTCACTTGTATTTTTATTATACAGATAATCTGGTAATCCTATTATTAAATAATATAAAACAAAGAATAGTATTACATATAACACTAAAGATAAAAAAACTGATTGCAACCTGAGAAATAACATAATCTATTTATTTTTATAAGAAGCTGTTTAAATTTAATTAAAAATTAATATGAGAGACCTAAAAAACCTCTTAAAATTACACTTAAAATATTGATTATCAGTTTGATAAGTGGATAACTTTCATAACCTTAAGGGTATCAAACAATAAGGGAATGAATCATTATCCAACAAATCTCACAAGAAGTCTCCATGAATTTTATCATATCAGAAAAACAGCCTTAACGCTTCACCCCGTTTCTCTTCAGCAGAGGCTCAATAGTAGGTTCCTGCCCACGGAAACGCTTGTACAGCACCATAGGATGCTCCGTACCGCCCCGTTCAAGCACCTCTCTTCTGAATGACGTTGCCGTGCGTTCATCAAATATACCATTCGCAGAGAATACAGAAAAAGCGTCTGCATCAAGCACCTCAGCCCATTTATAGCTGTAATATCCGGCAGCATATCCCCCAGAAAATATATGGCTAAATTGCGAACTCATCAAAGTGCCGTCAACAGCCGGCAACACAAGCGCCGCTTTCCACGCTTCGCCTTCAAAAGCCGCCACATCGCCGTTGAACTCGTCAGTCAGAGTATGCCAAGCCATATCCAGCAAACCGAAGCTGAGCTGCCTCATTGTCTGATAACCTGTATTAAAATTGGCAGCTGCTCTGATTTTCTCTATCATATCGGCAGGAATCCTTTCACCTGTTTTATAATGAACAGCAAAACCGTCAAGATACTCCTTCTCTGTAGCCCAATTTTCCAAAAGCTGCGAAGGCAACTCCACGAAATCACGATACACATTAGTTCCGGATAGCGACTCGTAAGTTGAGTTTGCAACCATTCCATGTATAGAATGTCCGAACTCATGAAGGAAAGTAGTCAGCTCGTCAAAAGTCAGAAGCGACGGCTGCGACTCCGTCGGGCGCGAAAAATTCATCACGATAGATATATGCGGACGCGAATTAACGCCGTTTTCCACATACTGACCTTTATACTCCGTCATCCATGCGCCGCTGCGCTTGCCCTCTCTCGGGTGGAAGTCAGTATAAAGCACAGCCAAGAACGAGCCGTCCTTGTCAAACACGTCAAAAGCCTCCACCTCTGGGTTATAGACCGGAATATCGGCGTTCTTCTTGAAAGTCAGTCCATAAAGTTTAGTGGCCAGTCCGAAGACACCACGCTTCACATTTTCAAGCTCAAAATAAGGGCGCAGCTCCTCATCGCTCACATTATACTTCGCAATTCTCAACTTTTCAGAATAGAACGACCAGTCCCACGGCATCACGTCAAAGTCGGCACCGTTAGCCTTTGCAAACTCCTGCACCTCAGCAACCTCCTTCAAAGCCACAGGCTTATAAGCGTCAGACAAGTCGCCGATAAGTTTGTACACATTTTCTGAGTTCTCCGCCATTCTGCGACGCAGCACATAATCGGCATAAGTTCTGA
>CALGHE010000003.1 GCA_937915765.1 uncultured Bacteroidales bacterium | reverse complement strand
GCAACACCGGGGCATCGCTGAGCGTATGGTGAAGAACTATCCGGAGGTTTTTGCAAACGGAGCGAAAATCGACGCGAAGTCGTCCACGTCTGTGCGTGTGGTGCTGAGCATGGGCGCTTTTTGTCAGCAGCTCAAAGCGATGAATCCGTCGCTGAACATCACTAACGAGGCGAGCAAAAGAGTGATGAGCTACATAAATTTTGAGGATGAGAAACTAAAGAACAATCTGGAAAATGAAGAGTGGAAGAGGCGTTTTGACGAGATGCACCAGAAACTGCTTCGTCCGGAGAGAATGATGAATGCGCTTTTTTCAGACTCTGCGTATGTGCAGAAGAATATAGACCAAGTGGCGTTTGTGCGCAAATTCTACGAGCTGAACTCAAGCCTGCAAGGCATGGACAGCCTGAATGTGAATTTTAACGACGTTTGGACAAAAGATGAGCTTTATGAAAACTGGCGACTGCAGAATATGTGGTGGTACGGAGCTTACGGTTCTTGTCCGGCAACAGGCGCCACATCGCCTCAAATGGCGAAGAACCTCCTGAAAAATATACTCGGAGAGGCGAAGGCTGCTATAGAAGGCAGCGGAATAAGCGCTTCGTTGCGTTTTGGTCATGACACGGGTTTGCTTCCGCTTGCCGGGCTTCTGCAGCTGGACAACTGCTCTGCCAAAGTTGTAGATCTGGAGAACTTGCATACGTATTGGACCGACTTCAAGATAATACCAATGGGCGGCAATTTGCAAATCATCTTTTACAAGAACAAGGAAAACAAGATCTTGCTCAAAGTGCTGCTGAACGAGAACGAAGTCAGGCTTCCTTTGAAAAGCGACTTGGCTCCATATTACGAATGGAGCGACTTTGAGAAATATTATAATGAGGTAGTGGCGCAATAAAGCAGGAAGAGTTCTGTTTGGCATATAGGCAAGACGGTTTGATTGTCATTTTGCATATGCTTTTTTGTTTAGTGTAAGATAATTTAAACTATAAAAATATATTTATGAGAAGATTAATCGTGTTAGGAATGTCGGTGGCGGCAGCAGCTTCGGTCTCTGCCCAGAGCCTTGTTGTTTCGGTAAAAAACAGAGAGCAGCAAAAGGAGGATGCGGTAGCGTATTACGCGCTGCCTAAAAATTATGTAGAAGTTAGTGTGATTGCCAAAAAGACGGTTCGAAAGGTAGGCCCGTTTGCCGGAGCTATGAAGCGATTGTTTGGCAAAGACCCGAAAGTGTCTGGCAACAGCGAGCTTTGGAGCATAGAGGATGTGACGATGGTGAGGAAGTCTGAGCCAGACGCTAATCAGCAGTATAAAGTTTATGCTCCGTTCACGTCGAACGCGTGCCTTGTGTCTCTCTCGTCTTCTGGGGTCATAAGCGGAGTGAATAGCGCGTCGGCAGTCGCTTTGCCAGATGGCAAGCGCGTGAAGCGCGGCTGTTGTTCGGCAAAGGCGGAAAAGGAACTGGAATTTGTCTCTAATTACAGATACAAAGAGGTTGACGAGCCGGAGCAGGAGGCAAATGATTCTGCAGCTGCGGTTGTGAAGAAGAAACCGGAACTGACAGATGCAGAGTTTGTTTATGAAGAGATAAATCGTCTGAGGAAGATAAAGATGGAAATATTGCTTCAGGACGCAGAGGTGCTTCAGGACCGTGGCGTTTCGGCTTACATGGAAGAGATTGAGAAGACAGAAGCTGAACTGTACGCCCTGTTTGACGGTAAGGAGGCCTCTTTCATGGTGTGCAAAACGTTTACCTTTTATCCGGACAAAGAGGGGAATATAGAGGTGTTCCGATTCTCTGAAAGGGAGGGCTTTAGTGATAGCGGCGAACCGGTCTCCGCAACTGTCAATAGAAGGTATTCTGGTATAAAGCAGGATGCTGCGGAGCATTCAAAGTCCGGCTTTGTTTATCGCCAGCCTGCAGTTGTCTCTGTTGAAATTAAGCAGGGCAAAAAGTCTTTCTGTTCAGAAAGCATGGAGGTGGCGCAGCTTGGGTCGCTTATGAAATTGCCTGCCGGACTGTTTGACAAGTCGGATTTTAAGGCAGAGTTTGATGTGGAGACAGGCGCTTTGATCAAATTGAGCAAGTAGTCTGCTTTTATTGCAGTTTTAGCAAGAGGGGCGGAGATGTTTTTTGTCCGGTTGAAAGTCAGCCGGACATTTTTTTGCAAATTTGAGCGTGTAATAGAATGTTACTTTGATTGTTATTTGTAAATTTGCTTGTTCTTTAAAGATAACATTATAAATTAGGCCGATATGATTTAAATTACAAAACGTAATTTATAGAAACAGCCTAAGTTAACATTTAATATCTTGAATATAACAGAATTATTGAAAAGGTTTGGTTCGCATAGTGTTTTGAACGCTGTGTCGGACTTTTATGCGGCAGAAGGTGGCGATTTCGAGGTCAAGGGGCTGGAAGGCTCGTTCAGGTCGCTGCTCTTCGCCTCTATCTACAAACGTCGTGACGTGCCGATGGTGATTGTGCTGAATGATGCGGAGGAGGCGGCCTATTTTTATCATGACATGGTTCAGCTTGTGGGCGCGGACGATGTGCTTTTCTTTCCGTCTTCTTACAAGCGTTCTATAAGATACGGAGAGGTTGACTCCTCAAACGAGATTCTTCGTACAGAGGCGCTGGACAGGCTGTGGACTGAAGGCGGTCCGGTTGTGCTGGTCTCTTATCCGGAGGCTGTGGCGGAGAAGGTTATCTCTTCGGCAGGGCTAAGGGGAAAAACGTTGCCGCTGGCTGTGGGCGAGAGCGTGGGGAGCGAAACTGTTATTGAGACGTTAAAAGAGTTTGGCTTCGAACGTGTTGATTTTGTTTACGAACCGGGGCAGTATTCTGTGAGAGGAAGCCTTATTGATGTTTTTTCTTATTCTAACGAATACCCTTACCGCATAGATTTCTTTGGAGATGAAATAGACTCGATAAGGACGTTCGATATAGAGTCGCAATTATCTAAAGAAAAGAAGGAGAAGATTTCTGTTATTTCTGATATTCATAATGCGGAAAAGGAGGCGGTTTCGTTGCTGAAATTCTGCCGTCAGGACTCTGTATGGGCTTTTGCAAATTTTACTTTTTTAAGCGACAGAATAAGAGAGATTGAAGAGGAGACGCAGAGCGTGGAGGTCTTGCCGTTTGATTTGTTCCTTTCTGAAATTGAAACATTCAAGAAGATTGAGTTTTGCGAGACTTCCAGCTTTAAGGGTTTGGAGTCTTTTGTGTTTGAGTCTTCGCCGCAGCCGCCTTTCAATAAAAATTTTGATATTGTGGCGGAAAATTTCGCTAAGATGAGAAGTTTGGGCTATGAGATATTTGTGTTGAGCGATAACTCGCGGCAGACAGACCGTCTGAAATCAATCTTTGAAGACAGAGGTGACCAAAACACAAATTTCTCGCCGGTTTTGAAAACTTTGCACAGCGGTTTTGTTGACCATACGCTGAAGTTTTGCTGTTATACGGACCATCAGATTTTTGACAGGTATCATAAATACAGCCTTGTGTCAGACCGGGCAAGAAAGGGCAGGGTCGCTTTGTCCTTAAAGGAACTGAACAGTTTTCAGCCAGGCGATTTTGTGGTGCATATAGACCATGGCGTAGGGCGTTTCGGCGGGCTTATAATGATGGATGTTAACGGTAAGAAGCAGGAGGTGATAAAGCTGCTTTACCAGAACGACGACCTCCTTTTTGTCAGTATTCATTCTTTGCATAAGATCTCAAAATATAAGAGCAAGGAGGGTGAGCCGCCGCGAATAAACAAGTTAGGAACGGGAGCGTGGCAATCGCTAAAGGAGCGCACTAAGAAGAAGGTTAAGGATATTGCCCGCGACTTGATTTTGCTTTATTCGAAGCGCAGGGCGGAAAAGGGCTTTGCCTTCTCGGCAGACAGCTTTTTGCAGTCGGAACTGGAGGCTTCGTTTATTTACGAAGATACGCCGGACCAGCTGAAGGCGACGCAGGATGTGAAGCGCGATATGGAGCGTGACTTGCCGATGGACAGGCTTGTCTGCGGCGATGTCGGCTTTGGAAAGACGGAGGTCGCTATCCGCGCGGCTTTTAAGGCGGTGGCGGATAATAAGCAGGTGGCAGTGCTGGTGCCTACCACAGTGCTGGCCCTTCAGCATTTCAAGACGTTTTCTGAGCGTCTTAAGGACTTTCCGTGCCGTGTCGATTATCTGAGCCGCTCGCGCACAGGAAAGGCGGTGAGACAGGTTGTGAAGGACCTTGCAGACGGACAAATCAATATACTTATCGGAACTCATAAGATTATCGGCAAGGAGGTGAAATTCAAAGATTTAGGCCTTTTGATAATCGACGAGGAACAAAAGTTCGGCGTGTCTGTTAAAGAGAAAATAAAGCAGATGAAGGTAAATGTGGACACGCTTACGATGACTGCCACTCCTATTCCGAGAACTTTGCAGTTTTCGCTTATGGGCGCAAGGGACTTGTCTATAATAAGCACGCCGCCGCCAAACAGGTATCCTGTCCAGACTGAGCTGCATCCGTTTAATGAAGATGTTTTGAGAGATGCAATACGGTACGAACTTGATAGGAACGGACAGGTCTTTTTTGTGAATAACAGGATTCAGAACTTGCAGGAGCTGAAGGATCTGATTCTTCGTCTGGTGCCGGACGCGCGTGTGGCTATCGGGCATGGTCAGATGGATGGCGAAGAGCTGGAGAAGATTATTCTCGATTTTGTCGATTATGAGTATGATGTGCTTATTGCGACATCGATAATTGAGTCGGGTATTGATATCTCAAATTGTAACACAATACTGATCAATAACGCTCAGAACTTCGGGTTGAGCGATTTGCATCAGTTGCGCGGACGTGTGGGGCGCAGCAACAGAAGGGCGTTTTGTTACCTCTTCTCACCGCCGCTCTCAACGCTTACGCAAGAGGCCAGAAGGCGACTGCAGGCAATTGAAAGCTTCTCTGACTTGGGCAGCGGATTCAATCTGGCTATGCAGGATTTGGATATACGAGGCGCCGGAAATTTGCTCGGAGCGGAACAGAGCGGCTTTATCGCAGACCTCGGATATGAAACTTACCATAAGATACTTAACGAGGCTGTTGCTGAACTGAAAGGTGAGGAGTTTGCAGACTTGTATCAGGACGAAACCGAGTGTGTCGCTGATGAAATTGAGTATGTGTCAGACTGCCAGATAGATACTGATATGGAACTGCGTTTGCCGGACTCGTATGTGGAAAGCGTGACGGAGCGAATGTCTTTGTATCGGGAACTGGACAATATAAAGCGCGAGGAGGATTTGTCTGCGTTCGAAAGCAGGCTGGTCGACAGGTTCGGGCCAATGCCGGAGGCAGCTCTGAACCTGATGCTGTTAGTGCGTTCCAAGTGGATTGCCGTGAGGCTTGGCTTTGAAAGGCTTGTGCTGAAAAACGGTAAGATGATAGCTTATTTTATTGAGGCTGAAGATTCGCCGTATTTCCAGTCTTCTGCTTTTGGAAAGATATTGGAGTATTTCCAAAACCATGTGGAACGTTGCCAGTTGAAAGAGGTCAACGGAAAGCGCTCTGTGGTCTTTGCTGATGTAAAGTCTGTTACAGTGGTTTTTGACATACTCAGTTCAATAGACGGTATTGGCAGGTAGCGTGTTTGGCTTTTTGATATATTGCAAAAGTTTTTTATCTTTGTGCCTCTAAAAAACTCTTTTGATATGGGCAGGATTTTAGCTATTGATTATGGACAGAAGCGTGTGGGACTGGCAGTGACAGACCCTCTGAAGATTATTGCGAACGGCCTGACAACGGTGCCAAGCGGCGAAATCTTTAAGTTTCTTGCTGATTATACGGCGAAGGAGCAGGTAGAGCTGTTTGTTGTCGGTTTGCCTAAGAAGATGAATAACGAGTATTCTGATTCTATGAGGCTGATAGAGCCGTTTGTCAAGGCTTTGAAGAAAAAATATCCAAATATTCCGGTAGAGATGGTTGACGAGCGGTTCACGTCTGTACTTGCGCATCAGGCTATGCTTGCCGGCGGTCTGAAGAAAAAGGACAGACAGAACAAGGCGCTTGTCGATGAAATTAGCGCGACTATTATTTTGCAATCTTATATGGAAAGCAAACGATTATGATTTTAAACTTAAAATTTTAATGCAATATGATTTATCCAATTACGATTTACGGTAATCCTGTATTGAGAAAGGAGACTGTTGATATAGATAAGGATTATCCTGAGCTTCAGCAGCTTATCGAAGATATGTTCAAGACTCTATATAGAGCGGAGGGCGTTGGTCTGGCGGCTCCTCAGATTGGATTGTCAATCCGTCTGTTTGTGATCGATTTGAATGTCCTTGCTGAAGATGACCCTGCGTGCGACGGATTCAAAAAGGTTTTCATTAACCCTAAGATTATTGAGTACAGCGAAAAGACCGAGTCTCGTGACGAGGGGTGTTTGAGTTTGCCCGGAATCAATGAGTCTGTCAAGCGTTCTTGGTCTGTCAAGATTGCTTATTTTGACGAAAACTGGGTGCGCCATGAAGAGGTCATAGAGGGGTTCCCGGCTCGTGCGGTGCAGCATGAGTACGACCACCTTGAAGGCAAGATGTTTATAGACCATCTTTCGCCTATCCGACGTCAGATGAATCGTACAAAACTTAGCTCTATGGCGAAAGGAAAGATTCGTTGCCGTTACACAATAAAGAGCAATTGATCTGGTTTGCAGGGCAAATAAAAAAAGCGCGTTTCGGCAGAAGCGCGCTTTTTGTGTGTTACAGACCGAGACTTTTGTAGGTCTCTCGCAAGGCTGTGTGGTCATCTGTTATAATCAATAGTTTGTCATCAGCAAAAAGCTCCGTTTTTCCTGTTGGCACAAAAAATTTGTTGTTGCGCTTTATCATTACAACCAACGTCTTGTCTGGCAGCGCCAAATCCATCAGAAGCCTTCCGTTTTCCAGTGCTTTTTCAGTCAAAGAGATTTCGGATGTTACAGATTTTATTTCGTCAGAGAAATCCACATCGAAGTTTTTGAGGACGTTCTCGTCGCTTCCCTTGATGTCAAGTTTCAGCAAGCGAGCCATAAGCGGCAGGGAAGTGCCTTGAACTAACAGCGAGATAAGCGTGCAGAAGAAGACAATGTTGAAAAACAAGTGTGAGTGCTCTACATTTGCAGAAAGAGGCAGGATGGCAAAAATTATAGGCACAGCGCCTCTTAGTCCGCACCACGATACAAAAAGCTTCTCCTTAAAAGTGATGTCTTTGAACGGAATCAGGCAGAGGAATATGCTCGCCGGACGTGCCACGAATATCATCATAACACTTATGATAAGCCCGGAGCCAAATACAGGGACAAGTTCGTGTGGGTTGACGAGCAGGCCGAGCGTGAGGAACATAATCAGCTGGCAAAGCCAAGCAAGACCGTCGAAAAACCTGACAGACGAACGCTTGTGCGCAAAGTTGTGGTTTCCTACAACTAGTCCGCCTATGTAAACGGCAAGATACCCGTTCCCCTTTATGAAGTATGTGAAGGAGAATATGAATATGCTGAAAGTAAGCACAAGTATAGGGTAGAGAGACGAGTTGTCAATTTTCAGTTTGTTTATGAGGTACAGGCTCAGTTTTCCTAAACCTAATCCGGCCGCTACGCCGATGACGAGCTGCAAAACCAGCTGTACAATAGCGGTCACGTAGTCCGGCGAGCCGTCGGTCTGCACAATAGCAAGCAGTGTGATGACCAGCACGTAGGCCATAGGGTCGTTGCTTCCGCTTTCAAGCTCAAGCATAGAGCGCAGGTTGTCCTTAATTTTCAAGCCGCTTGAGCGCAGTATGGAGAACACGGAGGCCGAATCAGTGGAAGACATCGTGGCGGCGAGTAGCAGAGAGGAGGTCAGTCCAATCTTCGCGCTCTCGTAAGTTTTGCCAAGCAAAAGCCATATAAGAACGCCGGAGATGGCCGTGGTCAACAGCACACCAACTGTGGCGAGCAGTGTTCCGGGAGCCAAAACAGGGCGTATGTCGTTGAACCGTGTGTCCAGACCGCTGGAAAACAGAATGATGCATAAAGACACCGTCCCGATTGTTTGGGCCGTAGAAGGATTGTTAAACTGAAGCCCAAGCCCGTCGCTTCCGCAAATCATACCAACGCACAAAAAGAGCAGCAGGGCAGGTAAGCCAAATTTGGAACTTATCTTTCCTGATATAATACTTAGAAAAAATAGGAAAGACAGCGCTAGCAAAATGTGTTCTATCTGAATATTCATGGACATGTAAATTTTTTTGCAAAAATATATAAATTCAGTGAAAATCGCAATGCGAATTTAGCCCTTTTTTAGGCTGTGTTTGGCTAAATTTAACATTAATTTAGGCCGGCAAAAGCGTAAAATTTGCGTTTTTTTAGATTGAGTTCTTTTTAACTTTTTTTAACTATGTTAAATTGTTAAATTTTAGTACATTTGCAAGTCTATAATTTAACATGATGAATAACGAAGGTGTAAAGTCAAATATATTGGAGGCGGTGGGGCAGACTCCGCTCGTTAGAATTAATAATCTTTGCAAGAAAGAAGGTGTTAACATCTATGCGAAACTGGAGGGCTTCAATCCTACTGGAAGCATAAAGGACCGTATTGCCATACAGATGATAGAGAATGCGGAGCGTGAGGGGCTGCTAAAGCCCGGAAAGGTTATTATTGAGCCTACGTCCGGAAATACAGGTATTGGTCTTGCCATCGCCGGCATCGTGAAGGGCTACAAGGTGGAGATCGTGATGAGCGCGGCTGTGTCTGTGGAACGCAGGAAGATTATAAAGTCGTATGGAGGAAAGGTTATACTGACTCCAGCGGACGAGGGCACTGACGGCGCTATACGTCTTGCAAGGAAGCTTGTGCAGGAGAATCCGGACAAGTATTTCATGCCGGACCAGTTCTCTAACTCGCACAACTACCTCGCGCATTATGAAAATACGGCTAACGAGATCTGGAAGCAGACCGGCGGCAAGATTGATTACCTTGTATGCGCGCTTGGCACTTCCGGAACCATAATGGGGCTGTCTAAGTTCCTGAAGCAGCAGAACCCGGACATTAAGGTTGTGTGCGCGCATCCTATAAAAGGTCATTATATTCAGGGATTGAAGAATATGGAAGAGGCTATTGTGCCTGCTATATATGACCCGTCGCGCATTGATGTGCAGATTATGGTGGAGAGCGAGGAGGCTATCGCGATGGCGCGTGAGATTATAGCGAAAGAGGGCATATTTGCCGGTATGAGCAGCGGGGCGGCCATGCTTGCGGCTCTGAGAACTGCAGAGACTATCGACTCTGGCAATGTGGTGGTGGTTTTTCCTGACAGAGCGGAGAAGTACCTCAGCACAAAAATGTTTGAAGGGCTGGAGGATTGACGCTTTGTGTTCGGCCGCATGATTTTGCAAGTGTGTTTTATGGTTATAGGAACAACAATTAATTTAAGATAAATGAAGAAATTATTTAAAATTGCAGGTATTGTGCTGGCGGTGTTTGTAGCGCTGCTGTTGCTTCTGCCTTACGCGATTCAGGGAAAACTGAAAGATGTGGCTGTCGCGGAGGCTAACAAGATGTTGGATGCCGAAATTTATATGGGCGACTTGTCTCTTAGCTTTTTCAGAGATTTCCCGCATGCGTCTGTAGGCATAGAGAATTTTGGAGTGGCAGGTGTGGATACGTTTGCTAACGACACGCTTCTGGATGTTAAGCGAATGTACGTTGTTCTTAACATCGCAAGCCTCTTCTCAGACTCTTACGAGATTAACAAGGTTGAGCTTATTGACGCTAAGGCTAAGGCTAAGGTTTTGGAAAACGGCAAGGCTAACTGGGATATCTTGGGCTCTTTGTCGGATACAACTGAAACTGTGGAGGAGGACACTTCTGCGGCTTCGCCTTTCGGCTTGTCTTTGGAGAGCGTCAAGGTAGAGAATCTGGATGTTAAGTTTATCGACAGGCAGTCTAAGATGTTTGCCGCAGTCTCTGACCTTGATTTGTATCTTGAAGGGAAAATGTCGCAAAACGGCACCGTTGATATGGGTTCTCTCGCTAATGTTGATGTGCTCAACTTGGCTATAGGCAAGGTCGCTTTTGCAGACAAGGCCTCGGCGCTTGCCACCTCTGTGGATAACGTCAAGCTGGATTTCTCCGGTTCTGTGAGCGATGCGGCTGCCAAACTGAAGACGGCTCTTGATATCGATGCACTTTCTTTGTACATGGACAAGATTCCTTATCTGTCTAAGGCTAAGATTGATGCGGATGTTGATATTGATGCCGATTTGAACAACAACAAGTTTGTTTTCTCGCAGAATAGTGTGGCTCTTAACGAAATAAAGGCTCAGTTCGACGGTTTTGTGCATCTTGTGGATTCTGCAACTATTGACATGGACTTGGCTCTTAAGACTCCGGATATAGACTTTAAGCAGATTCTGTCGTTAATCCCTGCGGTTTATGCAAAGGATTTTGCTGCATTGAAAACTGCCGGAGACGTTAATCTCTCTGCTGTGGCGAAGGGGCGTATGCAGGGCGAAAACCTTCCGTCTTTCGATGTGAATCTTGAAATTATAGACGCTATGTTGAAATATCCGGATTTGCCGAGCGACATAAAAGGTATCAACATAAAGGCGAGAGCTACAAACCCGGGCGGTGTTGCAGACTTGACCGTGATTGATGTGCCTTCGCTTAAGTTCAATATGGCGGGCAATCCGTTTGAGGCGCGTGTTGGCCTTAAAACTCCTGTGTCTGACCCTGATTTCGATTTCGGTGCTAAGGGTAAGATAGACCTCGGAAAGCTGAAGGATGTTGTGCCGCTTGACAGTATGTCGATGAACGGTGTGCTGGTGGCTGACCTTGACGCGAAGGGTAAACTTTCTTATGTGGAGAATGAACAGTTTGACAAGTTTGCGGTTGCCGGTAACTTGAATCTTGCTGATATGGTTCTTGAAATGCAGGGCATGCCTTATGATGTGAAGGTGGCCAAGGCTAACTTGGACTTCGCAACTGCCTTTGTCAATTTGACTGAGCTGGACGTGAAACTGGGCAAGAATGATATTCAAGCTAATGGTAAACTCGAAAATTTTATTCCTTATCTCTTTAAGGATGAAACAATTAAAGGAAAACTTGCTGTCTCTTCTAATTACTTCAATTTGAATGATTTTATATCGGAAGATACTTCGGCTTCTGAAGTGATTGTGGAAGATGAGGACACTACGTCGATGGCGGTTATTGAAATTCCGGCTAACATAGACTTTGAAATGGACGTGAAATTCAATGAGCTTGTCTATGACAGAATTGTGATGAATAACGCTTCTGGCGAGTTGGAGGTGAAGGATCAGGTTGTCAATATAAAGAACCTTTCTACTGACGCTTTTGGCGGAAAGTTGGCGCTGAACGGCGCTTATAACACTAAGAATGTGAAATCGCCTAAGGTTGACTTTAAGTTCAATATGAAGAATATGTCAATCTCTAAGGTCTTCTCTGGAATTGAAACGTTGAAGGCTTTTGTTCCGGCTCTTTCTGATGCGGACGGCGACTTTTCTATGGGGCTTGATTTCAGTTCGTTGCTTGGTTCTGACATGATGCCTGACTTGGCTTCCATTTCGGGGCTTGGCGACTTCGAGTCTAACGAGGTGAAGCTTAAAGGTGTGAAGGCTCTTGATAATTTGGCTGACAAACTTAATATAAAAGAGCTGAAAAATCCGGCTATCAAGGATTTGATTGTCGGATTCAAAATTAAAGACGGACGTATGGAGACTGAACCGTTCGACGCTAAGATTGGCTCGTCTAAGCTGGTGGTGTCGGGCTCTTCTGGGCTGGACCAGACGCTTGACTACGTAACTACGGTGGAGATGCCTAACGAGACCGCGCCTAAGTTGCCTTTGAAGTTTGATGTTAAAATTGGCGGTACATTTACTGACCCTAAAATTTCTGTAAGCGCCAAGTCAACTACTGATGCGGTGAAAGATGCCGTGAAGGACAAGGTGAACGAAGTGGTGGACAAGGTCGCTCTGAAGAATTTGGAAAATGCTAAAGCTACCCAGAAAAAGATGATGGAGGAGGCTGAAAAGAATGCAGAAAAAATGCGCAAGGCGGCTGCTGAAAGCGGTCAGAAACTTGTTGACGAGGCTCAGAAACAGTCTGATAAAATGGTGGCCGGCGCTAAAAATAAACTTGACAAAATAGCTAAGCAGAAGGCTGGCGACGCTCTTGTGAAGGAGGCTAAGAAAAAGGCTGACAAACTGAACAAGGATGCCGACACTAATGCAAACAAACTTATCTCTTCTACTAAGGAGAAGACTGATAAGATGGTCAAGGATGCGGAAAGCAAGGTTAAGTAATCGCAAAGTTTTGTAGAACACACCTACAGAAGATGTCTTGACGAAGGGAACGCTGAACGAAGTGTTCTCTTCGTTTTTTTGTCTGTTATTGCGAAGCAGAAATCTTTTTTATAACTTGCGCCTGTTTTATGATTATTGTAAGATAAATTATCGAAATTTAAAAGGCTTTTTATGGAAGAGTATTTTTACGTTCTTTATTTTGCGTTGTACGCGCTTATATTAGTTCTGGCAATTTTCTTGCTTGTGACTATCTTTAAGGAATATAAATTGTACCGTATGTGCTCCGATGAGGATGGTATTCGGGTTCAGATGGCAAGCGACCCGAAGCGTCTTCACTTCAGCCTGATTTACCTGATGACGTATTTGACCAGGTCGGACGATAATGCAGACCAAAGAGATAAGTTGGACTTGATTGTGCGCTATATTCGCGAGGTAATTCCTCCGGAATTTCAGCTTGAGGCAATAACTCTGCTCAAAGAGTTTACCGACAGAGAGATGAGTGTCGGGAAAAAAACAAAACGTGAGTCTCTCATAGATGTGTACGCTTTTAAAAGCGGAGGCAGTTGTGTTATGAAGGGGCAGGACTCATTTCATTTCAAGCGGGACATTTATGGCAAGGAGATGGCAGAAGAGTTGTCGCGGTTTGTGACAGAAGATGACCGCATGTATATTATGTATATGCTCTTCCGCCTTGCTATGGCAGACAACCATATAACTGAGGATGGGCGCAAATCGGAAGTTAAAATGCTGGAAAGTCTCTGTGTGGAAGGATTGAAGATAAACAGAGATGTGTTTGAATATCTGATGACCGAATTTACAAGCGGCAATGCCCAACGTTGGTATGAACAGCACTTCGGCACCAAAGGAAACAGATATCCGGCGGCGGACTTGATGGCAAATATATTTAGTGCAAACGTAAACACATTTGCCAGTTTTGATGCTAAAATTTCTAAAAAGACTTCAAAACTTAGCCTTTTGAACGTTATTTTCATTGTTGCTTCTGTTATTGTTTTTGGTACGTTGTATTATGTAAACAACAGATACGCAAAACACCTGATGTCAGCAGAACTCTGTGATGGCAATCTCTCTTTTTGGTTTACGTTAGTGGTATGCATAGCTATTCCTTTAATTTCGTACTATTTAATTCGCGAACCAGAATCGTTAGATATTCCAATTTTAAGAACAAAGAGTGATAATAGATTGCAGCTAAGAGGGATAATTGTTTCTGTTCTGCTTTCTGTGGTAGTTATAGGTTTGCTTTTTTGGTATGTGTCTAACGTATTGTATTTGGTTGGAAATGACACATTTTGTAACGACGGGATTATTGTTAAGACCGCGCAAGTGAACGGAAAGAGAGCGGATACGAAGGTCAGGTATAGAGATGGAAGAAGGAGAGAATATACTGATTACTATCTGGATATTTCTGAAGTTTCTCTTGCAGACAGTGATTTTGAGAACTGCAAAAGGAAGTGTGTCTCAGAACGTAATAAACTCTGTTTGGAGACGCTGCCGATGTTTTCTGGCATGCAAATGGAAAGTGTGAAAAACGACAAATCCATGAGTGTTATAGAAGTTTCTAATTCCACCTTCAACCGTCATGAAAAGGGTAGCGAACTAAAACTAACGTTTAGGATGGGCTATTTTGGTGTGGCTTATTATGATGGATTTGAAAAATAGACACATAAATGTTTTATTTGCGGCAACTTCTGTAAATTTGGTTAAAATAATTTTGTGAGTTTTCAGTTTGGGCTTGATAAGGAGCTATGCTTATGTCGTAACTGAGCAAAAATGAGCAAGATAGACAGATTTTAAGTCAGACGTCCCGGATGGTGATTGATGATGAAAAAGTCAAATCTGAATTTATAAAAGTTGCCTTAAATAATGTCGCCGTGAGCGAAAGATGTTTGTCTGTGTGTTTTTTCAAAAAAAATGTCTATATTTGCGTAGATTTTGGATAAAGATGATTAGAAGATTAATATTTACGTTTGTCGCTGTTGTTGCGGCCTTAGGAACAAAAGCTCAGATATATATGTCGTCTGAGGTTCAGAAATTTGCGTTGGTTTCGTACGCTATTCAGTCTTATTATGTAGATACAATCAACGAGAAGAAGATGATTGAGGAGGCTATCAAGGATATGTTGCATAACCTTGACCCTCATTCTATGTACATACCGGCAGAAGAGGTGCAGAAAATGAACGAGCCGCTCGACGGCAGTTTTGACGGTATCGGGGTGCAGTTCCAGATGATGGAAGACACGCTTCTGGTTATCCAGACTATCAGCGGCGGACCTTCTGAAAAGGTGGGTATAAGAGCCGGAGACCGAATCGTTGCGGTCAACGATTCGTCGATTGCAGGGAAGAATGTCTCCACTACCGATATTCAGAAGAAGCTGAGAGGTAAAAAGGGCACATCTGTAGAGGTGAAGGTGCTGCGCCGCGGCGTGAAGGATCTGATAAGCTTTAAGATTGTCAGAGACAAAATTCCTATCTACAGCATAGACGCGGCTTATATGGTTACGCCGGAAATCGGTTACATCAAGCTGAACCGTTTTAGCGCCACAACTGTTGACGAGTACAACGAGGCTTACCTTAAACTTAAAAAGCAGGGTGTGAAGTCGCTCATACTGGACTTGCAAGATAATGGAGGCGGATATTTGAGCGCGGCGGAAAGGCTTGCGAACGAGTACCTTCCTTCGGGGCAGCTCATCGTCTATACAGAGGGCACTAACCATCCTCGTCAGACTTATATATCTTCGGCAATAGGCAATTTCAAAGAGGGAAATCTTGTTCTTCTTGTTGACGAGGGGTCGGCTTCTGCAAGCGAGATTCTTGCAGGTGCTGTTCAGGATAATGACCGAGGACTGATTGTCGGACGCAGAACTTTTGGCAAAGGGCTGGTTCAGAAGCCGGTGCCGCTGCCTGACGGGTCTATGATGCGCTTGACGGTGGCAAGATATTATACTCCGTCCGGACGTTGCATTCAGCGTCCTTACAAAGACAAGGGCGATGACTATAACAAAGACTTGATAGAGCGTTATAACCATGGCGAGCTTATGCACGAAGACAGTATCGTCTTTCATGATTCGCTGAAATATGAGACTAAGGTGCTGGGCAGAACAGTTTACGGTGGCGGTGGCGTGATGCCTGATATTTTCGTGCCGATAGACACAACTCTTTTCACTAATTATCACCGTGATTTGGTGGCTAAGGGCGCTCTAAACAAGTTTGTTCTGAATTACGTGGAACAGAATAGAAAGAAGTTGGAGTCTATGTATTCAGACAAAAACGGAGGATTTAAGAGATATTTGTCAGACTTCGCCGCTGACTCACTTATGATGAACGGACTGGTAGAGGCAGGGAAGGCGGAGAAGGTTGATTATAACGAGGAAGAGTTTAAAAAGTCTAAAGACCTTATCGCTTTGCAGCTGAAGGCTGTTATTGCAAGGGATTTGTGGAGCGTCAGCGAGTATTATCAGATTATAAATCAGAGCAATGAGCTTTATTTGAAGGCTGTGGAGTTGCTTCAGAGTCCTGAGGCGTATAGAAACGGATTCAAAAAAAACGTGAAGGGTAAGAAGAAGAAATAATAGTCGCTTGCAGGTATATGAAGAGGGCGGTAGAGCGTTTTATTGAACAGAATGGCTTGTTTGCCAAGAGTGACAGGCTTTTGGTTGGCCTTAGCGGAGGCGCGGACTCTGTTGCTCTTGCGCATTTGCTTGTAGAATGTGGCTATGACTGTGTGGCGGCTCATTGCAATTTTCATCTCAGAGGGGATGAGTCTGACAGAGACGAGCGGTTTGTGGCGGAGTTGGCAGAAAGGCTTGGCATTCCCTTGGAAAGGGTGGATTTTGATACCGAAGGGTATGCGGAGCAGCACAAAGTCTCGATAGAGATGGCTGCGCGCGAGTTGAGGTATGACTGGTTTGAAATGGTCAGAAAGGAGCGGGCTTGCGACTATGTGGCAGTTGCTCATCATTCTGACGATCTGGTGGAAACTTTTCTCATAAATCTGAGTCGTGGTGCCGGAATCCATGGCCTTTCGGGTATAAAGCCTAAGAACGGGAAGATTGTGCGCCCTCTGTTGTCCGTCTCCAGAGCGGAGGTATTGAACTATTTGTCGGAGCATGGACTGGAGCATGTGGAGGATTCGACTAACGCAGAGAGCGTCTATGTCAGGAATAAATTCAGAAACGAGATAATACCTAAAATGGAGGAGGTTAACCCTTCGTTTAAGAGGGCGGTCCTGCAGGCTGCGGAGAATCTTGCGGAGGCGGAGAGTTTCGTAGAGAAGGCTATTGCGGATGTGAAAAGCCGTGTTGTGAGTCGTGACGGCAATTTGCTGAAAATCTCGATGAGCGGTTTGGCGAAGAGTGAAAACGCAAGGTTTGTTTTGTATGAAATTTTGAGCGAGTTTGGATTCTCCGCCGCGGTTGTTGATGACGTTGTCAGGAGTTTTGAATCTATTTCGGGAAAACAGTTTTTCTCCCCAAAATACAGGCTGATAAGGGATAGGGACTGTTTGCTTGTGGCCGAAAGAAGTGACGGGTGTGCTGATTCAGAATACTATATAGAGGAGTATGCAGAGAGCCTGTCTGTTCCGGTGCGCGCAGAAATAAGACGCCTGTCTGCGGCCGAGTTTGAGGTTAAGCGAGATAAGCGATTTTGCTTTCTTGATGCGGACAAGCTAAAATTCCCTTTAGTCTTAAGAAAGTGGCGAGAAGGAGACTATTTTGTTCCGTTTGGCATGAAGAACAGAAAAAAAGTCAGCGATTTCTTTATCGACAGGAAGATGTCTTTATTGGAAAAAGAGGCGGTTTGGCTGCTTGTGTCGGACGGAGATGTCGTTTGGGTTGTGGGAGAACGTTCGGATGATAGGTTCAAGGTTGATGCAAATACTAAAAATGTGATAGAACTGCAAATAAAATAAAAAAAGTGTTGAAGAACTAAAAAAAAACACTATCTTTGCAGCGTATTTATCTCCGAGGGGTCACATTCGTGATTCAAGTATATAAATCTCAATTCTAAATATTTGATTTAGGGGAAGTGCGAGGGTGCTTTTTAGTCCGATTGCTTTTGGTGGAGTAGATGGCGCCCAGATAAAAAAAGAAATAACTATTACTGTTTTTTTTCAATCTGTTTTTCAGAGAAAAGTCAAGCAGTTTTTTATATCTATTATATTTTAAGTTATGTATATTTTTAAGTATTAATATATGCAGCACACTATTTTTCAATTACAAGAAAAGACGTTAGTTGAATTGAAAGCGATGGCTCGTTTGTTGGGCATCAAGAGACCGGATTCTTATAAAAAAGAGGAATTGGCTTATAAAATTTTGGATGAAGAGGCAATTCAGAATGCGGCAGGCAAAGGAGACGCTCAGCAGATGGAGGCAGAACCATCTATCACAGCAGATCTGGGTGAAGTTGAGTCTTTAGACGAAATTCAGGAGAATATGCAGCAGGAGTTGCCAAAACAGGGCAAACCTAATAACAGGCAGAACTCTCAGAATATGCGTAAAGAGCCGCGACGCATGGTCGGAAAAATTGGTCGCGGAGGGTTGGAGACAATGTCAGCAGGGAATCCGGCGGCGTCTATTGCCAAGAGAATTTTGGAGCAGAAACGCGCTAAAGAGTCTGCGGCTGCAAGAGGGATAACGGAAGAGGAGGCTTTGGCCGAACTGGAACAGCAAAGGGCTGCGGAAGAGGCTGCTCGCATTGCTGAAGAAAATGCGGCAAGCCAGTGCGGCAGAGATGATCAGTACGACAACAGACCGTACGATAACAGACCGTACGCGCCTCAGCCGAAACCTAAAGTTTACGATTTTGACGATATTATTATAGGTGAAGGTGTTCTTGAAATTATGCCTGACGGATACGGTTTCCTTCGTTCTTCCGATTTTAATTATCTGAACTCTCCTGATGATATTTACGTTTCTCAGTCTCAGATAAAGCTGTTCGGACTGAAGACTGGCGATGTTATCGAGGGCGCTATACGTCCGCCGAAAGAAGGTGAGAAATATTTCCCTTTGGTTCGTGTTGACAAAATTAATGCGCGTTCTCCTGAGTATGTGAGAGACCGTGTGCCTTTCGACCATCTTACGCCTTTGTTCTCTGACGAGAAATTTAATTTGACAGGCGGAAAGAGCTCCAATAATATGTCGGTTCGTATCGTTGACCTTTTCAGCCCGATAGGCAAGGGACAGCGTGGTTTGATTGTTGCGCAGCCTAAGACCGGTAAAACCGTGCTGCTTAAGGATATAGCAAATGCAATTGCGGAGAATCATCCGGAAGTTTATATGATTATACTTCTGATAGACGAACGTCCGGAAGAGGTGACAGACATGGCGCGCAGCGTGAATGCGGAGGTTATCGCATCTACGTTCGACGAGCCGGCTGAACGTCATGTGAAGATTGCCAGCATTGTGCTTGAAAAGGCTAAGCGTATGGTTGAGTGCGGACACGATGTGGTTATTCTTCTGGACTCTATCACTCGTCTGGCGCGCGCATACAACACAGTGTCGCCGGCGTCAGGAAAGGTGCTTTCTGGTGGTGTTGACGCTAATGCGCTTCATAAGCCAAAACGATTCTTCGGTGCTGCCAGAAACATTGAGAACGGAGGCAGCTTGACTATCATTGCAACAGCTTTGACTGATACTGGTTCTAAGATGGACGACGTTATCTTTGAGGAGTTCAAAGGTACGGGTAACATGGAGCTTCAGCTTGACCGCAAACTTGCGAACAAGCGTATTTATCCGGCTGTTGACATTATGTCGTCCAGCACGCGCCGCGATGATTTGCTGCAGGACAAGGACACTGTGCGCAGAATGTGGATACTTCGCAAATATTTGTCAGACATGACCTCTATCGAGGCTATGGAATTCTTGAAGGACCGCATGGAGAACACTCGCTCGAACGAAGAGTTCCTTGTCTCTATGAACGATTGATGGTGTAACTGATTTAAATTAGTTTTTATGAAGTATAACACTCAGCAGAGACGATTGGCGTTGCCCGAATATGGACGCAACATCCAGAATATGGTTGACTATTGCCTGACTATTGAAGACCGTGAGGAGCGCATGGCGTGCGCGCAGGCTATAATTGTCACGATGGGGAATCTGTTTCCGCATCTGAGGGATATTAATGACTTTAAGCACATCTTGTGGGATCATCTTGCAATTATGTCAGACTTTAAGCTTGATATTGACTATCCTTACGAAATTGTCAGAAAGGAGAACCTTTACGTGAAGCCGGACAGGATTCCTTACTCGTCTTCTCGTCAGATTAGATATATGCACTATGGCAAAACCGTGCAGGGGCTTATAGACAAGGCTTCTGAAATGGAGGAGGGCGAGGAGAGGTCGCAGTTGCTGCATCTTATCGCTTGCCACATGAAAAAGTGCTTTGTCAATTTTAACAAGGACGGAGTGGACGACAGAAAGATTTTTGATGATTTGAGAGAGTTGTCCGGAGGCAAGATTGACATAAAAGAAGGAGAAATGAGGCTCATCGAACTAAAAAATATCGCAATGATAAACAAACCGTACATGCCTTCTAAGAAGAAGAAAAAATGATGCGGTAGAGTTAAAAAGCGCCAGACAGTACGGGTTTGGCGCTTTTTTTTTGAGTATTTGAAAATTCGTAATGAATCCTCCTTTAGGTGAGTTCTATAAATTCACCGTTTATACTTTAAAAGTTATTACTGTCCGCTAAAAGTTTAAAAAAGAAAAAAAATCAGGGCTGATTCCATAAAAGGTTTCAACCCATTTAGGTTATTCTTGTATTTGCAAATATTAGTGTCCGATAAAACTTTTTAAGCAATAAAAAAAATTAGGACAGAATCTGACTTGCAAGATTCAGTCCTTTTTGGTTATCTTCGACTCACACATATAA
>CALGHE010000002.1 GCA_937915765.1 uncultured Bacteroidales bacterium | reverse complement strand
CTGGCTGGGCGTATTTCACCTCAAACTTTTTGTAAGTTTCCACCCATTTTAGCATCTGATCAAATCTAACCGTACGCAACATGTTTAATTAAAACTGATTTGAATTGTGTTAGTATAGTACAATCCAGCATCTATCCACATAAAAATCATCTTCATTGCTTTCCAATCAAGGGAGACTAAAAGAATATTCAAATACACATCTACCATCATCGAAGCATATAAAACTTAAAGACTCATGAGGAAAATCTTCATTACAAGCTTCAAGTACCAAAGAATAAGAATTCGATTCTTTAAATAGCACGAAACATGAATCATAATAAACGTCATCCACATATTCATTTTTTTTCAGCAGTTCAAATGGCTTAACCATTTTTTCCTTCAGCAACTGACATAAAAATTCAATTTCTTCAAAAAACATATAATCTCTAAATTTCAAAACTTCAAAAACAACCATGTTAAAAAACGAAGGAACATCAATATTTAAAATGGTCTTGTTGTTCGGAGAAAGCACCTCTGCAATAAATTTATGTGTTTTATTGATGTCAGACTCATAGGACTGAATCTTAATGTCAAACACATATCCATCTTTATTTTCAAAAGATATGGTGGAGTCAGATACAACAACGTTTTTTTTAACAGTACGCTCATTTAAATTTTTTTCATCAAAGATATTTGACTTTTCATTAATGGATAATCATAAAATACAGAATCCATATCACCTGCAGATACGCTTACCGACGCACTTATCGCAAAAATAATTATAAAAATATTACGAAACATAAAGATTTAGAAGTTGTTTAAATTTAATTAAAGACTAACTTGAGAGTTCTAAAAAAATTCTCAAAAACCACACTTAAAATATTGATTATCAGTTTTATAAGTGGATATTTTTTTCACAACTTTAAGGGGTGCAAAAAAACAAAGGAATGAATCATTATCCATCAAATCTCTCTGATAATCAGTGGCAAGTTATAGAGAAATTTTTAGATGTGCAAGTGCGAAAGCGCAAATATTCTCTCAGAAGCATTGTAAACGCAATCATCGCCGTTGGAGGCTACAGGGGCAAGCATTTGTCCGACACGCTAAAAGCCACTTTGGAGTGCGAATTGGAAGCGGTGCTTCGTTCTGACAAGCGTCCCTCGAAATTCCAAGTTGTGCCAAAACGATTATTTCATTGCACATTGTCATTGACTGAAAAAAACATCTCATTTACATAATAAATTTTTGCAGGTTTGCGTCCCGTTCTAAATTCGCCTACACAAATTTAAAAAAAACAATATGGAACCACGAACTAACACAATTATTCTTAGCGTTTTATCGCTATGTACCTCGTCATTGTACACAATGGCCGAGAACATTACAAAAATCACAGTGGAGCAAAGCGGCGTCTCTGAGGTTTTCTATGTCAAGGAGAGCGGAAAGTTGTATTTTTCTGACTCTGATCTTATAATTGACGAACTTGGCGACGGAAACTCGGTTTCAAAAACTTAGCCTCAATAGACAAACTGCAAATTGCTCAAGACAACACTTCCGGAACGGAAACAGAAAGCAGCGACGTGTTCTGCGTCTATCCAAATCCGGCGTCCGACCTCATTGCCGTACAGAACGGAAACTCCGAGACTGTACTCTACGAAATTTACAACGCACAGGGAAAAATTGTAATGAGCGGCTCTACAAGCTGCAGCGAACTGATTAACATCTCACATCTGCCATGCGGATTATACACTCTAAAGTCTAATAACAACATCTTTAAATTCAGCAAGATATGAAAAAGAAAATTTTAATCACTGCGTCCATATTCGCCTCTTTGGCTATATTGGCTCAAAACAAAATAAATTTCCACACAATATTCAACACTAAAACATTCAACATTTCTGAAATTGACACAATACGATTTTCGGACGGATACATTAACATAGAAGGATCTGTTTCCGAGTCTATTTCTGTTGCAGAGGTTGACAGTGCCACTTTCACGCTGACAAGTTCCGACACTTACGGCGACACTGTTTTTGTGACTTTTGACGGAGATGACGCAATGGTTCAAAACCCATACTCCAACATCAGCGTCACAACAGACGGAGCCAACGTCTCTATAAATTCTGCGGCAGACATTAAAGGTGTAGTGTACTATCTGTCAGGCAGTTCGGACAACGGATCTTTCTCCATAACCCCAGACAGAGCGTTCACGCTTGTGTTCGACAATCTGTCTCTCTCATGCAGCAATGCGCCTATTGTGCTGAACCTTGGGGAAGACGGCGAATCTTATGCCGCAACAGTAAACATGCGCGGAGCCTCAACGCTGAAAGATGGCGAGGCAAGCGCTTACAAAGGGGCTATATACTCAAAATCGAAACTGAAATTCTATGACGAGAAAGATGGCTCGCTCGAAATATACGGAAATACAAAACACGCGATTAACGGCTCTAAGCACGTCGAAATATACGGAGGGGAAATTATTGTGAAGAGCGCGATTGGCGACGGATTAAACGCAGACGGGCTTGAAATGTACGGCGGCTTGTTGTCGGCTATGAATTTTGCAGGCGACGGAGTGCAGTGCAGCGAATCTATAAGGATTGAAGACGGCAAGATTGAAATCGTCTCTTCGGCTGACGATGCAAAAGGTTTGAAGGCCGACAGCTCCATTGTGATTAATGGCGGCTCGATAGACATAAACATGTCTGGTGCAGCAGCTAAAGGTATTAAAAGTTCTCTGCAGCCTATCGAAATAAACGGCGGAAAGTTATATATCCAAACGTCAGGCAATGCTCTTATCGCAAGCGACGACTCATCTTTCGCCTCTGGCTTAAAGTCTGATTCTGAAGTAATTATAAACGGAAGCGAGATTATTTTGGAATGTTCTGGAGAAAACGGCAAGTGCATTGCCGCAGACCAAAACATCATCGTCTCTGGCGGAAACGTGACTAACATTGTCAACGGTAACGGAGCTAAAGGTTTAAGGGCTAAACAGAACATTTTGATTTCGGGCGGCACAGTCTCCTCTACACTCTCCGCCTCAATGCCTTACATCGGGACAGGAAATGACCACTCGTACAACTCAGCTATGAACGCCGATGGAAACATCATGATTTCGGGCGACGCGAACGTCTCTGTCTCTGGCGACGGCATCGCAGCAAAAGCTCTGAAATGCGACGGCAACGCGCATATATGCGGCGGAGAATTTACAGCAGACCTTACAGGCGCGCACTTCATAGAGTCTGTCAATTCAGACACTTCTTCCGTATTTGCGATAAAGAGCGACAAAGACGTGCTGATTTCGGGCGGAAAGACAAATATCGAGATTGCCAACGCGGCTTATATGTCAAAAGCGATAAAGGCAGACGGAAACGTAAATATATCGGCCGGCGAAGTATATGTTTCCAATAACGGCAAATATTTCTACACCGCCACAACATCGAGCAACGGCTCCTCGTCAAGCAACCGTCCGGGCGGATTCGGCCCTGGCTCTTCATCAACATCCGTAGATGTCAACTCTTCCGGAAGCCACGCCATCAGCGCAAACGGCAACGTAAGCATAACTGGCGGAACAATAGACCTCGCCGCATATTACGGGAAAAGCATCACCTGCGACGGAGATGTGACCATCGGCACGACTGGAGGAAATAACGACTCGCTCTCCCTGACGTTGACAGCTGGCTGCGAAGGCACATCGTCCGACTACACTACATCAAATTCAAGAAGAAAATATTACTCTTCGCCCAAAGGCATCAAAGCAGACGGGACTATCAGCATCAACAGCGGAAAGGTCAATGTGAAATCTTACAACTCAGGACTAAAAGCGTCAACGGTCAACATCAACGGCGGCGACATAGAGGTCTGGGCATCGTACGACCAAGGCATACACGGCGTTAACGCGCTGACATTCAACGGCGGGAACACTCGCGTCACCGCATCCTACGAAGGTGTCTCTGGCGTAACGATAACATTCAACGGCGGCTCTACATACATTGTCTCTTCGGACGACGGTTGGAACGCCTCAACAGGAAGCAGCGGCACCGTATCCGGCACTCCGAAGATATACGTCAAGGGCGGCTACCACTACGTGCAGGCTTCTGGCGACGGGCTGGACTCTAACGGCAGCATGGAGGTCTCTGGAGGAGTAACGGTCTGCTGCCAGTCTGGCAACGGCAACTCTGCTCTCGACACGAACAACGGCTACACCCACACTGGCGGCTACGTGCTGGGCATAGGCAGCAACGGCATGTTCAACGAAAGCGTGCCAAGCAGCTCAGTCTCTCACATCTATTCGACATCAATCAGCGTGTCTGCAAACAACTTTTTCATAGTGGCAGACGCAAACGGCAAGGTGCTTTCGGCTCTCAAGATGCCAGTCTCTGCAACCGCGGCGGTATGCGCCTACTCGTCCGACATCTCCGGCTACAAATTCTACACCGGAGATTCCTTCGACGGCGCGCTTAATCTTTTCGACAACAGATTTGCGATATATGAGACTGACGCTCCGTCCATATCTGCAGGAAACTACAAATCATACACAGTCTCCACCGGAGCAGCAAGCGGCGGCATGGGCGGCTGGGGCTGGTAAAAAAACGTTCTCTTAAAGCAAGCAAGGCTTGACATTACGAAAAAGTCAAGCCTTGCTTTTATCATATAACAGTCTATCAGACACTTCACCCTAAATCCTGCGGAAGAAGCAACGAACTATCTCCGTAGCTCAGGAACCTGAAATCATTTTTCAGAGCATAATCATAAATACGCTTCCAGTCTTCGCCCACAAAGGCAGATATAAGCAGCAGCAGAGTGCTTTGCGGCTGATGAAAATTAGTCACAATCCCCATCACAATCTTAAAAGAATATCCCGGAGCAATGATAATCTGAGTAGAAGCGTTCAGCGTGTCGAGATTATGCGCATCCATATACTTGAGCAAATTTCCGAGAGCCACATCAGCAGTCACGTCACAATCGCCCGAATAGGGCGACCACTGCTCCACCTTCAGCCGTTCCACTGGCAAATCAGGCTCGTTCGTCACCATCACGCCCAAGAAATAGAGGCTCTCCACCGTTCTGACAGACGTTGTTCCGACCGCCGCCACACGACCGAGGTTTTCCTTAATATTTTCTATAGAGCTGCGCTTGACAGAGATAAATTCCGTATGCATCTGATGCTCCCCTATCGTGTCCGACTTGACCGGCTGAAACGTTCCGGCACCCACGTGTAGCGTCACCTCCTCCCTCTTAACGCCGCGCTCCGCCAGACGCTCGAACACCGAAGGCGTAAAGTGCAGACCTGCAGTAGGAGCTGCCACCGACCCTTTGATTTTAGAATACACCGTCTGATAAGTCTCCTTATCGCGCTCGCAAGTCTCCCTGTTCAGATACGGCGGAATAGGCAGTTCGCCGGCAGCGTCCAGCACCTCCGCAAAAGAGACGCCTCCGCTCCATTCAAACTCCACGTAATAGTCAGACCCGTCAGCCGAGACACGCCGTGCCCTAAGCTCGACCTCCTTGCCGCGCACATCAACCCGCCTGAGCAGATCGCCGCTCTTCCACTTCTTCGCGTTGCCAATCATGCACTGCCACACGCACCTGCTTTCAGCCTGAAACACAAGAGCGTAGTCCGACGGCTCATGAGGCTCAAGGCAGAACACCTCGATACGCGCCCCCGTCTCCTTCGCGAAAACCATACGCGCCTGAATAACTTTCGTGTTGTTGAAAACCATCAGAAGATTGTTCGGCAGCTCGTCCGCCAAGTTCCTGAAAACACTCTGAGAAACGCTTCCGTTTCTGTACACCAGAAGTTTCGAATCGTCTCGGTTTTCGAGCGGAAACTTGGCTATTCGTTCGTCCGGCAGCGGATAGTTATACTCCTCTATCGAAATATTTTTAGGGTTCGACATCTTTTTTTTCTCTTTTATTATTAAATTCGCACAAAAATAAGCAACTTTGACAAGTTGTTCAGATTTTATTCGCAGAAAAATCATCTGGCAACATAATTTTTAAATTAAACTGTATGATACAAGTCGGAGACAAGATCAGATTCCTGAACGCTCAAGGCGGCGGAATTGTGAGCAAAATAATTAACAAAGAGATGGTGGAAGTGACAGACGAAGACGGATTTGACGTGCCTACGCTAATCCGCGAATGCGTCGTTGTGGAGCCTGCAGGACAGAACAAGCCTCAGGAGCAGAAGATTGAAGACGAGACGTTCCGGTTCTCTCAGAAAAACGCCAACATCTGCGAGGAGCCGGAAGAGAAGATTGAAGAGACACCGGAAGGCGAAGCGATAAACGCTCTGATTGCCTATCTGCCGATGGACCCGAAAGCCATATCGTCGTCGGCCTACGAATGTTATCTGATAAACGACAGCAACTACTATCTCTCTTACACCGTTGCGAGCGGAAACGGAGGCACATTCTACTGCCGCGCAGCCGGAGTTATCGAGCCGAACACGAAAATATTCATCGAAGAGATTAAGAAAGAGCGACTTAACGACCTCGAACTGATTAACGTCCAGCTCATCGCATTCAAGAAAGGGAAAGCGTACTCCGCACGTCCGGCCTACGACTTGCGGCTGAAAATCAATCCGGTCAAATTCTACAAGCTGCACAGTTTTACGGAAAACGATTACTTTCACGAAAACGCGCTGCTCTTCCCTATCGTGAAGAACAACATCCTTGCGGAACGGTTCAACATCTCGCAGAACGACATAGACAACATGATAAATCAGAAGGAGGCAAAACCGGAACAGCGGAACATCTCCCGCAAGAACCAAGGCGTGCCGGAGATTATAGAGGTTGACCTGCACATCGGGCAGCTTCTGGACAACACAAACGGACTTAGCAACAAAGATATGCTGGACTATCAGATGAAGACCTTCAACAGCGTGATGACTGAGAACATTAAGCGCAAGGGTCAGAAAATCGTGTTCATTCACGGCAAAGGAGAAGGAGTTCTGAGAAAAGAGATTCTCAACGAGCTGAAGCACCGCTATCCTAACTGCATAAGTCAAGACGCATCCTTCCGCGAATACGGATTCGGAGCAACAATGGTAACGATTAAATAAATAAAGTATGTTTAGAAGATTTTCGGTTTCATTAATATCTATATTCATAGCCGCATCTGCAACTGCCCAGTCTTACCGCTCTGACGTGACATCGGCCTACATTGAGAGATTTTACAGAACGGCGATAAGAGACATGTACGAATACAAGATTCCAGCCAGCATCACGCTCGCGCAGGGAATACTTGAGTCGGGCAGCGGACGAAGCGACCTCGCCACCGAGGCCAACAACCACTTCGGAATAAAATGCACCAGCGACTACAACGGCAAGAAGTTTTTCAAGGACGACGACAAGAAGAACGACTGCTTCCGTGTCTATGCAGACGCTGCGGAATCGTACCGCGACCACGCTCTTTTCCTGACACAGCGCAAACACTACGCTCCGCTTTTCGAACTGAAAACGACCGACTACAAAGGCTGGGCGAAAGGGCTGAAGAAATGCGGCTACGCAACTAACCCTAAATATCCGGAACTGCTGATTGCCGTAATCGAGCAGAACGACCTGCAACGGTTCGACAAGAACCCCGAAAAGTACCTCAAAGAGGATGATTACAAGATAAACGGCACGACCGACGTAATCGCTCCAAACCCTACGCCGTCCGCGGTGAACGGCTCTATAAACGGCGTGGAGTGCATAACGATAAAGCCCGGCGACACATTCTACGGCTTGTCAAAGCGCTACAACAAGTCTATCGAGGCGTTGAAAAAGATTAACGACTTCCCTGAAGACTACGTGCTTAAAGCCGGCGAAACATTCTTCGTGAAAAAGAAAAAGAAGAAGTTCAAAGCCGCAAAATATCATGTGGTGCAGAAGGGCGAAACTCTGCTATCCATCTCTCAGGCTTACGGAATACGCAAACGCAGCCTTATGAAGATGAACAAGCTGAATGCTGAACCTGCTGTTGGCTCAAAACTTGTGTTAAATTAACATTCTGACTCGTCATGAAGAGACTGATTTTACATATATCGACACTTCTGGCTCTGACTTCTTGCGTGCAGCAAAACAGAATGCCGGACGTGCACATCTTGCACGACACGGTAAGAGACACCGTGTACCTGCCTATGCCGGACTCCGACGCAAAGGGAACGGACGCAAAGGCCGAGGAGACGCAAAGCGTTGTTGTGAAAGAAGGGGAGACAAGCTATTTCGACGGATTTACTTGCAAAGAGTATGATGCCGTGTTCAATATTTACAATGAGGACACAAACATAGAATTCCGCAGAGAGTTGCGCATCGTCTATCCTATTGAATACGACGTCATGGTTATCTTGTCCAAAATTCAGAAAAAAGTTCTTGATGCTACGGGTCTGGACTCTGAAAATTCGGACATTAAAAATAACATTACAAACTTGATAGAATCTGATTTTAACGACTGGAAAGAAGGAGAGTCGCCACTGACAGAAGACGGGCCTGACCTTTCGAACACACTATACATGCAAGGCTCTATCGACTTCTTCAACGGAAAGATTTTGTGCTACAAAACTTACATGGAAACTTACACTGGCGGTGCTCACGGACATTACAGCTACAATTATATTGTATTCGACATGACGGACGGCTCCGTCATTTCCGCCTCTGACATCTTCAACGAGGGATACAAAAACGGGCTGTCAAAAATCTTGCGCAACAGAGCCAAAACAACTAACAACTGGAGCGAAGAGGATCTAATCTCTAACTTATACTGGCCGAACGAAGAGATTAAGGCAAGCGACAACTTCAGAATCAGCAATGACAGCATAACGTTCATTTACAACCCTTACGAGATAACGAGAAACTTCGTGACGATTTCCGTCCCGTTTGATGAAATCAAGGAGTTCTTGAAGGATGATAAGGTTCACATTCTGCCTATCGAGTAAATTACAGATGCGGCGATACTCTAATTAGCAATAAAAAGATTATCTTTGCACCTCACTAAAAATTATTTGATTATGGATTTGATTTTGAAATATTTTCCAGACTTGACTGATACTCAGAAGGAGCAGTACGCTGCTCTTTTTGACCTGTACAAAGACTGGAACAGCAAGATTAACGTCATCTCCCGCAAGGACATCGACAACCTCTACGAGCATCATGTGCTCCACTCCTTGGCTATTGCCAAGATTCTGAAATTCAGACCCGGGACCTCTATTGTTGACGTTGGCACCGGCGGCGGCTTTCCGGCTATTCCGCTCGCCATCATGTTTCCGGACTCTACGTTTCACCTTGTTGATTCTATCGGCAAGAAAATTAAGGTTGCCACCGAAATTTCTAACGCTATCGGCTTGGCTAACACAACGTTCCGCCACTGCCGCATTGAAGAGGAAAAAGCTAAGTTCGACTTTGTCGTGAGCCGCGCCGTAATGCCTTTGGCCGACTTGGTGCGTCTTTCTCAAAAGAACGTGCAGAACAAAGAGCAGAAGAACAGTTTGCCTAACGGACTCATCTGCCTTAAAGGCGGAGAGCTGCAGCAAGAAATAGCTCCGTTCAAAAAACGCGCTACTCTGTATGATTTGAAGGAGTTCTTCAAAGAGGAGTTCTTCATCACGAAGAAAGGTGTTTATCTGCCCCTGTAATTTAAATGTATGTTGATGAGGGAGGAGGCGATTTACATTCCGCGACGGAAACGGCTTGTGGGGGAACTTGCGCAGAAAGGGATTACGGACAAAATGACTCTGGACGCGATTTCAAGGGTGCCCAGACAATATTTTGTTGACATCACCTTTGCTAACATGGCTTACGAAGACAAGGCTCTGCCCATCGGGCACGGGCAGACTATCTCTCAGCCGTTCACTGTGGCGAAACAGACTGAAAACCTGAGGCTAAAAGGTGGCGAGAAGGTGCTTGAAATCGGCACTGGCTCCGGCTATCAGGCTGCCGTGCTTGCGGAATGCGGCGTGGAGCTTTTCTCTATCGAACGGCAGGCCCCGCTGTATGCCGCCACTAAAAAGAGACTGACCAACTTAGGATACACGATTCGCTGCGTGCTGGGCGACGGTTTCGAGGGGCTGCCTAATCATGCTCCGTTCGACAGAATCATAGTCACTGCCGGCGCTGCCGAACTGCCTGAAAAACTGCTAAGACAGCTGAAAATAGGCGGACTGATGATTCTTCCGTTCGGCTCCGGCAAAAATCTTGAGATGTACCGCATCGAAAGAGTTTCTGACGTTGACTTTAAAAGCGAAAAACTGGGGCCGTGCGCCTTTGTCCCCATGCTAAAAGGCATCAACCATTAAAGCAAACATCATTATGAAAATAAAAACATTCGCATTCAATGACCTCGGCGTCAACTCATACTTGCTCATAAGCGAGCAAAATAACTGCATCTTGATAGATCCAAGTTGTTACTATCCGGAAGAAAAAGAGGAACTGAAACGTTTTATCGCAGACAACGGCCTGACTCTGAAACGCGTGCTGAACACCCACCTGCACTTCGACCACGCCCTGGGCAACAGGTTCGTGGAAGAGACCTACGGAATCGGAGCCGAATGTTCCGCTCCGGAAAAGTTCTTACTGGACAGAATGGAGATGCAGGCCGAAATGTTTGGCTACTCATCAGTGGAGATGCCTCAACAGTCTGTTCTGAACTTGAAAGACGGCGACGAAATCTCGGTTGACGAGATTACGCTGAAAGTGCTGATGATACCGGGACACTCTACCGGCGGACTCGCCTTCTACGCGCCTAAGAACGGTTGCCTATTTGCCGGAGACATAATTTTCTGCGGAAGCATCGGACGAACTGACCTGTGGGGCGGCGACCATAACGCGCTTATATCCGGAATAAAAGAGAAACTTATGACTTTGCCAGAAAACACAGTTATCTTCTGCGGTCACGGCCCTAAAACTAATGTAGGACAGGAGAAACGCTCCAACCCGTATCTTGCATAACGAATTTGCGCACAGTGTGTCAAAATATAATTTTGACGCACTTTTTTTCTTCTGACACTTCCCTTCTCCGCTTTTTTCTTTACAATATTTTTTCTACATTTGCTTTTGTGAAACTTTTTTGAGAACCAATGTTCCAAAAAACTTTAAACTTTATTGTATGACACAAAATTCAGACACTATATGCGCCATATCCACCGCAGCTGGCGTTGGGGCGATTGCCGTCATCCGCATATCCGGACGTGACGCCTTCTCTATTTCTGACAAAATCTTCCGTTCTGCAAAAGAGGGGAAGTCGCTTTCCGGTGCGAAATCGCACAGGGCTTTGTTTGGCGAGATTGTCAGTTCTGACGGAAATGTGATAGACGAGGTGCTGGCCACCGTTTTCAGAGGCCCTAACTCCTTCAGCGGAGAAGACACTGTTGAAATAGCTTGCCACGGCTCTCAGTTTATACAGCAGCAAATTCTGCAGCTTCTGCTTGACAAAGGCTGCCGCATGGCCCTGCCGGGCGAATTCACTCAGCGTGCCTTTCTGAACGGAAAGATGGACCTGTCGCAAGCCGAGGCTGTTGCAGACCTTATCGCGTCCAACTCCGCAGCATCGCACAAACTGGCGCTCAGCCAGATGCGCGGCGGCTTCTCTAACGAGCTGGCTCTGCTGCGCGAAAAACTGCTTAATTTCGTGTCGCTCATAGAACTTGAACTGGACTTCAGCGAAGAGGATGTGGAGTTTGCAGACAGGCAGAACCTACTCAACCTTGTAAACGACATTCACGAGAAAATATCGTCGCTTGCAAATTCGTTCATGATGGGCAACGCTATCAAAAACGGCATTCCGGTGGCGATTGTGGGCGAGACAAACGTGGGCAAGTCAACCCTGCTGAACTGTCTGCTGAACGAGGAGAAGGCCATCGTCTCTGACGTTCACGGAACCACGCGCGACGTAATCGAAGATACCGTGCAGATAGACGGCGTGCTGTTCAGGTTTATAGACACTGCCGGAATACGCTCAACGGACGACATCGTGGAGAACCTCGGCATAGAACGCACTTTCAAAAAGATGGAAGAGGCGAATATCGTGCTGATGATTATAGACTCCTCCTACGTCATTCCGGAAATCCGCAAATTCCTCGACAAAAACCTTGCGAAGGTGCGCGACAAGAAGGTTGTGGTTGTGTTCAACAAGACAGACATCATCACGCCGGCAAAACGTGAGGAGCTATCCTCTATTGAACTGCCGGACAATGCAGTCAAGATATTCCTGTCGGCCAAGCTAAGCCAGAACAAACAGTCGCTGTTAGACACGCTGGTGCATTACTCAAAAGCCGTACAGACAGAAGACAACAACGTTGTGGTGACCAACCTGCGGCACTACGAAGCCCTTTCGCGCGCGAAGGAGGCGATAGAGCGCGTCAAGGAGGGAATGGAGCAAAACATCTCCGGCGACTTCCTCAGCCGCGACATCCGCGACTGCATGCACTACCTCGGCGAAATCACCGGCGAAATCACCACCGACGAAGTCCTCAGCAACGTGTTCGGAAAGTTTTGCATAGGGAAGTAACAATTCATAACACACTGAATATCAATAAGTTACTACTTGTCTAAATATAAAGTAAAATTAAGTAGATTTATATATTAAATAGTTGATAATTAACACTTTAAGAATTTTGCTGATTTTGCAAAATTCTTTTTTTATATTAGTGTCCGATAAAACTTTTTAAGCAATAAAAAAATTAGGACTGAATCTGACTTGCAAGATTCAGTCCTTTT
>CALGHE010000001.1 GCA_937915765.1 uncultured Bacteroidales bacterium | reverse complement strand
TTATTAAAGAAACAGCAGTAGATCAAGTTCCAGTTCAAAAAGAAGAAGAAATATTGATGTTATATACTTGTTGGCCAATAAATAATATTGGACATGCTTCTGAAAGATATGTTGTTTATGCAAAAGAGGTGAAGGAGTAGAAAATGAAAATAGTTATATATATATTAATAATCAAGGGTATATGTTAGAAATATCAACAGAACCTTCGCAGACAGGGTCCGGAGTTTCCGTCACAAGCACCGGCTTAGCGTACACAGTGACATTAATTTCACTTGCCCGGCTTGTGCTCACAGGCTCTTTAACCGTACGTTGAGCCACATAATAAACGGTGACCTCCTCCACATTATCAGAGTTTTTAAGTTTTGTAGAGATAGACAGATCTGCAAGGCTAACCTCTTTGCCGCCGTTTTCCGGGTCGCCGTCATACCAAACAAACACGTAATCCTCAGCAGCAGCTCCGTCCGGCAAATTAAACGAAGCGGCCGTCTCTATACTTGCAGGAACCGCGCCCTCGCAATAATTCAGAGGCACGACGTCCGGTTTCGGCGTTGAGCTGACAGAGACCGTCACCTTTTTCTTTTCGCTCTCGCAACCATATTCATCTTTCTGAGAGACGTAGTAAACGAATATCTCCTCAGTACCCACAGGAACAGAAGCGTCATAGACCGGAGCCGGAGCCTTTTCGCCAATCAACGAGCCGTCTTCATCATACCATACAAGTTCCGAGCCTTCCTTGCTAACAGCCACATTAGGGTTCTTAGAGAGCAAGTCTTCAAATTTACCTCCGTTAGCCTCAGCTTCCGTCTTCAGATAATTTACATTAAAAGAGCCGTCAGGAACAACCTCCTTATTCACCGTGACAGTAAAAGGAGAACGCTTTCCGTAGCAGACCGCGCCGCTCTTGAGCGTATAGGTCTGAGCCACCTCATACTCATAAACAGTAGTTTGAGTCACCTTTGTGTTCAGTTCCGGAGCCTCCGGCTTTTCAGAGCCGTTTTCGTACCATGCGAAACCATCCGCCATCAAGAAGTTATCACCGTCAGCCTTATTTTCCAGAGAGAGTTCCTCAGCCTCCGAATTGGCGCAAAGCACAATATCCTCCATCTCGACATCCATCACACCATAGACAAAGACACTAAATTCTGCAATGTCACTTTCAGCCTGCGTTTCAGTATTCTGCTGAGACACATAGAACTTATATTCGCCCGGAGCAGCCTCAGACAAAGACGGAGCGGCCTCCAAAGCCACCTCGTCGTCCAAAGCTTTATACCAGCGCAACTCATAAGCGCCGTCATTCTTTGTCACAAGAGCAGACAAATCTGCGACAGACTCGCCCGCGCAAATTGCAGTGTCTCGCACCTTCGGTTTCGGAGCGTCGTTCACTATAACGAGGAACTTAGACCGTTCGCTCTCGCACTCGTCCGCGTTAACCTGACTCACCCAGTAAACGAAAGTGTCTGCCACCGCCTTGTCCTGCGTCAAAGACTTAGAGCCAACCGCGCCAGTCTCGGACGTATAGAAAAGCAGATAACAGTCCTCAGCCGGCTCAGCCACCAAAGTTGAAATATTCTCCTTCGCATCCTCTTTCAGCAGAGAAACATTCTCAGGAACGACCGAGTCAGGCAGAGCCTTCACCGAAGTTGTCAGCTTAAAAGTGTCACTTGGGCAGAAGCCGTCAAGCACACCCTTTACAGTAAGATTAATATCACTTTTGAACGTTGTGTCGAACACAAGTTTATTGCCAGTCTCAGCAAGCGTATCTCCGTCCTGCACCCAGATAAACGAGGCCAGCTCAGGGTCAGGAACAGCAGTGACAGCAGTCTGACCGCACTTCCTCAACACTTCCAGATCAAGCGAAACAGTCGATTTCATCGACACATAAGCGGCGCGCTGACCTTTGCATCCGTCAGCAGTATAACCCACAAAATAGAAAGAGTCAGACTCTTCCACCTTCAGTTCGTAATCCTTAAGAGCCTCGTCAGAGCTGATGTCCGTAAGCTCAGTGCCGTCAAACTTGACCCAGTTCCAAGAGACCAGCGAAGGGTCAACAGAACCCTTCAGAGTGACCGTCTCGCCGCCGCAGGCCGCAAGTTTAAGCGGAGCGCCCATGTTAAGGTCGCCGGCGCGAGTGATGGTGAACGGTTCAGAAATAGAATAGTCGCTGCAGTCATCACCAAGCACAACCGCGTTAGGATCTGCATTGAACTTGTCCAGAGCCGCAGTAGAGCCAACAATAATTCTGAACTTCATAGTCTCCGCGTCCGGATAGTCAGCAGTGTTAAGCGTCAGCTTAGGGTCTTCGATATATGCGATATTGCTCCAAGTCTCGCCATCGTCAACGCTCACCTGATACAGGAACTTGAATTTACCCTTGCCTCCGAAATAATTTTCGAGCAATTCGCTCGTCGGCGCCTCGAACTCAAACTCCTGGTCAGCGCAAATAGTAGAATCCTGCGCAAAAGTCTCAATATCAGAATAAAGAGAGATAGAAGGCGGAGAACAAGTCATAAACTTGATGTCGTCGATGATAAGGTCATTGCCCTGCCTCCACAAACCGCCGTCGGAGCAGCGAGTTCCACAGTCCGCAATCACCTGCAAAAGCACAGAACTCTTAGGCGTATTAACATCAGATATACTTATCTTCTGCCAACCGCCTCCGGCTGCAACCACAACATTTTCCGCCGCACCATATATTATAGAAGGGTCGTCCACATCCTTTATGTACAGAGTAACCCACGGGTCCTGACCGCCCGACAAGTTCGCCACAAACGTTTCAAAATACAGTTCCTTATTAGAGCAAAGCCCATCAATCACAGATTCAAAAATCGGTCCGCTATAACCTGCCGTTTGCGTAGCCTGCTGATAAGTATTATTCACATTGATAAACAGCGCACCACCATTAGGTTTTCCGTCAGTAAGCGAAGTATTATCAGAAACAACACCGTTCATCCAAGTCGCAGGCTGACCGTCAGGCTTCATGTAACCCTTTGGAGTAGGCACAACGACCGCATACAAACCATCACTAACAGCGCCATCCCTATTAACGCCGCTAACAGCTCCAGCCGTTCCGCTACCATCATCAAAGTCATGCATAGGCAGATTAAAAGATGTAGTAGTTCTGAAATCAGGATAATTAGCCGGAAGCGCAGATTCGTTACCATCTTTGTCCACATAAGTTCTTGCGTCAGGGAAATATCCGAACGTTTCATGAAAGACGACCTTTCGCGAAGCCGGCATGCCGTTCACCTCGCAACACACAACTGTCTTTATTTCAACAGGTTCAGACGTAATTCCGTCCATCGTGCAGCGCACCATACCAGTCTTGTTAACCTCCTGCAGAGCGCTTTTTTTAGAAGAGATAGCCGTCCACGAGGAACCGCCGTCTTCCGACCATTCCCAAAGGTACGACTTAGCGTTATACTCTTTATCTAACGTGAAGAGAGCCTGTTCGCCCTGACAAATTTCCTTGCCTTGCGAAGATATCACCTTAGGATTAAGGCATCCGTGAATCTTGACATCAGAAATAGCCACCGCATCAAAATCTTTGAAATTGTATCCTGTGCGGATAATGAAAGTCACATAAGTCTCTTCTTCCGTTAGCGTGTATTCATACTCGAACGGCACGTCAGGTTCCGAATACGGCAGGGCGACCGTAGCAAAGTCGCCAGTCACGCCCACATCTATATTTGGAGCATTCCAGTCGCTGTACTTTTTGTCCGTTCCGTACATGCTGTAGTGTTCACCATCGTCGAGGTCAGACGTAAGCACATGCAGCATACCCGTCACCTTTATTGTAGTTCCGGGCTTCAGACTTGTCACCGTGATAGTGAAAAGGTTTGTGAGGCTGGCGCAGTCCAACGAAGCCACAAGGGCAGGCTTGCTCAGTTCGCGGTAGTCCTTGTTCAGCCTCGGAGTAGAGTCTGTCACCGCATAAACAAACCTCGAAGAGTCCGTGTGGAAATAGTGGGCAGAATCGGCAAGCGGAGCGCTTGTCGCCATAGAATTACCCATCGGCCCTACCATCGCCATGTCTCCAACTGTGTAGTAATAATCGGACTCATGCCCGGCCGTCGGCATAAATTCAGTGCCTCCGACCAGATTAGGACAATCCTGAGCGCACAGGCAAGCCGGAACAATCATCATCAAAGCCACCCAGCGCAAACGACACCAAAGTCGCGTAATTTGTAGTTTTGTATTCATGGTTTTAAAATAATTAATTTCCAAAAACTAATTCCCCAAAGCAACTCCACGTTATACAACGCAAGTTCCAAATTTCGTTATTAATATCACCCTATCATCATGAAGAGAGCCTCAGCCAACCATAGTGTTTTTTTTGCAAAACAACTAAGACTCAACACATTACAAGGAAAATAAGCAGCATAACGTCAAAACACTAAGGAAGAGAAACGCGCTCACCTATTTTCAAAGAGCCAAGATACACATAAAATTTTAAAAAAAGCGCAAAAAAACAGATTTTTTAGCATAAAAAAAACTCCTCCGTCAAAAGATTGACAGAGGAGAGTTTGAGGTTCCTGGCGGATTCGAACCGCCGTAAACGGTTTTGCAGACCGGTGCCTAGCCACTCGGCCAAGGAACCAAATAACGCACGGGCTGAGAG